>NZ_JBHSIV010000046.1:0-31790 GCF_042653685.1 Actinomycetospora atypica | reverse complement strand
GGCCAAAACAAACAAAACGTCAGCACACTGTTGAGTTCTCAAAGGACGACCACACACGATTCGAAGCGCCGATCCCGGCGATCTCTTTCGCGGTGATTCCCACTGTACACGATCGTTTCGGGGGCGTATCCGGGGGTTCGAATCCCGGGCGCGGCCCGCCCGAAGGAGCGACCGTCGAAGCCCGTCTCGCTCCGCTCTCGCGGAGGGCGTGGCTTCGGTCTTCGACTGTACCGGACCCTCGAGGACAACCTCTGAGTTCCGTTCCCCCGGCCGGCCGCTGTTCGCGTCCGTTCCCCGGGAGCGATGAGAACACTACGCCCGGCCGAATCGCCCGTGAACAGGGGGGGTGCCTACCGGCGAAGCCCCTGGTCAGACCGCCTGCGACGCCTCGTGACGCCCGACGGCGAGCAGCAGGGCGAGGAGAGGGACCGCGCCCAGGCCGAGCACGACGGCCCCGACCACCTGGTCATCCGGCCGATCGATCCAGGAGAGACCGAGCTGCGTGAAGTAGGCCCCACCGACGATCTCCGTCGACCGCGCGATCGTCACGGCCAGCGCGACCAACCCCAGGGCGGCGACCACGACCATCGTCGTGCGGGCGGCCCGCGGTGGGCCGCCGACCGTCAGGACGACGTGGGCGAAGACGGCGCCGACGGCGACGGCCCACCCCGTCATGGCCAGGTGTCCGGCGTGCTCGGGCACCAACAGGTCGAACAGTCCTCCCGCGTCGAGCACCCACGGGGTGGCGACGAGCAGGAGCGTGGCGACCAGGGGCGTCGTCAGGAACCGGCCCACCGACGTGCGCCCGAGCCCCGACCCCCACTGCTCGACCCCGGGCGGGCCGTCGGTGCGCGGCCGTACGGCCGCCACGAGCCGGCCCGGCCTGCCGAGCACGGCCAGCGGTCCGACGACGACGAGCGCCGCGACCTGCTGGAGCATGTGCAGGCTGAACTGCGCCGGGGCGTAGCGCCCGATGCCCGACGAGGTGACCACGAGCAGGACCGCGCAGGCCGCCAGCCAGGCGGCGGTGCGGCCCGGGGGCCAGCCGCTGCCTCGACGGCGTAGGACCCGCACCCCCACGAGGTAGGCGACGGCCGCCACCACCGCCGCGGTCCCCAGCAGCAGGTCGGGCCGGGCGGCGGTGACGAGCCCGGGCAGGTCGAGCGGGCCGTCGAGGGAGTACCCGAGCAGCGCCTCGACCCGGGTGGGCAGCGCCTCGGTCATCTCGGGCGGAGGGGTGCGGCCGAGCGCCACCGCGACGCCCACGGTCGCGAACATGATCAGCGTCTCGACCCCGCCGAGGCGCACGAGCCCCGCGCGCGACCCGGCGGCCACCTCGGGCATCGTCCGGGTGCGGTGCGCCGCTCCGAACACGCCGAGGAGCACCAGCGCCCCGATCTTCACCAGCAGCAGGGCGCCGTAGGTGCTCGTGAGCAGCGCGTCGGGTGCCACCCGCAGCACCGCGTTGAGCACCCCCGAGACCGCCAGGACCACCCAGCAGCCGAGGGCCAGCGCGGAGAACCGGGTGAGGGCCGTCGTCAGGTCGGCGCCGCGCACGAGCGCGTGCACGAGGACCGCGACGAGCCCGCCGATCCACAGGGCGGCGGCGAGGACGTGCAGGGCCATGCTCGACATCGCGATGTCGTGACCGCCGCCGGCGCCGGAGTGGCCACCGAAGGCCGCCGGGAGGAACCCGACGACGGCGACCCCCAGAGCGGCCACCGACGTGCCCCAGGACAGGGCGAGGCGGCAGAGCACGAGGCAGACCAGGGCGAGGCCCGCGGTGACGAGCCAGAGCCGCGCGGTCGGGAGCCCGGTCAGCGACTCGCTCAGCGTGGAGCCGCGCAGGACCACGGACACCGGGCGCCCGAAGGCGTCGGAGACCGCGAGGACCGTCGTCACGAGCGCCCCCGCCGCCCACGCAGCCGCGCACCACGACGCGATGCGGACGGCGCGGTACCCGTCGGCGCCGAGCCACGACAGGCCCGACGGCGGGACGAGGACGGCGGCGAGCAGGAGGAAGCCGACCGTCACCACGGCCGCGGACTCGGTGAGCGCTCGCAGGACGGGCAGGCCGTAGGTCACGACGGCACCCGGGTCGGGCAGGCCGAGCCGCGCGTAGGTCTCGGGCCCCGACAGGGCGGTGAGGGCGAGCGCGACGACCGCCGCGACGGCGATCCCGGGCAGGACCTGACCCAGGACGGACGCGGTCGCCGACGGTGGCCGCGGGGCCTCGGCGCCCGGCGGGCGGCCGGCGTCGGTGGGGGTCGCTCGGGTCACGCCCTCGAGGGTAGGAGACGCAGCGCAGCGGAGCTCGACCGTCGAGCAGGTGCCCGCACCGACACGGTGCCGCCGGAGCGATATCCGGGAGTGCGCGGGACGGGGCCACCACTACGCTGGTCGCAGTCGGCCCCCGTAGCTCAGCTGGACAGAGCAAGGCACTTCTAATGCCTTGGTCGCAGGTTCGAGTCCTGCCGGGGGCGCCGCCGTCAGGGCCGCACCGCCTGCCACGCCTCGGCGACGATCCGCCCGGGGTCGGAGCGCCGGGGCTCCCAGCCGAGCTCGTCCCGTGCGCGGGACGGATCGGCGACCAGCCGGGCGGGCTCGTCGGCCGCGGGTCCGTACCGCACGTCGACCGGGCGCCCGGTGACCCGCTCCACCGTGGCGATCAGCTCGGCGACCGAGGTCCCCCGGCCCGAGCCGACCGTGAAGGCGCGCCACGTGCCCGGCTCGGCGACGGTCGCGGCGGCGAGCACCGCGTCGGCCAGGTCGGCGACGTGGAGGTAGTCGCGGACGGCCGAGCCGTCGCCGTTGACCGTGAACGAGCGTGGCGGATCCCTGACGTCAGATGTCTGCGACGTGCCATCGCTGACGTTGGCCAGGAGGGCGGGCACCACGCGGGACATGTCCCGGTCGCCCGGGCCCGCCACGTTGAAGGCGCGCAGGCACACGACGCCGGGGCCACCGGCGAGCGCGACGTCGCGCGCCAGGAGCTCGGCCGCGAGCTTGCTCGCCGCGTAGGGGTTCGCGGGGGCCAGGGGCGCGTCCTCGTCGATCGGGTCGTCGGACACCGCGTGGACCGCGCACGTCGAGGCGAGGACCAGGCGGGCGTGGGCCGGGAGGGCGGCGAGGACGGACCGGGTGCCCCCGAGGTTGGTGCGCCAGTAGCCGAGCGGGTCGGTGCGCGACTCCCGCACCCGCACCCGGGCGGCGAGGTGGCACACGAGGTCGGCGCCCCCCACGACGGCCGCGACCGCCGCCTCGTCGAGCACGTCCCCGACGAACGCCTCCACCCCCGCCGGGACCCGCGAGGCCGAGCGCGCGAACCCGACCACCTCGTGGCCGGCCGCCGCGAAGGCGCGCGCGACGACCGACCCGACGAACCCGCCCGCTCCCGTCACCACCACGCGCACCCCTGGATCATCGCGGCCATGCGCCCGACCGCCTACGTCGCCAGCCCGTACGGGTTCGCCGAGTCGACCCGGCTCTTCTACGCCGAGCGGCTCCTGCCCGTGGTGCGGCGCCACGTGGACGTGATCGACCCGTGGGAGGCGGACCTGCCCGACGAGGCCGACCCCGCGCAGCGGTGGCTCGCGCTGGGCGACGTGCACCTCGCCTCGATCGCCGAGCGCAGCGACCTCGTCGTCGCGTGCCTGGACCAGGAGCCGCCCGACAACGGGACGGTCGTCGAGGTCGCGTGGGCGGCGGCGCACGGAAAGCCGGTGGTCGCGTACCGGAACGACCTGCGCCAGGGCGGGGAGGAGGGGTTGCGCTACAACCTCATGATCGGGGCGGTCGTGCGGCGCAGTGGCGGCGTCGAGGTGGGGTCGCTGGAGGAGCTCGACGCGGCCCTGAGTCAGACCGTCGCGGACTGTTTCGGGCCCCGGTGAGACGGGCATCACGAAGATCGCCAACTTCCGACGGCTCCGTCGGGCGATCCGGCACGTCCTAGCCACCACCGACCTGCCGCGAGAGGATCGTGCACATGGGTGCGATGTCGTTCCGGGACTCGATGTTCCTGCTCGCGGAGTCCCGGGAGCGACCGACCCACGTCGGCTCGCTCCTGCTCTTCGACCGGCCCGAGGACGCCGGGCCCGACTTCCTCGGGGACCTGCACCGCCGGCTCGTCTCGTCGAACGAGGTGGCGCCGACGTTCGCGCGCCGGGCGGTGCGCACCGTCGGGACCCTCGGCCAGTGGGGCTGGGAGACCGATCCCGACCTCGACATCGAGTACCACGTCCGGCTGTCCGCGCTCCCCCGCCCGGGCCGCATCCGCGAACTGCTCGAGCTCGTCTCCCGCCTGCACGGGACCCTGCTCGACCGGCACCGGCCGCTGTGGGAGTTCCACCTCATCGAGGGCGTTGAGGGCGATCGCTTCGCGATCTACCAGAAGGTCCACCACGCGATGATGGACGGCGTCACGGGCATCAAGCACCTGCAGAAGACCCTCGCGACCGACCCCGAGACCCGGAACCTGCCGCCCTTCTGGCAGGTCGACCCCCGCTCGCGGCGGAAGAAGGCGCCGAGCACCGAGGTCGCCCGCAGCGAGCAGGGCGCCCTGGAGCGGGTCGGGGCGGCCGTCACCGACGGCATCAACGCGGTGTCCTCGGTGGTCACCGGCACCGTGCGCACGGCCGGCTCCGCGATCGAGGCCGGGACCGCGCTCGGCAGCGCCGTGTACGACGGCCTCGCGCACCGCGACACCGCGCTGCCCTTCGAGGCGCCGCACAGCATGTTCAACGTGCCGATCACCGGGGCCCGCCGGTTCGCGGCCGAGTCGTGGCCGATCAAGCGCATCCAGCGGGTGCGCGAGCGGACCGGCTCGACCGTCAACGAGATCGTCCTCGCGATGTGCTCCGGCGCGCTCCGCCGCTACATGCTCGAGCTCGACGCGCTGCCCGAGCGCCCGCTCGTGGCGGCGCTGCCGGTCTCGCTCGGCACCACCGGCGAGGGAAACCAGCTCGGCGCGATCCTCGTGACCCTCGCGACCGACGAGCCCGACGCCGCCACCCGCCTCGAGCGCATCAAGGCCTCCGGCCGGGCGGCCAAGGGCCACCTCGACCATCGCGACCCGATGGCGGTGGCGGCCCTGTCGCTCGCGGTCGCGGCGCCGCTGCCGCTCGGCACCGTGCCGGGCCTCTCGTCGCTGCTCAACCCCGGGTTCAACCTGATCATCTCGAACGTCCCCGGTCCGAAGGCGCCGCTCTACTTCGAGGGCGCGAAGATGAGCGGGATGTACCCGCTGTCGGTCCCGCTCGACGGCCAGGCCCTCAACATGACCGTCTTCTCCTACGCCGACAACATGGAGTTCGGGCTCACGGGCGACCGCCGCAGCGTGCCGCGGCTGCAGCGCCTGCTCGGCTTCCTCGAGGAGTCGCTGGTGGAGCTCGAGGAGGCGGCGGACGCCCAGGCGTAGTCGCGGTCAGCGCGGTCAGCGCGGCCGCCCGGTCAGCCGGGCGACCACGTCGGCCAGCTGGTCGTGCACCTGCTCGACGAGCTCCCGCCGGTCGGCGTAGACCGCCGCGGCGTCGGTGGGGACGAGGGTCTCCTCGATCTCCACGTGGTCGGCGGCCGCGGCGAGGGCCTCCGCACCGGGGTCGAGCAGGCCCACCCCCTGCATGCCGAGCAGCGCCGCCCCGTACGCCGAGCCCTGGTGGTCGCCCGGGTAGCCGACGGGCGTTCCGAGGACGTCCGCGAGCAGCTGGCGCCAGAAGGGACTCTGCGCGAACCCGCCGGTCGCGCGGACCTCCTCGACGGCCATCCCGGCGTCGCGCAGGGAGTCGAGCACCAGGCGCAGCTGCAGGCAGACCCCCTCGAGCAGGGCGCGCGCGAGGTGGCCGCGTCCGTGGGAGCGCTGCAGGTTGACGAAGACGCCGCCTGCGCCGCCGTCCCAGCGCGGGGCGCGCTCGGCGAGCAGGTGCGGGATCGCGAGCAGGCCGTCGGCGCCGGGCGCGACCTCGGCGGCCTCCGCGAGGAGGGTGGACACGTCGGCGCCGAGCGCCTCGGTGGCCCAGTCGAGCACCACGCCCCCGTTGGTGACCGCGCCGCCGATCACCCAGCGCTCGGCGGTGAGCTCGTAGCAGAAGGCGCGGCCGCGGGGGTCGACGCCGGGCCGGTCGACCGCGAGGCGCAGGGCTCCGCTGGTGCCGATCGAGCAGGCGAGCACCCCGGGGCGCACGGCGCCGAGGCCGAGGTTCGCCAGCGGGCCGTCGCCGGCGCCGGCCACGACGGGCACCCCGGAGGGCAGGCCCCAGTCGCGGGCGACCCGCTCGGTGAGGGTCCCGACGACGGCCGTGGTGTCGACGATCGGGTCGAGGGCGTCCGCGGTGACGCCGGCGAGGTCGAGGGCCTCGTCGTCCCAGGAGCGGGTCCCGAGGGCCATCAGCCCGGTGCCGGACGCGCAGGAGGCGTCGGTGGACCGCTCCCCCGTCGCCCGCCCGACGACGAACTCCTTCACCCCGCCCCAGCGCGCGGCCGCGGCGTGCAGGCTGGGCCGCTCCCGACGCAGCCACGCGAGCTTGACCAGGGGGCTCATCGAGTGCACCGGCGTGCCGGTGCGGCGGTGCAGCCCGAGGGCCGTGCCGTCGGCGCGCAGCTCGGCGGCGACACCGGCCGCCCGGGAGTCGGCCCAGGTGAGCAGGGGGCCGACCGGATCGCCGCCCGCGTCGACGCCGAGCAGCCCGTGCATGGCCGCGGAGAAGGAGACGACCTCCGGGTGCGCGCCGTCGGCGGCCTCGCGGACCGCGTCGCCGACGGCCTCCCAGACCGCCTCCGGGTCCTGCACGGCGGCCCCCGGCTCGGGCTCGGCGAGCGGGTAGCCGGCGTCGCCCTCGCCCAGGACCACCCCGCTCGTCGTGAACAGGACGGCCTTGGTGGAGGTGGTACCGACGTCGACCGCCAGCACGGTCCGGTCAGACAACGAGGCTCGCCACCAGCACGGTCACGAGGCCGACCACCGACACCAGCGTCTCCATCACCGACCACGTGCGGAACGTGTCGCGGACCGACATGCCGAAGTACTCGCGGACGAGCCAGAAGCCGGCGTCGTTGACGTGGGAGAAGAACACCGAGCCGGCCCCGACGGCGAGCGCGGCCAGCACCGGGGACACCGAGGGCTCCGCGGCGAGGACGGGCGCGACGATGCCCGCGGCGGTCACCGTCGCCACGGTGGCGGAGCCGGTGGCGAGCCGGATGAGCACCGCCACCGTCCAGGCCAGAATCAGCACCGGGATGCCGGCGCCGGTGGCGGCCTTGGCGAGCGAGTCGCCGATGCCGGAGTCGACGAGCACCTGCTTGAATCCGCCGCCGGCGCCGATGATGACGAGGATCGAGGCGGCCGGGACGAGCCCCGCCGACATCAGCGAGCCCACCTCGGAGCCGGTGAGGCCGCGGCGGAAGCCGAAGGTCCAGGTGGCGAGCAGCAGGGCCAGCAGCAGCGCGACGATCGGCTCGCCCACGAACTCGGCGACCGATCGCGCGCCCGAGCCGTCGGGGAGGACGACCTCGGCGACGGTGCGCACGAGCATGAGCACCACCGGCAGCAGGATCGTCAGCAGCGTCGCGGCCAGCGTCGGCGGCGGGCGGCGGTCGTCGTCGGGACCGGCAGCGTCGTCGGGACCGGGACCGTCGTCGAGGTCGACGCCGCCGCCGGAGCCCGAGCCGCCGGAACTGCCGCCGCCCGTCCGGACGAGGGCCACCGGCGGCTCGGCGTGCGCCCACCGCGACGCGTAGTGGGCGAAGAGCGGCCCGGCGATCGCCACCGTCGGGATCGCGAGGACGAGGCCGACGACGAGCGTCAGGCCGAGGTCGGCGCCGAGCGCGTCGACGGCGACGAGCGGGCCCGGGTGCGGCGGGACGAAGGCGTGGAGCACGGAGAGGCCGGCGAGGGCGGGGATGCCGACCCGCAGGATCGTCGAGCGACCGTCGGCGTCCCGGCCGCCCTCGTGGCCCTGCTCGCGGTCGAGGCGCACGGCCACGGTGAACACGATCGGCAGGACGAGCACCACGCCGATCTCGAAGAACAGCGGGATGCCGAGCACCATCGCGAGCAGCGCGACCGCCCACGGCAGCATCCGGTGGCCCGAGCGGCGCAGCAGGACGTCGGCGAGCAGGTCGGCGCCGCCGGAGTCGGCGAGCAGCTTGCCGAGCATCGTCCCCAGGCCGAGGACCACGCCGACGTCGCCGAGCGTGCCGCCGACGCCGTCGGTGAACGACTCCACGGTCTTCGTCGGGCCGAGCCCGGCGACCAGGCCGAGCACGAGCGAGCCGGTCATCAGCGCCGGGAAGGCGTGCAGGCGCAGGCGCGAGGTGATCAGGACGATGACGAGGGCGACGACGGCCACGGCGGTGACCACGAGGCGCGTGTCGGTACCGGTCCACACGCGGGCTGATCTTCCCGATGTGGGTCGCCCGTGAACGTCCCGGCCGGGCCACGCTGCGTGCGGGTCGGGGGGTGCCTAGGCTCACGCGCGGAGGCGTCAGGGTTCCTGGTGGGCCCCGCGGTCTTCAACACCGACGTGGCCGGGTATCTCGGCCAGGCGGGTTCGATTCCCGTCCGCCTCCGCCAACGTTCCGCCCAGGGGCCTGCAGACCAGCGGGCCGCACCACCACCACGGCAACTGGGAGTTCCCTTGGGTGTCCGCACCTGGCTCGGTGAGTGGCCGATGTTCCGACAGGCGACGGGGTCCGACCCGTTGGCCCGCGGCGCTGCGGTCGAGAGCCCCCGTACGAAGGCGCTCGGCCCGCGCACCGACGAGGCCGACGAGGTCGTCAAGTCGGTCTGTCCGTACTGCGCGGTCGGCTGCGGCCAGAACATCTACGTCCGCGACGGGCGCGTCACCCAGATCGAGGGCGACCCCGACTCGCCGGTCTCCCGCGGGCGGCTGTGTCCCAAGGGGTCGGCGTCGACCTCGCTGGTGACGAGCCCCAGCCGCGTCACGACGGTCAAGTACCGCCGGCCGTACGGCACCGAGTGGGAGGACCTCGACCTCGACACGGCGGTCGACATGATCGCCGACCGGGTCATCGACGCCCGCCGCCGCGGCTGGCAGGACACCGACGACGAGGGCCGCGTCCTGCGGCGCACGCTGGGCTTCTCGAGCCTCGGCGGCGCGACGCTGGACAACGAGGAGAACTACCTCATCAAGAAGCTGTTCATGGCGCTCGGCGCGATCCAGGTGGAGAACCAGGCGCGTATTTGACACAGCGCCACCG
Source organism: Actinomycetospora atypica (assembly GCF_042653685.1). Taxonomy (NCBI): domain Bacteria; kingdom Bacillati; phylum Actinomycetota; class Actinomycetes; order Pseudonocardiales; family Pseudonocardiaceae; genus Actinomycetospora; species Actinomycetospora atypica. Next base: position 22,577 of record NZ_JBHSIV010000046.1, on the reverse strand, counting down.
TCCCCGGTCTGGGGACCAGCTTCGGCCGCGGAGGGGCCTCGAACTTCCAGCAGGACCTGATCCACTCCGACTGCATCGTCATCGAGGGATCGAACATGGCGGAGGCCCACCCCGTGGGCTTCCAGTGGGTGATGGAGGCGAAGCGCCGCGGCGCCAAGATCATCCACGTCGACCCGCGGTTCACGCGGACGTCGGCGGTCGCCGACATGCACGTGCCGTTCCGGGCGGGCGCCGACATCGCGTTCCTGGGCGGGCTGATCAGCTACGTGCTGGAGAACGGGCTCGACTTCCGCGAGTACGTCGAGACGTTCACCAACGCCGCCGACATCGTCGGTGAGGAGTTCGTCGACACCGAGGACATGGCCGGGCTCTTCTCGGGCTTCAACGCCGAGACCGGGCGCTACGACCCGATCTCCTGGCAGCTCGAGGGCGCCGAGTACGTGGCGCCCGCCGCCGGGCAGCGCGACCACTGGGAGTCACAGCTCCGCGAGCACCACGCGGCGATGGGCTCCGACAGCGCCGGGGGCGTCGGCGACGCTGCCAACGCCACGGGCGCCCCGCAGCGCGACGAGACGCTGCAGCACCCCCGCTGCGTCTACCAGGTGCTGCGCCGCCACTACGCGCGCTACACCCCGGAGGCGGTCGCGCAGGTCTGCGGGATGGGCGTCGAGCAGTTCCTCGAGGTGGCGCGCGCCATCACGGCGAACTCGGGCCGCGACCGGACGACCGCGTGGGTCTACTCGGTGGGCTGGACCCACCACAGCGTCGGGGCGCAGTACATCCGCGGCGCGGCGATCCTGCAGACCCTCCTGGGCAACATGGGGCGACCGGGCGGCGGCATCCTCGCGCTGCGCGGACACGCCTCGATCCAGGGGTCGACCGACATCCCCACGCTCTACGACCTGCTGCCGGGCTACATGCCCATGCCGAACGCCAACCTGCACACCGACCTGCAGAGCTACCTCGACGCCGACGCGGCGAAGACGGGCTTCTGGGGTCGGATGGACACCTACATGGTGAGCCTGTTGAAGGCCTGGTGGGGCGACGCGGCGACGCCCGAGAACGACTTCGCGTTCGACTACATGCCGCGCCTGACCGGCGACCACGGCACGTACGGGATCGTCCGCGACCAGATCGACAAGAAGACCTTCGGGTACTTCGTGGTCGGCGAGAACCCGGCGATCGGGCACGCCAACGGCAAGATGCAGCGCCTCGGCCTGGCCAACCTCGACTGGCTCGTCGTGCGCGACATGCAGATGATCGAGACGGCCACGTTCTGGAAGGACGGGCCCGAGATCGAGACCGGGGAGATGGTCACCGACCAGATCGGGACCGAGGTCTTCTTCCTGCCGTGCGCGAACCACACGGAGAAGTCGGGGACGTTCACCAACACCCAGCGGCTGCTGCAGTGGCGCCGCGAGGCGGTGCACCCGCCGGGCGACGCCCGCTCGGAGCTCCACTTCTACTTCCACCTCGGGAAGAAGATCCGGGAGAAGCTGGCGGGCTCGACCGACGAGCGCGACCGGCCGCTGCTCGACCTCACGTGGGACTACCCGACGTTCGGCATCCACGACGAGCCCGACCCGGAGCACGTGCTCGGCGAGATCAACGGCTACGACGCCGACGGCCACCCGCTCTCGAGCTACACCGAGCTCAGGGCCGACGGCTCGACGACGGCCGGGTGCTGGATCTACACCGGGGTCTACGCCGACGGCGTCAACCAGGCCGACCGGCGCAAGCCCGGCTCGGAGCAGGACTGGGTGGCCGCCGAGTGGGGCTGGGCGTGGCCGGCGAACCGCCGCACGCTGTACAACCGCGCCTCGGCCGACAAGGACGGGAAGCCCTGGAGCGAGCGCAAGGCCTACGTCTGGTGGGACGAGGAGCAGCAGCGCTGGACGGGGCACGACGTCCCCGACTTCGAGGCCACGAAGCCCCCGTCCTACGTGCCCGAGGAGGGTGCGACCGCGGAGGACGCCCTGTCGGGCACCGACGCGTTCATCATGCAGACCGACGGCAAGGCGTGGCTCTACGCGCCGGCCGGGCTCGCCGACGGGCCGATGCCCACGCACTACGAGCCGGTCGAGTCGCCCGTGGCGAACCTGCTGCACGACCAGCAGGACAACCCGGCGCTCGAGCGGATCGACCGCGCGTGGAACCGCATCAACCCCTCGCAGAGCGAGGTGTATCCGTACTCCTTCATCACCTACCGCCTCACCGAGCACCACACGGCGGGCGGGATGAGCCGGTTCCTGCCCTACCTCGCCGAGCTCCAGCCGGAGTTCTTCTGCGAAGTCTCGCCGGAGCTGGCCCGGGAGCGGGGGCTCGAGCACCTGGGGTGGGCCACGCTCATCTCGGCGCGCACCGCGATCGAGGCCCGGGTGGTGGTGACCGAGCGCATGAAACCGCTGCGGATCGGGGACCAGACGGTCCACCAGATCGGTCTCCCCTACCACTGGGGCTCGAACGGGCTCTCGACCGGTGATCCGGCGAACGACCTGCTCGGTGTCGTGATGGACCCGAACGTCCACATCCAGGAGTCCAAGGTCGCGACCTGCGACATCCAGCCCGGGCGGCGGCCCCGCGGGCCCGCACTGCTCGAGTTCGTGGAGTCCTACCGGCGCAAGGCCGGCGTCGAGCCGGGAGGCACTACATGACCAACCTCTTCGACGCGTTCTCGGGGACGGCGAACTCCCTCTACGGGCCGTTGACCGACCCCGCCGCCGACGCGGGGTTCGACGGCGGGCACCCCAAGCGGGTCGGGTTCTTCACCGACACCTCGGTCTGCATCGGCTGCAAGGCCTGCGAGGTGGCCTGCAAGGAGTGGAACCTGGTGCCCGACGACGGCACCGACGCGAGCGACCTCTACCGGCTCACCGGGATGTCCTACGACAACACCGGCGACCTCGGGGCCTCGACCTGGCGCCACGTCGCCTTCATCGAGGACGTCCGCCCGCACGGGTCGGCGACGCTCGCGCACGGGGGCCCGCCCTCGGTCGACGGGGTCACCACCGGGCACCTGCCGTCGGGCCTGCCGGCGATGGGCGGCGGCGCGCTGCCGAAGGCCCGCGACGCCGCCACGGCGCCGCCCGGACCCGGGGGCACCGGCGAGGGCACGATCGACCTGCTCTCCCTGCTGCCCGACTCGGGGGCGCACGGCCAGCAGACCCCGGACGACGAGCGCGACGTCCGCTGGCTCATGGCCTCCGACGTCTGCAAGCACTGCACGCACGCCGGGTGCCTCGACAACTGCCCGACCGGGGCGCTCTTCCGCACCGAGTTCGGCACCGTCGTGGTCCAGGACGACATCTGCAACGGCTGCGGCTACTGCGTGCCCTCGTGCCCCTACGGCGTCATCGACGTCCGCGGGTCGGACGGCGGCGCGCACAAGTGCACGCTCTGCTACGACCGGCTGGGCAGCGGGCTCGAGCCCGCCTGCGCGAAGGCTTGCCCGACGAAGTCGATCCAGTTCGGCGACCTCGACGAGCTGCAGGCCACGGCCGACGCGCGGCTCGCCGAGCTGCACGGGCTCGGCGTGAGCGAGGCCCGGCTCTACGGTCGCGACGAGAACGACGGCGTCGGCGGCGACGCCGCGTTCTTCCTGCTCCTCGACGAGCCGGAGGTCTACGGCATGCCGCCGGACCCGATCGTCACCACCCGCGACCTGCCCGAGATGTGGCGCAACGCGGCCCTCACCGCGGTCGGCCTCGGGGCCGCCGTGGTCGCGGCGTTCTGGGGAGGACGGCGATGACCGGAGTTCCGACCGAGGACCTCAACCCGCACGGGATGCCCGAGCGACGCGGCGTCGACCACGACGCCGTGAAGCCGCGCCGGCGCCGCAAGGGCCGCAAGGGCGAGCAGCTGATGGTCCCGGAGGCGGAGTTCCGCTCCTACTACGGCCGCCCGATCATCAAGGCGCCCGTGTGGAAGAACCCCGACGTCCCGCTCTACCTGTTCCTGGGCGGGCTCGCGGGCTCGTCCTCGGTGCTGGCGGCGATGGCGTCGGCCACCGACCGGCCGTCGCTGCGCCGGGCCGGGCGCTACGCCGCCGTCGGCGGGGCGATGGGCGGCACGGTCTTCCTCATCCACGACCTGCACCGGCCGAGCCGGTTCCTGCACATGCTGCGGGTGTTCAAGCCGACCTCGCCGCTGTCGGTGGGGTCGTGGATCCTCTCCCCCTTCGCCGCCTTCGCCACCGCCACGGCGGCGGCCGAGGCCCTCGAGGGCTACCTCGGGTCGCGGCGGGGCGGGCGCTTCGTCCACCAGGCCGGGAACGCGGCGGGCGTCGCGACGGCGGTCGTCGGGCCGGCCCTGGCGACCTACACCGCGGTGCTGTTCTCGAACACCGCCGTGCCTACGTGGCACGAGGCGCACCGGCACCTGCCGGTGCTCTTCGCGGGCAGCTCGGCGGCGGCCGGCGGCGGCCTCGGGCTGGTGTTCGCCTCGACCCGGGACAACGAGCCCGCCGCCCGGCTGGCCGTGGCGGGGGCCGTGGTCGAGCTCGCCACCGAGCGGAAGATGACCCAGGACCTCGGCATGCTCGCCGACGTCTACGAGAAGGGCCGCGCGAAGACGCTGCTGACGATCTCGAAGGCGTGCCTCGTCGCGGGGGCGGTGGGCGCCGCCGTCGGACGGCGGAAGCGGTGGTCGGCGGCCCTGTCCGGGGTCGCGCTCATGACCGGTTCCGCGCTGACCCGGTTCGCCGTGTTCGACGCTGGGATCGCCTCGGCGAACGACCCGGCGCACATCGTCGTCCCGCAGCGCGAGCGCATCCGGCGCCGCGAGGAGGCCGTGCAGGCCGGGAGCACCCCGCCCGACCGGAAGTTCGTCCCGGCCGCGGGCTCGTAGGCCCCGGCTCCCAGACACGGCGGGGGGCGCGCCCGGCGAGCAGAATCGTCGGGCATGAGCGTCCTGTCGTCGGGGTCCCGTCGGTCGGCGCCCCCGTGGGCGCTCGCGGCCGGGGTCGGGGTGCTCGCGGCCCTGCTCCTGCTGTGGGCGAAGTGGGGCCCGTACTGGGTGAAGGTGCCCGCGGTCGCGGAGTCGGGCTCGCTCGGGAAGTCGATCCTCACGGCCGGGGCCGACGCGCCGCCGGGGGTGTCGCTGTCGGCCGGGCTGGCGTTCGCGGGCACGTACTTCCTCGCGATCTGGCCCGCCCTGGTGGCCGGCCTGGTGCTGGCCGCGGCCGTGCAGACCGTGCTGCCCGCGGCGTGGCTGTCGCGCCTCGTCGGGCGGGGGCGGGGCACCGTCGCGGGCGGGGCCCTCGCGATGCCCGGGATGATGTGCAGCTGCTGCGCGGCCCCCGTGGCCGTGGGGCTGCGGCGGCGGGCCGCCGACGTCCGGGCCGCGCTCGCCTTCTGGCTGGCCAGCCCGGCGCTGAACCCGGTGGTGCTGGTCTTCTGCGCGTTCGTGCTGCCGCCCGCCTGGACGGCGCTGCGGCTCGCGGCGGGGCTCGCCGTGGTCGGCGGCGGGGCCCTCGCCGCGCGACGGGGACTGCCGGGCGCGGACGGGACGGAGGCGTCCACCGAGATCGCCGAGGTCGACGACGACCGCCCGCTGCCGACGCGCTTCCTCGCCGCGCTGGGCGGGCTCGCGGTCCGGCTGCTGCCCGAGTACCTCGTGCTCGTGGTCGCCCTCGGGGCTCTGCGCGGGGTGCTGTTCCCCCTCGGCGCGGGGCTGGGTGACCTGCACGGGGCGCTCGTCGTCGGGATCGTCGTGCTGCTCGCGGCGGCCGGGACGCTGCTGCCGGTCCCCACCGGCGCGGAGATCGCGGTGGTCGCCGCCCTGCTGGCCGCCGGGGTCTCACCCGTGGTCGCGGCCGCGCTGCTGGTGACCCTGCCCGCGGTCAGCCTGCCCTCGCTGCTCATGGTCCGGCGCTCGTTCCCGCGGCGGCTCCTCGCGACCGTGACGCTGGTCGTCGTGCTGGTGGGGATGGCGTCGTCGGCCGTCGTCGCGGTGGGGGGATCCTGGACCGCATGACCGACACCGACTTCCGGCGGCGCATCCCGCGCACCGACGCGGTCCTGGCCGAGCCGCGCGTGGCGGCGGCCGTGGCGGTCGTCGGGAAGGCGCGGGTCAAGGAGGTCGTCGCCGCGGCGCAGCAGCGGGCACGGGGCGGCGACATCGCCCCCGAGGCCGTCGTCGACGAGGTGGTGGCGGAGCTGCCGCGGTCGGCGGCGAGCGTGCGGCCCGTGATCAACGCGACCGGGGTCCTGCTGCACACCAACCTCGGGCGGGCGCCGCTCTCCGACGCCGCCCGCGAGGCCCTGACGACCGCCGCCGGCACCACCGACGTCGAGCTCGACCTCGTGACGGGCGGGCGCGGTCGTCGGGGGGCCGGGGCCCTGGCGGCGCTCGCCGCGGCGGTGCCGGACGCGGGCGCGGTCCACGTGGCCAACAACGGGGCGGCCGCGCTGATCCTCGCGGCGACGGCGCTCGCCGCGGGCCGGGAGATGGTGATCGCCCGGGGCGAGATGGTCGAGATCGGCGACGGGTTCCGCCTCCCGGAGCTGCTGGAGTCGACCGGCGCGCGCCTGCGCGAGGTCGGCACCACGAACCGGGTCACCCGCGACGACTACGCGCGCGCGGTCGGTCCCGACACGGGGATGATCCTGAAGATCCACCCGTCGAACTTCGTCGTGCAGGGCTTCACCTCCAGCGTGCCGGCGGGCGAGCTGACCGGGCTCGGGGTGCCGGTGGTGTCCGACATCGGCTCGGGCCTGCTCGCGCCGCACCCGCTGCTGCCCGACGAGCCCGACGCCGCCACCGAGCTGCGTGCCGGGGTGCCGCTGGTGACCGCGAGCGGCGACAAGCTGCTCGGCGGCCCGCAGGCCGGGCTCCTGCTCGGCGACGCCGACCTCGTCCAGCGGCTGCGCCGCCACCCGCTGGCCCGGGCGCTGCGCGTCGACAAGCTCACCCTCGCCGCGCTGGAGGCGACGCTGCGCGGACCGGTGCCGCCGGTGCGCGCCATGCTCGAGGCGGACGTCGAGGGACTGCGGGCGCGGGCCCGGGCGATCTCGGCCGACCTCGCGGTGCACGGCATCGACGCGCCGGTGGTCGACTGCCGCGCCGTGGTGGGCGGGGGCGGCGGGCCCGGGGTCGAGTTCCCCAGCGCCGGCGTCGCGCTGCCCGAGGAGGCCGCCGCCGCGCTCCGGGTGGGGGCGATCCCCCTGGTCGGGCGGGTGGAGAACGGCCGGTGCGTGCTCGACGTGCGCTCGGTCGCCCCCGCCGACGACGAACGCCTCGCGGCGGCGGTGCGCGCGGTGGGCGCGGTGGGCGGGAGCGAACGACACTCTCGCGCACCTAGAAGCATCGGGAGTGCCGTTCGCTCCGGTCCGGACCCGTCGTCGTGAAGGTGATGGCCACCGCCGGGCACGTCGACCACGGCAAGTCGACGCTGATCCGGGCGCTCACCGGGATGGAGCCCGACCGCTGGGCCGAGGAGCGCCGGCGCGGCATGACGATCGACCTCGGGTTCGCCTGGACGGCGCTGGGGGACGACACCGTCGCGTTCGTCGACGTCCCGGGCCACGAGCGGTTCGTGACGCAGATGCTGGCCGGGGTGGGGCCGGTGCCCGCGACGATGTTCGTGGTGGCGGCCGACGCGGGGTGGATGCCGCAGTCGGGCGAGCACCTCGACGCGCTGCACGCCCTGGGGGTCGGCGACGGGGTCCTCGTGGTGACGCGCTCGGACCTCATGGACCCCGAGCTCGCGCGCGACGAGGCGCTGGAGCACCTCGCCGAGTCGACGCTCGGGCGGCTGCCCGCGGTGTGCGTGTCGGGGACGACGGGCGAGGGGCTCGACGATCTCCGGACCGAGCTGGCGGCCCTGGCCCACCGATTGCCGGAGCCCGACCTCGACGCCGACGTGCGGCTGTGGGTCGACCGGGCCTTCACCATCCGCGGGGCCGGCACGGTGGTGACCGGGACCCTCGGGGCGGGCCGGCTCACGGTCGGCGACGAGCTGGAGCTCGGCGGGCGGGCGGTCTCCGTGCGCGGGCTGCAGTCCCTCGGGTCGCCGGTGGACACCGCGCCCGCGGTGTCGCGGGTCGCGGTGAACCTGCGCGGGGTGTCGCTCGAGGAGGTGGGGCGCGGCGACGCGCTGCTCTCCCCCGGCCGGTGGCTGGCCGCGTCGGTCGTCGACGTGCGGCTGCGGGCCCCGCGGGGATCGAGCGCCGTCGGGGGCCTCCCGAAGCTGCCCGCGGAGGTCATGCTGCACGTGGGGTCGGCCGCGGTGGCGGCCCGGGTGCGGCCGCTGTCCCGCGACGACGCCCCCGACGCCGAGCCCGACACCCGGACCGTCCGGCTGACCCTGCGCGCCCCGCTGCCGCTGCGCCCCGGCGACCACGCCCTGCTGCGCGACCCCGGGGCGCACGCCGTGCTCGGCGGGGTGACCGTCCTCGACGTCCGGCCCCCGGAGCTGCGCCGACGCGGGGCGGCGCGGGCGCGGGCCGAGGACCTCGCGGGCTCCGACGGCTCCCCCGGGCTCGCCCTCGAACTGCGCCGCCGGCGCGTCCTGCGCGTGGCCGACCTCCCCGGCCTCGGGATCACCGGGCCGACGGACGGGGTCCCGCAGGCGGGCGGGTGGCTGGTCGACCCCGCGCACCTCGAGATGCTGGCCGCGCGGCTCGTCGTGCTGGTCACCGAGCACGCGGCCACCGAGCCGCTCGACCCGGGCCTGCCCGCGCGCGCGGCCCAGCGGGGACTCGAGCTGCCCGACCCGAAGCTGGTCGACCTGGTGCTGACGCGGTGCCCCGACCTCGTCGCCGACGGCGGACGCATCCTGCGCCCCGGCGACGGGGGGCTGCCCCCGGCCGTGCGGGCGGCCCTGGCGACGCTGCGCGCGGACCTCGAGCAGGCCCCGTTCGCCGCCCCCGACGCGAACCGGCTCGACGAGCTCGGCCTCCGGGCCAAGCAGCTGGGCGCGGCCGTGCGCGCCGGCGAGCTCGCGAAGGTGGCCGACGGGATCTACGTGCTCCCCGACGCGCCCGACCGGGCCGTGGAGCGGCTGGCCGAGCTCGACCAACCGTTCACGGTGTCGGCGGCCCGGCAGGCCCTGGGCACCACGCGCCGGGTGGCCGTGCCCCTACTGGAGTTCCTCGCGCGCACCGGGCGGACCCGGCACGACGACGACGGCGGCCACACCGTCCGGCGGTGAGAGCCGCTAGCTCTTCTCCTCGGTGAGGTCCTGGCGCAGCGTGGCGAGGGTGCGGGTCAGCAGGCGTGAGACGTGCATCTGCGACACCCCGACCCGCTCGGCGATCTGCGTCTGGGTCATCCCGCCGAAGAAGCGCAGCATGACGATCGTCCGCTCCCGCTCGGGGAGGCGGCGCAGCGCCGGCTGCACGGTCTCGCGGTGCTCGACCTGGACGAGCTCGTCGTCGTCGGTGCCGAGGACGTCGGCGAGCCGGCCCGAGGACGGGTCGTCGACGAGCATGTCGTCGAGCGAGCTGGAGCGGTACGCGTTGGCCGCCTCCAGCGCCTCGAGGATCTCCTCGCGGGGGCGGGAGAGCCGCTCGGCGAGTTCGCCCGCGGTGGGGGCGCGCCCGAGCTCCTGCGACAGGGCCGGCATGGCCGACCCGATCGCGAGGCGCAGGTCCTTGAGCCGGCGCGGGACGCGCGTCGACCACGCCTTGTCGCGGAAGTAGCGGCGGACCTCGCCGGTGATGGTGGGCACCGCATAGGACAGGAAGTCGGACCCGCGCTCCGGGGAGAAGCGGTCGACGGCGTGGATCAGGCCCACCGTGGCGACCTGCTCGAGGTCCTCCTGCGGCTCGCCCCGCTGGGAGAACCGGCGCGCGATGTGGCGGGCCAGGGGCAGGTACCCCTCGACGAGCCGGTCGCGCAGCGCTTCCCGACGACGGTCGTCGGCCGGGAGGCCGGCGTGCTCCGCGAGCAGAGGGGCGAGGTGGGCGTAGGAGTCCTCGCGTCTCCCCTGCTCGGCCGGGCGGCTCACGCCGTCGTCCGGTCCTTGAGCAACCGGATACCGATCCACGACGGGTCGCGGTCGAGGACCTCGGCGGCGTCGGTGAGCGTGTCGAGCACCCGCCAGCCGAACGTGTCCTGGCGCAGCGTGGTGGGCTCGGAGACCGGGACGCGCGCGACGACCGCCACGCGACCGTCGATCACCGTGAAGCCGCACCGCAGCTGTCCGCCCGCCGCGGCGAGCGGGACGAGCGCCGAGCAGGCCTCGTCGACGGCCATCCGCAGGTCGGAGACGGCGTCGAGGTCGAAGTCGGCGCGCGCGGCCAGGTCGGCCGCGACCGCCCGGATCGAGGGGATCAGCGCCGGGTCGGCGTGCACGCGCACCTCGACCGGGCTGGGGACCTCGGCGAGGCTCGTGGCGTCGGCCAGACCGTCGACCTGGGTCGCCACGCCCGCAGCGGGGACCTCGGGAACGCGCTGCTGCGGTTCGGGCATCTGCACGACTGCTGGTCTCCGTTCGCGGCGGGCTGGATGGGCTGGTCGAGGCGGTCGGACGGCGCCGGGCGGGGGCCGACGGCCGCGCACCCCGCCGTGCGCGTCACCGTATCGGCGCACCCGCCGCGGGTCACCACCGCCTCACGACGAGCGTGTCGGCGGCGAGGACCCGCCGGAGGGCCGGTCAGGCCGCGAGGGCGTCCTCGACGGTGGTGTGGATCTCGAAGAGGTCGGTCAGCCCCGTCGCCTGCAGCGGCCGGCTCACCGGCCGGCTGTCGGCGACCAGGCGCAGCACCACGCTGCGGGTCCGCGACTCGTCGAGCGCCTCGACCAGCAGCGCCAGGCCGCTGGACCCCAGGAACTCGACGGCCAGCATGTCGAGCACCAGGACCTGGATCCCGGCCGCGAGCTCCTCGGTCACCTTGGCGCGCAGCGCCGGCGTAGTCAGCATGTCGATCTCACCGGACAGGCGGATCACCGACGTCTCGCCCGAGCGCTGGACGTCGACGCCCATCGGCTCCTCGGTGGAGAAGTCGTCCTCGGTGGCCACGGCCTCCCGCCCCCCGTTCCCGCTCTCAGACATCCAGTGAACTCCTCGTGACGATGGCTCGGGCCGTACGACGGCTCCGTGCGATCACATCGGCCGCACGATACCCACTGCCGCGGACACTACTCGCGACACAGGGTGGCAGAACCGTCGCAGGGTGGTGCGGCGACCGATGACACGTCTCCACGCCCGGCGGCGTCCGACCGGGTGACGCGATCGGGTTTGTGACCGCGACCTCCCGGCTATACCCGCCGCGGCCCCGCGGGGTCGATCGACTCACCGGGCTCCGCTGCGGCGCCCCTGTGGCCCTGGAGGATCCTGTGGCTGATGTGCGTCTGCTCCCCGGACCGATCATCGACGAGTGGGACTGGCAGCTGCACGGTTCGTGCCGCGGCATGGACTCGAGCTTCTTCTTCCACCCCGACGGCGAGCGCGGCCCGCGGCGCGAGCAGCGCGCCAGCCAGGCCAAGCGCGTGTGCATGAGCTGCCCGGTGCTCGACCCGTGCCGCCGCCACGCCCTCGCGACCCGGGAGCCCTACGGCGTGTGGGGCGGCCTGACCGAGGACGAGCGCCGCTCGGCCCTGCGCCGCGGCCGCCGCGAGATCCCCGCCGAGGGCGAGGTCATCCTCGAGGGCTGAGCCCCGGGGACGTCCCCTACAGGTACTGGCCCCCGTCGACCTGGACCTCCGCGCCCGGCAGCGCCGGGCTGCGCCGCATCTGCTCGAGCTGGCCGCGCGCCGCCATCTGCTGCGCGAGCACCGCGCTCTGGATGCCGTGGAACAGCCCCTCGAGCCAGCCCAGCAGTTGCGCCTGCGCGATCCTCAGCTCCGCCTGCGAGGGCACCGCGTCGGTGCCCAGCGGCAGCGAGATGCGCGCGAGCTCGTCGCGCAGCTCCGGGGCGAGACCCTTGCCCAGCTCGGTGATCGACCGCGCGTGGATGTCGGCGAGCCGCGCCCGGCCGGCCTCGTCGAGCGGCGCGGAGCGCACCTCCTCGATGAGCTTGCCGACCATGCCGGCCACCCGCATCACCGCGCCCGGGGACTCCACGAGCTCGGCCGTCCCGGCCCCCTCGCCGGCGCCGCTCTCGGCCGCGGCGGTCAGCGGGGAGGACGTCCGGTCCGGGGCGGCACCGTCGTCGGCCTCGTCCGAGGCAGCAGAGGTCATGGTCACCATCATGGCGCGGCCGGGTCTCCCCCGCCGCGCTTGGCCCGGGTCGGGGCGGGGTAACACGGCCGCGAGGTGAGTCGTGGAACAGCTCGAGTGGGAGATCCGGCCTGCGCCGTCCCCGGGCGGCGCGATGGTGGCGACGGTGCGCGGCGACCTCGACCGACCGGCGCGGTCCGACTTCGTCGGGCGCCTCGCCGACGTCCTCGTCCGGTACCGCCACGTCGTCGTCGACGCCGCCGGCCTGCACCCGCAGCACGCCGAGGTGGTCCACGCCTTCACCGAGGCGCTCTCGCGCGCGGGCGGGTGGCCGGCGGCGTGCTTCGCGATCGCCGGCCCCGACCCGACGCTGCGGGCCCTGCTCACCAGCTCGGGGGTCGCCCACCGGGTGCCGGTGTTCGACGACGTCGCGCGGGCGCTGGCGCACCTCGGTGACCGCCCCACCCTGCTCCGCGAGTGGTGGCGCTTCTCGGTCGACCCGCACGCCCCCCGACGGGCCCGGGCCCACGTCCGCGACGTCTGCGCCCGCTGGGGCGTCGGCGACGAGGTGCGCGAGGCCGCGGAGATCGTCGTGACCGAGCTCGTCACGAACTCCGTCGAGCACGCGAGCAGCGCCTCGGTGGTCGAGGTGGAGGGCCGCGGCGACACCCTGCGGATGACGGTGCGCGACTACGGCGTCGGCCACGCGATCCCCGAGGCCGCCACGTGGGTGGCCCCGCCGACGTCCTCGCCGCGCGGGCGCGGCCTGGCCATGGTGGCCGCGGTGTCGCGCGAGTGGGGCATCCGCCGCCACGTCGACGGCACGACGATCTGGTCGGAGATGACCCCGGAGTCGGTCGCGGGCTGACGCGACCGACCCCCGCACGGTCAGTCGGGCCGGGAGGTCACGAGCTCGAGCACCGCGGCCTCGACGCGGTCGCGCATCGAGAGGTCGGACGGGTCGGCGCTGCGGACGGCCTCGACCACGGTGCGGCCGGCCTCGAAGTGGTCGACGAGCACCGGGTCGACGTAGGAGCTGCGGCACACGGCGGGCGTGTTGCCCAGCTGCGCCGCGACCGTCTTCATGGTGTGGGTGACCGCGGCCTTGCGCTTGCGCTCGGCCCCGGGCGGGGTGCCGTCGGCGTCGACGCGGGTGGCGAGCGCGACCGCGGCCACCACCCCGGCGTTCCAGGTGCGCAGGTCCTTCGCCGTGAACTCCTCGCCGACGGCCTCGCGGACGGCGTCGTTGACGTCGTCGGCGGTGACGTCGTGCCAGATCGTCTCCCGCTTGCGGACCGCCTTCCACGCCAGCAGCTCGTCGCCGCCGCCGCGCCGCCGCTTGAGCGAGCTGACCAGCCGGTGCGTCGCCTCGTCGGCGATGGTCAGGTGCCGCGGCACCCCGGCCTTCGCCACGTAGTCGAACTGCACCGACCCGTCCTTGCGCGCGGTCGCGTGCTCGCGGCGCAGGGTGGCGAGGCCGAACGAGGCCTCCGAGTAGCGGTCGCGGTCGGCGTACTCCTCGCCGCCGACGCGGAACACCCCGAGGTCGAGCAGCCACACCGCGCCCGCCAGCACCCGGTCGCGCCCCAGGCCGTCGGGCTCGAGGCGCTTGGCGAGCGCGCGCCGCACCTCGGGCATGTGGGCGCCGAGCCGGGCGACGCGGGCGAACTTCTCGCGCGACTGCTGCGCGGTCCACTCGTCGTGGTAGCGGTACTGGCGGCGGCCGGCTACGTCGGTGCCGACGGCCTGGATGTGGCCGTCGGCGCGGGGGCAGATCCACACGTCGCGCCAGGCGGGCGGGATCACCAGGGCCGTGACCCGGTCGAGGGTCTCCGGATCGGTGACCGCGTCCCCGCTGGTCAGGTCGTGGTAGCTGAAGCCCTTCCCCCGACGACGGCGCCCCAGACCGGGGCCGTTCGGGTCGACTCGCACGAGCGTCACCGGGCGGAGTTACCCACCGGTCCGTCCCTCGTACCGGGTGTTTCCGGCGACCGACCCCGGCCCATCCCGGCGCCGTGAACGATCGTGCGACCGAGGTCGAGGGCCCCTGCGGCCCCGTGTCCCCCGAGCTCCTCGAGGCCGTCGACGCCGCCACCGCCCGGTACCTGGGGGCGGACGCGGCACTGCGCGACGGGCAACGCGCCGCGGTGCTCGCGGCGCTCGCCTCCGACACCCTCGCGGTGCTGCCGCCCGCGGCGGGCAAGACCGCGATCTACGCCATCACGGGCGACGTCCTCGGGCGCCGCACCGTGGTCGTCTCCCCCACCCTGTCGCTGCACCGCGACCAGGTGGCCCACCTCCGCGACGCGGGCGTGCCCACCGGGGCGCTCAACTCCGAGGTCGGCCGCGGCGACCTCGAGCGCTTCGTCGCGGGCGAGCTCGAGGTCCTCGTGACCTCCCCCGAGCAGCTGGCCCGGCCCGACGTGCTGGCGGCCCTGCGGACGGCGGCCCCGACGCTGGTCGCGGTCGACGAGGCCCACTGCGTGTCCGACTGGGGACCGGACTTCCGGCCCGACTACCTCGCCCTGGGCCCCGTGGTGCGGGCCCTCGGGTCGCCCCGGGTCCTCGCCCTCACCGCGACCGCCTCCGCGCCGGCCCGCGAGGAGATCCTCGACCTCCTCGGCATCCCCGACGCGTGCGTCGTGGTCCGCGACGTCGACCGGCCGAACACGCACCTCGCGGTCCGCCTCCTGCACGACGAAGGCGCGAAGTGGGACCAGGTCGTCGAGACCGTGGTGGCCGCCGAGGGCGCCGGCATTGTCTACGTGACCACCCGCGGGCACACCACGCTCGTCGCCGACCGGCTCACCGGGGCCGGGGTGAGCGCGGGGGCCTACCACGGGGGGCTCCCCAAGAAGGACCGGCAGCGCGTCCAGGACGCCTTCATGGCGGGCGAGCTGGACGTCGTCGTCGCGACCAGCGCCTTCGGGATGGGCATCGACAAGCCCGACGTCCGCTGGGTGGTGCACGGGGACGTGCCGACCTCGATCGATGCCTACCACCAGGAGATCGGGCGCGCGGGCCGCGACGGCGGCTCCGCGTGGGCGGTGCTTTTCCACCGGCCGCAGGACCTGGCCCGGCCCCGCCTGTTCGCCTCCGGGCGCGATGCGCGGGCGGCCGCGCTCGCGACGGTCGTCGAGGCGGTCCGACTGCACCGCGAGGAGGGCGTGGTCCAGTCCGAGCTCGCCGACGCCGCCGGGGTCAGCAAGGCGGCGCTCGCGCGGGCGGTGCCGGCGCTCGTCGTCGGGGGCTCCGCCCGCCAGCTCCCCGCCCGCCGCCTCGGCGCCGGGCCGTGCGAGGACCCGGCCATCGAGGTGGCGAAGGCCGCGGCCGAGCTCGTGGTCCGCAGCCGGCAGCGCCAGGTGAGCAAGGTCGAGCTGGTCCGGCGCTACGCCGAGGGCGGCGGCTGCCGGCGCCGCACGCTGCTCGAGACGCTCGGCGAACCGCGCGAGGACCCGTGCGGCTTCTGCGACCACTGTGACGCGGGCGACGTCGGCGATCCCGGGGGCCGCTCCGGGGCGTCCCACGGAGAGCCGACCCCGGGCGAGGCCGTCGCCCACGACGAGTGGGGCCGCGGCGTGGTGCAGACGGTGGAGGACGACACGGTGGTGGTGCTCTTCGACGAGGTCGGCTACCGCACGCTCTCGATCCCGGTGGTCAGGGAACGCGGACTGTTGACCTCCGCGTGACCCGGCGCGCGTTTGCCTGTCACACAGCGTGCCGATTCTGGTAGTGCTGTCGCAGTTCCGATGTACCCGAACGGAAGGTGCCCGTGCTCCTCGACCCCATCTCCACCCGGCCCGACTCGGCCGACGTCATCATCCCGCCGCTCCCCGACCCGGCCGTGCTCCCCGCGCTCGACGACGTCGAGCCCGCTCCCGCCCCCGCCGAACTCCCCGGCGACCTCACCGCCCTGGTCGCCCGCGCCCGCCGCGACCGCGGCTCGGCCCTCGCCCTGGTGCACCTGCTGCTCGAGCGCGGCTGGACCGTCCCCGCGGTCCGCACCGCGCTCTCCGGCCTGTCCGGCCTCACCGGCACCCAGATCGAGTCCCTCGCGACCGTGCGCCGTCCGCGGACGTCGGCGTCCGACGTGGCCGACCGCCTCGTCGCCCGCCACGGCGGCCCGCACGTGCCGTACCCGCGCTCGCACTGAGCCCCGCGGCTCCACCGGGGACCTCACGGGTGCCGGGCGCCCGCACCGGGAATGCTGGGCCACCTACGACGGTGCCCGGTCCGCGGGCGCCCACGAGAGGAGCCCGGTGTCTGTCGGAGCTGTGTCCGCCGACCTGGCGGCACTCGCCGCCGCCCACGGCGTCGCCACCACGTACCGCAGCGCGGACGACGAGACCGTCGAGGTGTCCGCGGACGTCGTCGTCGACGTGCTCGCCGCCCTCGACGTCGACGCGTCCACGGACGAGGCGGTCCGCGCCGCCCTCGACGACCGCCGCGGCACCGCCCTGCCGCCGACCCTCGTCGTCGGGAACGCGGCCGTGGATCTGCCCGAGCCCGGGGAGCTCACCCTGGAGGACGGCGGCGTCCGGTCGGTGACGGTGCTCGAGGACCTCCCGGTCGGCTACCACCACCTCCGCTGCGGGGCGGCCGAGGCCGCCGTGCTCGTGGCGCCGGAGCGCCTCGCGGAGGTGCCGCGCACGTGGGGCTGGATGGTGCAGCTGTACTCCCTGCACTCGGCCGGTTCCTGGGGCTGCGGCGACCTCACCGACCTGCGCGACCTGCTCGCCGCGGCGGCCGGGCAGGGCGCGGGCGCGGTGCTGTGCAACCCGCTGCACGCGCTGCGCCTCGACCCGTCCGTCGAGTCCTCGCCGTACTCGCCGTCGTCTCGGCGCTTCCTGCACCCGGTCTCGCTGCGTGTCACCGCCACCCCGGCCTACCGGGCCGCGCCCGCGCACGTCCGCCACGCGGTCGACCGCCTCGCCCCCGACTCGGGCGCCCTCGCCGAGCGCGACGCCGGCGCCCTGATCGACTACGACGCCGTCTGGGCGTCGAAGCGCGCAGCCCTCTCCCTGCTGCGCCCGTTCGCGGCCTCGGTCGGCGCGCTCGAGCGCGACGACGCCCTCCCGCCCGTGCCCGGTGCCGGGCGCGGCGACTCCGGGGACGACACCGGGGACGCGCTCGCCGCGGAGCACCGCGCCGCCGTCGCGGCCCTGCCCGACGACCTGCGCGACGTCGCCACCTGGTACGCGCTCGCCGAGCGCCACGGCCCGGAGTGGCGCGACTGGCCCGAGGACCTGCGCGGCCCCGACGCGCCCGGCATCCCCGCCGCGCGCGAGGACCTCGCCGACCGCATCTCCTTCCACGCCTGGTGCCAGCGCCTGCTCGACCGGCAGCTCGCCGACGCCCACGCCGCGACCTTCGGGATGTCGGTGGGCCTCATCGCCGACCTCGCCGTGGGGTGCGCGCCGGACGGCGCGGACGCGTGGGCGCTGCAGTCGTTCCTCGCCCCCGGCGTGCACGTCGGCGCCCCGCCGGACGGCTTCAACCAGCGCGGCCAGGACTGGTCGCTGCCGCCGTGGCGGCCCGACCGGCTCGCCGCGTCGGGCTACGCGCCGCTGCGGGAGATGCTGGCCGCGGTGCTGCGCCACGCCGACGGGGTGCGCATCGACCACGTCGCCGGGCTGTGGCGCCTCTGGTGGATCCCGCCGAACCGCCCGGCGACCGAGGGCACGTACGTCTCCTACGACGCGCAGGCGATGCTCGCCGTGCTGGCGATCGAGGCGTCGCGGGCGGGCGCGGTCGTCGTCGGGGAGGACCTCGGGACGGTCGAGCCGGAGGTGACCGAGGGGCTGACCGACCGCGGCATGCTCGGCTGCTCGGTGCTGTGGTTCCAGCGCGGCCCCTCCGGCGACCTGCTGCCGCCCTCGTCGTGGGAGCCGATGACCCTCGGGACGATCTCCACCCACGACCTGCCGACGGCCACCGGCTTCCTGCGCGACGAGCACGTCCGCGCGCGCTCGGAGGCCGGGCTGCTCACCGACGTCGACGCCGCCCGGGAGCAGGCCGCCACGGAGCGGACCGAGCTGCTCGACCTGCTCGTCTCGCAGGGCGCGCTGGAGCGGGCCGACGCCTCCGAGGAGGAGGTGGTGACCGCGCTGCACCGGCTGCTGGCCACGGCCTCGTCGCGGATCGTGCTGGCCTCGTTCACCGACGTGCTCGACGAGGTCCGCCAGCCCAACCTGCCCGGCACCACCGACGCCTACCCGAACTGGCGGATCCCGCTGCCGCTCTCGCTCGAGGAGCTGCTGCGCGACCGGCGGGTCCTCGCGACCGTGTCGGCGCTCAAGGGGCGCTGATCCGTACCTGGTCCGATTGTGACGCTGGGTGTCAGCATGGCCGCAGTGCTGACACTCACCGTCCGGCCAGCAGGTCGACCGCCGAGGCCCCGCGGTCGGGCAGGGTGGTCGCCGACTCCTGGTGGTAGGCGCCGCTGGGCAGCACCCCGGCGGCGCCCGCCCGGGTCATGACGCGCTGCTGGACGAACACGTCCTCGCCGTGGGCGTCGGCGGGGACGTCGCGCCAGAAGTCGAACCCGCCCGCGTCGAGCAGGGCGGCGCGGTCGAACAGCACGCAGCCCGCCGCCCAGGCGATCTTGTAGGCGACGTACGACGACGGCGCGGGGACCGGGCCGCCGGGGACGTCCAGGCCCTCCGCGGCGGCGAGGTGCATCCCGTTCGCGGCGTTGCCGAGGCGCCAGCGCTGCCAGGGTCCCGACTCCTTCTCGATCCGCTCCGGGACCACCGGGCCGTCCCAGCGCTCGTAGCTCGCCCGCTCGTGGGGGCGGTCGTCGTCGAGGTGGGACAGGCCCTGCATCGCGGCGGCGACCAGGCCGCAGCCCAGCTCGCGCAGCGCGGTGTGCAGGCGGGCGAGGACGCCGGGCTCGAGCCAGACGTCGTCGTCGAGGAACAGCACTGCGGGCGCGGTGGCGCGGGAGAGCAGGAACGCGCGCTGCTCGGTGATCCCGCGCCGGGGCAGGTGGCGCAGCAGCTCCACCTCGACGCCGCGGTGGCGCAGCACCCGCGCCATCGTGGCGGCCGCGGCGGTGTCGAACGACGCGTCGCCGTCGGACTGGTCGGAGACCACCACCCGGAACGACGGCCCGCCCGTGCCCGCCTGCGCGGCGAGCCCGGCCAGGGTGGTGGCGAGCTCGACCGGGCGGTCCTTGGTGGGGACGAGAACGTCGAGATCAACCACGGGCGCGGATTCGTTCGACGACGGCCGTGGTCGACCGGTCGGGCAGGTAGTCGAGGATCGCGACCCGCCCGCCGTACGCGGTGACCACGGGGCTCTCGGTGAGCATCGCCGCCGTGTAGTCGCCGCCCTTGGCGTACACGTCGGGGCGCACGGCCTCGAGCAGCGCGACCGGGGTGTCCTCGGCGAAGGACACCACGTGGTCGACGCAGGACAGCGCGCCGATCACCGCGGCGCGGTCGGCCAGCGGGTTCACGGGCCGGCCCGGGCCCTTGAGCCGCGCGACGCCCTCGTCGGTGTTCAGGGCCACGACGAGCACGTCGCCGAGCCGCTTGGCCTGGTTGAGGTAGGCGACGTGGCCGCGGTGCACCACGTCGAAGCAGCCGTTGGTGAACACGATCCGGCGGCCCGCGGTGCGGTGGTCGGCGACGAGCCGCGCCAGCTCGGCGGCGCTCGACAGCGACTCCCCCGAGGCCGAGACCCGCGAGGACAGGTCGGCGGTGGAGCACACGGCGGTGCCGGTGCGGCCCACCACCACGTCGGCCGCGGCCTGCGCCAGCTCCACCGCCGTGGGGCCGGGGGTGCCGGCCGCGAGGGCGAGGGTCAGGGCCGCGGTGAACGAGTCACCGGCGCCGCAGGCCCGGCTCTCCGGGGCGGGCCGCGCCCACGTGCGGTGCGCGGGCAGGTCGGGCGGGAGCAGCAGCGCGCCGTCGCGGTCGAGGGTGACGACGACCGTCGCCGCGCCTGCGCGGGTGCGAAGCTCGCCGCCCGCGGCCTCGGCGGCGGCGACCCGGTCGGCGCCGTCGAGAGCGCGGCCGAGCAGGACCGCGACCTCGCCCGCGTTGGGCGTCACGACGTCGGGGCCGGCGGGGGCCCAGCGCGCCAGGTCGTGCGCGTCCACGACCAGGACGCCGAGGCGGTCGCGGTGCGCGGCGACCGTGCTCACCGCGGCGTCGTCGAGCCCGCCCACGGCGTAGTCGCAGACCACGGTGGCGTCGGGCCCGGCGTCGAGGGCGTCGGCCAGGACGGCCGCGAAGCCCTCGACGGTGCCGTCGGCGGGCACCGTGTCGTACCGGGCGACCATCGCGTCGTCGGCGACGATGCGCCGCTTCGCCGCGGTGGGGCGGCCGGGGGCGACGAGCAGCGCCGAGGTGTCGACCCCGGCCTCGTCGAGCAGGCGCCGCAGGGTGGCGCCGTCGTCGTCGTCGCCCACCACGGCCACGAGCGAGACCCGCGCGCCGAGGGCGGCGAGGTTCACGGCGGTGTTCGCGGCCCCGCCCGCGGCGCAGCGGGTCACGTCGACCTCGACCACGGGCACGGGGGCCTCGCGGGAGAGCCGGCGGGTGGGCCCGGAGAGCCAGCAGTCGAGCACGGCGTCACCGACGACGACCACCCGCGGCGCCACCTCGGCGAGGCGGCGCGGGAGGTCGGCGGCGAGCGGCGCGCTCTCGAGCGGGGCGGTCACAGAGATCGACACGGGGTGGTGCACCTCCGATCGGACAGGTGGTCGACGAGCGGCTCTCGCCGCTCCCGGGTGCTCTCGCTAGGGTTCGGGGACCGCCACCGCGGGGTCCAGCCACGTGCCCCCGGTCCCCGCCGTCGCCCCCCGCCCCTGCACGTCGTGCCGCCGGGGACGGACGTGTCCCTGGAGGCCGAGTGCATCCCGACGACCCCGTGGGCCCCGAGCCGGGCGCCGTCGAGGTCGCGGTCCGCGCCGACTCGGGCGCGGCGGTGGTGGCCGTGGCGGGCGACGTGGACGCCTCGGCCGTCGCGACGGTGCGCGGGGCCATCGAGCAGGCGCTGAGCGCGACCCCCCGCGCCGTGGTCCTCGATCTCTCCGCCGTGGCCCTGCTCGCCTCCGCGGGCATGACCCTGCTGCTCGAGGCGACCGAGGACCTGCGCGACCGGGGCGTGCCGCTGCTGCTCGCCGCGTCGGCGCGCACGGTGCGCCGCCCGCTGCGCATCACCGGTCTCGACCGGGTGCTGGCGCTGCACGACGACGTCCCCAGCGCCCTGGTCGCGGTGGCCGACGATCACGGGTAGGACGACTCGCCGGACGCCGCGACCACCAGTTCCCGCACCTCGCTGCCCGCGGGGCGGGTGAGCGCGTAGAGCACCGCGTCGGCGGTCTGGGCGGGGTCGTTGAGCTGGGCGTCCGAGCCGGGCTTGTACTGGTCGGGGCGGTCGTCGAAGAAGTGGGTCCACATCCCGCCGGGCACGAGCAGGGTGACGCCGACCTGGCCGGCCCACTCGGCGGCGAGCGCGCGGGTGAACCCGACGACGCCGAACTTCGAGGCGCAGTAGGCGGTCGCGTCGGACACGGCCTTGACCCCGAGCGTCGAGGAGACCGTGACGACCTTGCCCTGGCGCTCGGCGAGCGAGGGCAGCGCGGCGCGGACGACGGCCGCGGTCCCGAGCAGGTTGACGGCGATCACCCGCTCCCACTCGGTGAACTCGACGTCGACGATCCGGCCGCAGCGGTCGATGCCGGCGGCGGTGACGACGCCGTCGAGGCCACCCTGCTCGTCGATCACCCGGGCGACGGCGCTCTGCGCGGCGGCGGTGTCGGCGAGGTCGACCTCGACGAAGGCGTGGCCCGCGTCGGGGGCCTTGAGGTCGAGCACCACGGGCGTCCCGCCGGCGGCGGCGACGGCGTCGGCCACGGCGGCGCCGAGTCCGGAGGACCCCCCGGTGACGAGGACGGTGCCGGGCGTGCGGGGCGAGCTCACAGAGTTCCTCCGGTTGCAGATGACGAGACGGGCGCAGGGGACGAGACGGCTTCCAGGGACCGGGCGAGACGGGTCGACGACCGCCCGGCGTGGTACGGGACGGCGACGACCTCGCCGCCCCACGAGCGCACCAGCGGCGCCTCGGGCAGGTCGTCGGCGGCGTAGTCGCCGCCCTTGACCCACACGTCGGGGCGCAGCCGGGCGATGAGCGACTGCGGGTCGTCCTCGGTGAAGACGGCCACGGCGTCGACGCAGCCGAGCGCGGCGAGCAGCTCGGCGCGGTCGTTCTCGCCGACGATCGGGCGGGTGGCTCCCTTGAGCCGGCGCACCGAGTCGTCGGAGTTCAGGCACACGACCAGCACCCCGTCGTCGCCGCCCAGGTCGCGGGCGGCGGCGAGGGTGCGGGCGTGGCCCGCGTGCAGGAGGTCGAAGCAGCCGCCGGTGGCGACCACGCGGCCGCCGCGGGCGCGGGTGGCCTCGGCCAGCGCGACCGCGACGTCGGCGTCGTCGGGCCGGGCGGTGCTCTCCCGGCGGCCCGCGAC
>NZ_JBHSIV010000045.1:0-33184 GCF_042653685.1 Actinomycetospora atypica | reverse complement strand
GGGCGCGCTCGGCCTCGGCCGCGGTCACGGCCGCCTCCGCGGCGGCAAGGTGCGACACCGCCTCGCCCACCCGCTCGGCGAGGGCCGTGAGCGCGGC
This sequence comes from Actinomycetospora atypica, assembly GCF_042653685.1. Taxonomy (NCBI): domain Bacteria; kingdom Bacillati; phylum Actinomycetota; class Actinomycetes; order Pseudonocardiales; family Pseudonocardiaceae; genus Actinomycetospora; species Actinomycetospora atypica. Next base: position 33,087 of record NZ_JBHSIV010000045.1, on the reverse strand, counting down.
GACGCGGGCGGCGGCCGTGTCCTCGGCCGCGGGCGTGGCGTCGGCGAGCTCGGCGACCTGGTCGGCGAGGAGCGCCGCGCGCTGGGTGGCGGAGGAGGCCTCGGTGTTGGCCCGGCGCATGATCTGGTCGTAGACGCCGAGCCCGAGGATGCGCTCGAGCTTCTCCTGCCGCTTGCCCGCGGCGGCGTGCAGGAACTCGGCGAAGTCGCCCTGGGGCAGGACGACACAGGTGCAGAAGTCCTCGAACGGCAGCCCGAGCAGGTCGGTGACCGCGTCGGAGACCTTCGAGCCGTCGGCCAGCGGGGCCGTCTCCTCCTCGGCCGCCCCGACGCCCTCGGGGACGAGCAGCCGTTCCAGGCGCGCGCTGCGGACCGTCACGCCCCCGGACGCGGCGCGCCGCAGCTCCCGCGCCACCACGTAGCGCTCGTCGCCGACGTCGAAGACCAGGGCGACCGTGCCGCGCATCGTCGTGGGCGCCAGGGCCAGCCGGACCGCGCGGCGGTCGTCCCAGCGCGGCACCGAGCCGTAGAGCGCGAAGACCATCGCGTCGATCACCGTCGACTTGCCCGACCCGGTGGGCCCGACCAGGGCGAAGTACTCGGCACCGCGGAAGTCGACCGTGGTCACGGCGCGGAACGCGGCGAACCCCTCCATCCGCAGCAGGACCGGACGCATCAGCGCTCGCCGCCCGTGACCTCGTCGTGCAGGCGTGCGAAGAGCCGCTCGACCCGCGGGTCCGCGACCTGCTGGTTCGCGAGGTACTCGGCGAACAGCTCGGACGGCGCACGCTCGGCGCCGGTGCCCACCCGGGGCCGCGACACCGTCGTCGGCGCGGCGAACTCGGGGTCGATGCGCACCTCGAGCGCGTGCGGGAGCAGGGCGGTCACCTCGTCGCGCAGGCCCGCCCGGGCCGGCTCGCGCACCCAGACCCGCAGGTAGTCCTCGCCGAGCTCCCCGGCGAGGGAGGCCAGCTCGGCGACGGTGCCGTGGACGGTGCGCAGGCGCCGGCCGGCGGTGATCGGGACGTCGGTGACCCGCGCCGGGGTCCCCGGTGAGGCGTCGACGATGCAGACCACCGGCTCGTTCTCCTGCTCGCCGAAGTCGACCGAGAACGGGGCGCCGCTGTAGTGCACCGGGCAGGGGGCGTCCATGCGCTGGCGGCGGTGCAGGTGGCCCAGCGCCACGTAGTGCGCCTCGACCGGGAAGATCGTCGCGGGCACCGCGTACTCGAAGATCGACTGCGCCTCGCGCTCCCCGCCGCCGAACCTCCCGTGCACCACGGTGAGGTGGGCGAGCACCAGGTTGACGGCGTCGTCGCGGAACCCCGCGGTCAGCGAGGCCAGGACGTCGCGCAGCTGCTGGTCGTAGGCGCTGGTGTGCTCGCCCGGGGTCTGCCCGACGAGCTCGGCGGCGCGCACCGCGTAGCGCTGCGAGAGGAACGGCAGCACCGCGACCGTCGCCCGCTCCCCCGCCCTCGAGGTCAGTTCGACGACGCCGCCGCGCGCGGCGGTGCGGACCGACCCGACCAGCGTGATGCCCGCGGCGCCGGCGAGCGGGCGGTAGGCGTCGAGGGTCGGGCCGTGGTCGTGGTTGCCGGCGATCGCGACCACCTGGACGCCGTCGCGCGCGAGCCCCAGCAGGGTCCGCACGACGAGCTGCTGCGCGGCGGCGTTCGGGGCCGCGGTGTCGTAGAGGTCGCCGGCGATGAGCACGGCGTCGACCTCGTGGGCCCGCGCGACCCCGACGATCTCCCGGAGCACCCGCTCCTGCTCCTCGAGCCGCGGGCGGCCCTTGAGCGTCTTGCCGACGTGCCAGTCGGCGGTGTGCAGGAACCGCACGTCAGAACGGGATCTCGTCGTCGTCGCCCGCGACCGGCAGCCGCGCGAACGGGTCCGGCGCCACCCCGTTGCGTCGCGCGGGCTCCCCCGCCGACTCCGAGAGCCGGGTCGCCCAGGCCGGGAAGGGGAACTCGACGGCCAGCGGCACCGGGATCTCGGGCTGCGAGACGAACATGGTGCCCGGCTTCGCGAGGACCGCCCGCGCCCGCTGCGAGGGCGGCAGGAACCCGTTCTCCGGGCGCCCAGACTCGGCGGGGTCGAGCCGGCCGACGACCTTGATCGAGGAGTTCGAGACGATCCGGCGCTCCACCTCGCTGGCCGTCTGCTGGGCGCCGACGAGGATGATCCCCAGCGAGCGGCCGCGCTCGGCGATGTCGAGCAGCACCTCCTTGATCGGGCTCGAGCCCTCCCGCGGCGCGTACTTGTTCAGCTCGTCGATCATCGTGAACAGCAGCCCGCCGGTTCCCGCGGCCTCCTTGCGCGCCGTCTCGTCGGCGAGCACCACACCGACGACGAACCGCTGCGCGCGCTCGGGCAGGTTGTGCAGGTCGACCACCGTGACCTGCTGCCCCTCGGTGCTCACCCGACGGCCCGGGGCGTCGGGCAGGTCGCCGCGGACCAGCGTGCGCATCGGCTTGAGGCTCGAGCGCAGCCGGCGCAGGAACGCGTTGATCGTCCCCGTGCCGGTGACCGGGCCCGCCCAGTCGCGGCGGGCGTCCTCGTCGGTGAGCTGGTCGGACACGTACTCGACGAGCTGGGCGTAGGTCCGGATCGTCCGGCCGTCGAGGGAGACCGCTCCCTGGTCGAGCTCCGTGGCCTGCCGCTTGAGCCGGTCGGCCACCTGGTGGATGACCATCGTGTACTGGTTGCGCTCGTCCTCGGCGTCGGCGAAGACGTAGGGCAGCAGCTCCTGGCGGCAGAACTCGGCGAGGGTCCACCAGAACGGCACGATCCCGCTGGTGCGGCCGGTGACGAAGGCCCGGCCACTGGGGTCGTCGGGCATCGTCGGGGCGAAGAAGCCGACCGAGGCGAAGGGCTCGGCGGGCAGGTCGAGCCGGGCGTAGCGGGCGCGCTGCTCGTCGTCGAGCTTCGCGTTGACGTGGTCGAGGAAGAGCAGGTCCTCGCCCTTCACGCTGAACACCAGCGCCTTGGCGTTGACCGTGCGCCGCCCGAGGACCCCGCTGCGGAAGATCGAGTACAGCAGGAACAGCGCGAAGCTCGTCTTCGTCGCGACCCCGGAGATGCCGCTGATCGAGACGTGGCCGCCGCGGGTGCCGTCGAGGAACTCGAGGTTGACGTAGATGGGCTCGCCGTCGCGCCCCAGCCCCACCGGGACCTTGAGGTCCATCTGGTCGAAGTAGAGCGCCTCGGCCCGCTCCTGCCCGGTCGCGCGGCGGGCCGGGGAGCCCGGCAGCGGCGGCACGTAGCACTCGGGCTCGACCCGGGTCGTCGTGACCTCGGCGATCTCCTGCACGTGCGCCGGCAGCACGCCGTCGGCGATGAGGAAGACGTCCGAGCCGTAGGTCGCGCCCTCGTGGCGGGCCCGGACCTCGGTGACGACCCCGGAGGTCGCGACGACCCCGAGGCCCGGCACCGAGCGGTGCGTGACGACCACGTCGTCGAGCTGCAGGTACTGCTCCGGCGCCAGCCCGACCGAGAACTGCAGAGGGGTCGAGTCCTCCGTCCCGGCCACCAGGCCGACCACACCCTGCTCCCCCACGGGCCGCACGCTATCCGCCGCGTCGGCGGCTCCCCGCAGCAGCTCCGGTGATCACCGTCCCGCCGGGCGGCTCGCGTCGTTGGCCCTGGTGGGGCGGCGCGGGGCCATCGAGGGGGTGGCCCCACGCCGTCGTCGGGATCGTGCGCTCAGTCGCCCGGACGTGCGTCCGGGCCGACGTCCAGGCGGGTGACGATGACGAGGGCGTCCCGGAGCAGCACCGTCACGGGGGTGTTGTCGACGACGGCGGCGAGCTGTTCCCGGATGCCGACCCCCAGGTCGGCACGCACGCCGACCCGCCGGTGCAGGACGCGGGGCGGGCCGGCCTGGAAGAAGACGTCGACCTCGACCTCGTCGTCGCCCCCGAGGTCCCAGCGCTGCAGGAAGGACCGCACCGACATCGCGGTGCACGCCGACAGCGCGGCGGCGAGGAGACCGAAGGAGGAGGCACCCTCGGGCGCGGCGTCGTCGGCCGGTACCGCGCAGTCGACGCTCAGCCCGTTGACGTCCAGGCTCACGACACGGCCGTCCCCGCCCGGCAGCACACCCCGGGCACCCACGCGTGGTTCCACGACCGGGAGCCTCGCACCTCCCCCGGGACCGCCGCCCGTGCGGTCGGCCGCGGGTCGGTGCCCGGACGCGAAGAAGGCCCGCTGACCTGGAGCGTCTCCAGTGTCAGCGGGCCTCACTTGCCGGTCGGGACGACAGGATTCGAACCTGCGACCCCTTGACCCCCAGTCAAGTGCGCTACCAAGCTGCGCCACGTCCCGAACCGCTGCCCGACCGCTGCAGCGGTGAGGACACTACCGCACCGCTCCGGCCCGCCCGGGCGACGGGTCCCGGCCCGGACCATGATCGATCTCCGTGTGGAGGAAGTGGGCGCGGACCGAACGGTCCGTCACACTCCGACCGATCATGCCGCCGGCCGCGGCCCCTAACTCGCCAGCGACGGCGGCCCGGCCGCCGGGTCGCGCCCGGCCAGGCGGAGCAGGCGCTCCATCCCGGACGACTCCCCCGCCCCGGGCAGGGGCCGCGCGAACGGGCCGCCCTCCATCCCGGCGACCTGCTCGACGAACGGCAGGCACATCTCGACGTCGGCCTCGGCGACGCTGTAGGGCACCTCCAGGGCGGCCGCGAGGTCCCAGCCGTGCAGGACCACCTCGTCCAGCGCGACGACGCCCAGAGCGCCCCGCGGCATCGTTACGCCGCCGGCCTCGTCGGACCCCTCCCAGGCCGACTCGGACCGCCAGGCCTCGGCGAGGTCGAACAGCTCCTGGGCCAGCAGCTCCCGCCAGCCCTCGGGCAGGTCGGACGCGGGCGGCGGGGTGGTCGGCGGCTCGCCCTGGGCGACGCCGGCGAAGTGCCAGGCGAGACCCGCGACGTGCTCGACGACGTCGCGGACGGGCCAGGCCGAGCAGGGGGTCGGCCGGTCGAGGTCCTCGTCGGTGATGAGGGCGATCACCCGCGCCGCGGCGGCCGTGGCGTTTCCCAGGTCGTGCACGCATCCTCCAGTGATCGACGTCACGGGCACCGTAGCAACCGGACCGCTCCCGGCGGGTTCACATCGAGTTCACCAACGCCCGCACCGATGCGGAACACTCAGGGCCGGAGACACCGGGAGGGGGAGGACGACCCGTGGCGGAGACGTGGCCCTTCACCGCCCGCGAGCACGAGCTCGCCGCCGCCCTCGCCGCGCTCGACGCGCCGGGCACGGTGGTGCTCGGGGGGCCGGCCGGGGTCGGGAAGAGCCGGCTCGCCCGCGAGATCGCGCGGCGCGCCGGGTCCGACGTCGGGATCGTCCGGGCCACGGCGTCGGCGCAGGAGGTCCCGCTCGGGGCGCTGGCCGACGTGGTGTCCGTGGCCGGCCCCGACGGCGCGCCGCCCGACCTCGCGGACCTGCGGGAGGCCGTCCGGGCGCTCGCCCACGATCTGCTGGTGGTCGACGACGCGCACCTGCTCGACGAGGTCTCGGCGGCGGTCGTGCACCAGGTGGTGTCGTCGGGCCGGGCGCGGGTGGTCCTCACCGTCCGCACCGGGGATCCGGCCCCGGACGCGGTCACGGCGCTGTGGAAGGACGAACTGGCGGCGCGGATCGAGATCGAGCCGTTCGACCGCGACCAGACCTCGACCGTGCTCTCCTCGGTCCTCGGTGGCGGGCTCGAGGCGCGGACCGCGCGCCTGCTGCACGACACGGCCCGGGGCAACGTCCTGTGGCTGCGGCACCTCGTCGAGGGCGAGCGGGCGGCCGGGAGGCTCGCGCGGCTGGGGTCGACCTGGGCCTGGACCGGCCAGGTGGTGCTCTCCCCCGCCCTCGACGAGCTGGTCGCGGCCCGCATCGGTGACCTGTCCGACGAGCAGCGCCGGGTGCTCGAGCTGCTCGCCGTCGCCGAGCCGCTCGGCCTCGGGATGCTGGAGTCCCTGGCCGGGTCCGGCCCGGTCGAGGAGGTCGCGCAGCGCGGCCTGGTGTCGGTGGAGCCCGACGGCGACCGGTGGGAGCTCCGGTTCGCCCACCCGCTCTACGGCGAGGCGGTCCGGGCGCGCACCAGCGTGCCGCGGGCGCGGCGGCTGCGCAGCGAGCTCTCCGCGGCCTTCGCGAGCACCGGCGGGCGGCGGGCCGGCGACGGACTGCGGCGGGCGGTGCTCGACCTCGGCAGCGACCGGCCGCTCGACCCGGCCGTCCTGGTCACGGCGGCGATGCAGGCCTCCGGGCTCGGCGACCTGCCGCTCGCCGAGCGGCTGCTCCGCGCCGCGGTCGAGGCGGGGGGCGGCTTCGAGGCGCGGGCCGGGCTCGCGCACCTGCTCACCTACCAGCTGCGCAGCGACGACGCCGATGCCGTCCTCGAGGAGGCGGTCGCCGAGGCCGCGACGCCGCAGGAGCGGACCCGGGCGCTGACCCTGCGGGTGCTCCACCGGCACGTGCAGGCGCGGACCCCACTCCGGTCGGAGGGGCTCGTCGCCGAGGCGGAGGCCCGGGAGACCGACGGCCGCCGCGACCCCGCCCACGACGCCCTGCGCACCGTCTTCCACGCGTTCGACGGCCGGGTCGACGAGGCGCTGACGCTCGGCGGGGCCGTGCTCGCCGACGGCTCGCGGCCCGACCACGCGGTGGCCCTGGCGGGCTGGGCCGTCGCCCTCCTGCGGTCGATGGCCGGTCGCGGCGAGGGCCTCGCGGAGGTCGTCGAACAGGGCATCTCCGCGGCGGCGCGCAGCCCGGAGATGGCCGCGATGCAGTGCAACATCGGCTTCGCCGAGATCGTCGACGCCGACCTGCAGGCCCGGCCGGGCGCGGGCCGGCACCGGCTCGACTGGGTCCGGTCGCTCTCCGGTCCGCAGGCCCCGGTGTTCGTCGCGCTCTACGAGGGGCGCACCGCCCTGGGCGCGGGCCTGCCCCGGACCGCCGCGCAGGCTCTCGACGCCTGCCTGCCCGCCTTCCCCGGGCACGGCGGGGGCTGGGGGGCCTGGCTGGTCGCGATGATCTCGCGTGCCCACGCGATGCTCGGGGACGTCGTCGGAGCCCGGCGGCTGCTCGACGAGGCGCAGGAGCGCCGCCACCCGTTCCTGCCGGTCCTCGACTTCGAGCTCGACCTGAGCCGCGGGTGGCTGCTCGCCGCCGAGGGCGACCTGCAGGGCGGCATCGGGGCCTGCCGTCGGGGGGCCGCGCGGTGCCGCGAGCACGGGACGCGGGCCGCCGAGGTGCTCCTGCGCCAGACCGCGGTCCGCTTCGGCGACCGCGAGCAGGTCGTCCCGCTCGCCGAGCTGGCCACGGCGCTGCGGACCCCGCGCGCCCAGCTCGCCGCGGCGCACGCCGCCGCGCTGGCCGAGCACGACCCGGAGCGGCTGCTCACCGTGGCCGGTGAGCTGGCGGAGGCGGGCATGCTGCTCGAGGGCACCGACGCCGCGGCACAGGCGGCGGCCGTCGCCCGGACGCGGCACCGCCGCGTCCTCGCCGCGGAGGCCGAGGACCGGGCCCGCGAGCTGGCCGGGCGCGCGGAGGACGCGTGCACCCCGGCGCTGCGGGAGGCGCAGAGCCCGGTCCCGCTCTCCGCGCGCGAGCGCGAGGTCGCCGCCCTCGCCGGCGAGGGACTGACGAACCGCCAGATCGCCGAGCGCCTGCACGTCTCGGTGCGCACCGTCGAGTCGCACGTCTACCGCGCCTGCTCCCGGCTGGGGCTCTCCGACCGCGCGGCCCTCGTGGCCGTCGCCGGGGTCCGACGACCGCGGCGCGAGTCGAGTTCGCACTAGTCCGTTCAGGTGGGATCATGGGGCGGTCGACGGGGCCGTCGCCGGACCCGGTACCTCCGTCGTCAGGGGGGAGCGGTGACGTGGCCGACGAAGCGGTTCTGCGCGCGGCCCTGGCCGAGGGGGGCCTTCCCGCCCGCCTCGCGCTGGCCGACCACCTGCTGCGCGACGGCCGCGCCGAGGAGGCCGACCGCATCCTCGCCGACGCGGTGACCGCCGCCGCCGACCGCGAGGAGCGGGTGCGGGCGGTGACGGCGCGCGTCCTGCACCAGCAGTTCCACACCCCCGAGCCGCGGGACGTCGAGCCGGTGCTCGCCCACGCCGAGGCCGCGGCGGGCGGGCCGGAGCCCGCGTTGGACGCCCTGCGGGGCGGGGCGCTGGTGGCCTGCGCGAACCTCGACGAGGGCCTCGCACTCGCCGACGCGGTGCTCGCCGACGCGGACGCGCTCGACCCGGCGGTGGCGATCGCGGTCTGGGCCGTCGGCACGGCGCGGGCGCTGAACGGCCGGAGCGAGCGGTTGGCCGAACTGGTCGACCGCGGGCTCGCCGCCGCCGCGCGGGTCCCGGAGCTGGCGGGTCTGCAGCCGCAGCTCGCCGACCTGGAGATCCTCGACGCCGACCTGAGGGGGCGCCCCGACCTCCTGCACCGCCGCCTGCGCTGGGTCCGCGACGTGCTCCCGCTCGCGGAGGCCTCGGAGTGGACGGCGTTGTTCGAGGTGCGGATGGCCGTCAGCGCGGGCCGTCCCCGGCACGCGATCGAGACGGTCGGGCGGGCGCTGGCCACGGCCACCGGCCGGGGAGGGAACGCGCGCGTGGCCCTGCTCGCGGCCATGGTCGCGCGGTGCCAGGGGGCGCTCGGGGACGCGGCCGCGGCCCGGGCCGCGCTCGAGCACGCCGAGGCCCATCAGGACCCGGCCATCGGGATCCACGACTTCGAGCTCGACCTCGCCCGCGCCTGGACCGCCGCGGCCGAGGGCGACCTGGAGGTCGCCGTCGGGCACTGCCGCGACGGGGCCGACCGGTGCCGGACCCACGGCCTGCACGCCGCCGAGGTGCTGATGCGCCAGACCGCGGTCCGGCTCGGCGGCGGCGACCAGCTGGCACGGCTCACCGAGCTCGACCGGATGCTCGACACGCCACGGGCCCACCTCGCCGCCGCCCACGCCGCCGCCGTCGGCTCCCACGACGGCGAGCGGCTCCTCGTCATCGCGGACGCCCTCGAGGAGGCCGGCATGTGTCTCGAGGCCGCCGACGCCGCCGCGCAGGCCGTCGTGTTCGTGCGCCACCGTCACCGGCCCACCGTGCAGGCGGCCGCGGAGGACCGGGCGCGGGAGCTGGCCGCGACCGGGGAGGGCGCCCACACCCCCGCCCTGCTCGCGGCCCTGGGCGGCACCGACGCCGCGGCGACGGCCTGAGGGCCGCGAGCGACGTCAGGACTTCTTGCGCTTCTCCCGCACCCGCATGTTGATCTGGATCGGCGTGCCGGTCAGCGGGAACGTCTCGCGGAGCTTGCGCTCCAGGAAGCGCCGGTAGCTCGCCTCGAGGAAGCCGGACGTGAACAGCACGAACGTCGGCGGCCGGTTCTGCGCCTGGGTCGCGTAGAGGATCTTCGGCTGCTTGCCGCCGCGGACCGGCGGCGGCGTGGCGGCCACGATGTCGGCGAGCCACTGGTTGAGCTGCCCGGTGGGGATGCGGCGGTCCCAGTTCTCCAGGGCCGTGCGCATGGCGGGCGCGAGCTTCTGCACCGCGCGCCCGGTCTTCGCCGAGATGTTGACCCGCTCCACCCAGGGGAAGCGCACCAGCGCGCGCTCGAGCTCGCGCTTCATCGCGTCGCGGCGGTCGTCGTCGACGAGGTCCCACTTGTTCATGGCCAGCACCAGCGCGCGGCCCGACTCGGCGACCTGCGTGGCCACCCGGAGGTCCTGCTCGCTGATCGGCTCGGAGGCGTCGAGCAGCAGCACCGTCACCTCGGCCGCCTCGATGGCGCCCTTCGTGCGCAGCGACGCGTAGTACTCCATGCCCGACGCCTGGTGGACCTTGCGGCGCAGGCCCGCGGTGTCGACGAGCTGCCAGACCTCCCCGTCGATCTCGACGAGGGAGTCGACCGGGTCGGTGGTGGTGCCGGCGGTCGAGTCGACGACCGCCCGGTTCTCCCCGGTCAACTGGTTGAGCAGCGACGACTTCCCGACGTTCGGCTTGCCCACCAGCGCCACGCGCCGCGGGCCGCCCTCGAGGTCGACGTCGTCGCGGGGCGACTCGGGCAGCACGTCGAGCACGGCGTCGAGCAGGTCGCCCGAGCCGCGGCCGTGCAGGCCCGACACCGGGTGCGGCTCCCCCAGCCCCAGGCGCCACAGCGCCGCGATCTCGTCGAGCCCGCGCTGGTCGTCGACCTTCGTGGCGCACAGCAGCACCGGACGGTCCGAGCGGCGCAGCACGCGCGCCACGGCCTCGTCCACGGTGGTGGCGCCCACCTGGCCGTCGACGACCAGCAGGATCGCGTCGGCGGTGCGCATCGCGATCTCGGCCTGCGCCGAGATCGCCGCCTGCATCCCCTTGGCGTCGGGGACCCAGCCCCCGGTGTCGACGAGGGTGAAGCGGCGCCCGTTCCACAGGGCGTCGTAGGCCACGCGGTCCCGGGTCACGCCCGGGACGTCCTGCACGACCGCCTCCCGGCGGCCGATGATCCGGTTGACCAGCGTCGACTTCCCGACGTTGGGCCGCCCGACGACCGCGAGCACCGGCTGGGCCGGGCGCGCATCGTCGGACATCTCCGCCGCCACGAGATCGGCAGGGAGTTCCTGCGTCACGTCATCCTCCGTTCGGGGCCCCGGAGCCGGTCTGCACCAGCGCCGGGACCAGCATGCCGCGCTCCGCGGCCAGGTCTTCGAGGCGATCGAGCACGCCCTCGATGTCGAGCACCGACGTGTCCACCTCGACCGCGTCCTCGGCGGCACGCAGCGGGGACGCGGTGCGCGAGGAGTCGAGCTTGTCGCGGCGGGCCAGGTCGGCACCCGTCGTCGACGGATCACTGGCCCGCCCGGCCGTCGTGTCCTCGGCGCTGCGCCGTCCGGCGCGCACGGTGTCCGAGGCCACGAGGTAGATCTTCAGGTCGGCGTCGGGGACCACGACGGTCCCGATGTCCCGGCCCTCGACGACGATGCCGACCCCGTCGGCCGCGGCCTCGGCGACGATGCGCCGCTGCTCGTCGACCAGGTGCCGGCGCACCTCGGACAGCGCCGAGATCGCCGAGACGTTCCGGGTGACGTCGGCGCCGCGGATCTCGGCCGCGACGTCCGCGCCGTCGAGCCGCACCCGCGGCTCGGTGGGGTCGGTCGACATCACGAGGTCGGCGCCCATGGCCACGCCCACGGCGTCGTCGTGCCCGTCGGCGTCGGTGCGCGAGGCGTCGAGCGGGACGTCGGCGCGCATCACCGCGAGGGTGGCCGCGCGGTACATGGCCCCGGTGTCGAGGTAGCGGGCGCCGAGGCGCACCGCGAGGCCACGTGCGGTGGTGGACTTACCGGTGCCCGACGGTCCGTCGACCGCCACGACACCCTGCAGAACCACGTCCGGCCGGCCCACGGCACAACTCCCAGCGCTCGACATCCGTCCGGGAGTCCATTGTGCCTGATCGTCCGGCCTAGAGACCCACCGCGTGGTACAGCGCTCCCACCTCGTCGCGCCCGAGCTTGCGCAGCGTGCCCGGCCGCTGGTCCCCGAGACGGACGTCGCCGACCGCGGTGCGCACCAGGCGCTCGACGGGCTTGTCGATCGCGTCGAAGAGCCGGCGCACGATCCGGTTGCGGCCCTCACTGATCACCACCTCGACCATCACCCGCGAGCCCGACCGGTCGATCACCTTGAAGCTCTCGACCGCGGCCGGGCCGTCGTCGAGCTCGACGCCGGCGCGCAGCTGCTTGCCGAGGTCCTTCGAGATCGGCGTGCGGATCTCCGCGAGGTAGGTCTTGGGCACCTCGTAGGACGGGTGCATCAGCCGGTTCGCCAGCTCGCCGTCGTTGGTCAGCAGCAGCAGGCCCTCGGTGGCGGCGTCGAGGCGCCCGACGTGGAAGAGGCCCTTCGTCCCGCCGGCCTTCTCCAGCACGATGTCGCCGACGCAGCGCCGCCCGTTCTCGTCCCACATCGTCGAGAGCATCCCCTCGGGCTTGTTCAGCGCGAGGTGCACGGTCTCGACGTCGGTGATGATGCGGCTGCCGTCGACGTGGATGACGCTCGCGTCGGGGTCGACCCGCCGCCCCATCTCCGTGACGACCTTGCCGTCGACCTCCACCCGGCCCTGGCGCATCAGGATCTCGGCCTGCCGCCGCGACGCCACCCCGGCCTCGCTGAGCACTTTCTGCAGGCGTACTCCCTGCTCACCCTCGGTCACAGGGGTCCAGGGTAGTGCGTGCCGGGACTAGGCTCTCCGGTCGTGTCGACGTCGACCCTGGGGACCCGGCCGCGCCTGCGGCTCTCGGTCGCCGCCGGGGCGGCCGCCCTCGCCGCGGCGATGGGCGTCGGGCGCTTCGTGTTCACCCCGATCATCCCCGTGATGGGCGCCGAGGTGGGCCTCTCCACCTCCGCGGCGGGGCTCCTGGCCTCGGTGAACTACGTCGGCTACCTCGTCGGCTGCCTGCTCGCGGCGGCCCCGGTGGTGCGCCGCCACCGGGGTGCCGTCCTGACGACGGGCCTGGTCCTGACGGTCCTGACCCTCGCCGCCATGCCGGTGACCACGTCGTCCGCGGTGTGGTCGACGGCCCGGCTGGTCTCCGGCGTCGCGAGCGCCTTCGCGTTCGTCACCGCGGCCGACCTGGTCCTCACCCTGCTGCGCCGCCACGGCCGCGACGACCTCGCCGGGTGGGTCTTCGGCGGGGTCGGCGCCGGGATCGCCCTCTCGGGCGCCGTCACCCCGCTCGCCGCGGCGATCGGGGGCTGGACGGCCACCTGGTACCTCGCCGCGGTCCTCGCGCTCGCCCTGGCGATCCCCGCGCTGCGGCTGGCGCGACTGCCCGTCGATCCCGACGACGAGGGCGACGGCGCCGGTCCGCCGCCCCGGGTCCTGCTCCTGGTGGCGCTCGGCGTCGCCTACTTCCTCGAGGGCGCGGGCTACATCATCACCGGCACGTTCCTGGTCGACGTCGCCACCGACATCGGGCCCGCGTGGGTGGCGGCGGGCTGCTGGACGGTCGCGGGGCTGGCCGGGGTGCCGTCGTGCGTGGTGTGGGCGCGGGTGGCCGCCCGCCGCGGGCGCGGCCCGACGCTGGTCGCCGCCCTCGCGGTGCAGGCCGTCGGGCTGGCGCTGCCCGCGCTCGTCGCCTCCCCCGTCGCGGTCGTCGTGTCCGCCGTCGTCTTCGGGGGCACGTTCGTCGCGATCGTCATGCTGACCCTGCCGCTGGCCCGGACGCTCGCGGGCCGCGGCGCCGGGCCGGTCGTCGCGGTGTTCTCCGCCCTCTACGGCGTGGGCCAGGTGGTGGGGCCGGTGGCCGTGACGCTCGTGGGGGGCGACGACGCCCGGCCCGCCCTCGCCCTCGGCGGCGCGCTCGTGGTCGCGGCGGCGCTCGTCGCGCTCCCGCCGGCCCTCAGCAGCCGTGCCGGATCTCGGGACCGGTGAGCTCGCGGGTGTGCAGGCGCCAGTAGAGCTCGGCGATGTCGTCGGGGTCGTACGCGGTGCCGGGCGCCACCGGCCCGCCGACCGTCACCGAGGCGGTGTGCACCGCCGGGCGCCAGGAGTTCAACAGCTCGACGAGGCCCCGCACCCCGACCTTGCCGAGCGACAGGCTCGTCAGGCCCGGGTCGGGCGTGGGCATGCCGCTGGTGATCACGAACGTGCCGCTCTCCATCCGCGGGAGCAGCTCCCCCGCGGTGGTCACCGCCCCCACCACGTTGACCGCGTAGGTGTCGAGCATCGTCGCGGCGTCGAGCTCGCCCGGCTCGTCGGTCCGGATGACCGCCGCGTTGTAGACGACGACGTCCGGGGTGCCGTGGGTCCCGACGAAGGCCCGCAGCGCCTCGCGCAGCGCGGGGTCGTCGGTGGCGTCGGCCGTCGTCGTCCAGCTCGTGGCGTCGGGGCCCAGGGCCTCGACGGCCGTCGCCAGGGTCCGCTCCGTGCGGGCGATCATCCCGACGACGAATCCCTCGCGCGCGAAGCGCCGCGCCACGGCGGTCCCGATCCCCGGACCGACCCCGACGATGATCACTCCGGGCACCGGGACTCCTAGATCTCGTCGATGTCGTCGACCTCGGGCAGCAGCGGCGCGATCGGCGGCAGGTCCTCCAGCGACGCCAGGCCGAGCCGCTCGAGGAACAGCTCGGTGGTCCGGTAGAGCGTGCCGCCGGTCGTGGGGTCGGTACCCGCCTCGACGATCAGTCCACGCGCGGTCAGGGTGCGCATCACGCCGTCGACGTTGACCCCGCGCACGCCCGACACCCGGGCGCGGGTGACCGGCTGGCGGTAGGCGACCACGGCGAGGGTCTCCAGGGCGGCGCGGGTCAGTCGCGCGCGCTGCCCGTCGAGGACGAAGCGCTCCACGTACGGCGCGAACCGGGCCCGGGAGACGAAGCGCCAGCCCTCCTCGGTGCGCCGGAGCTCGAACCCGTGCGGGGCGTAGGAGGCGGCGAGCCCCTCCAGGGCCGCGACCACCCGGGTCAGCGGCTCCTCGAGCACCTCCGCGAGCTGGATCGCCGGCACCGGGGCGTCGACCACCATGAGCACCGCCTCGAGGGCGGCGCCGAGCTCGGCGTCGTCGGCGAGCCCGGGGAGGTCCTCGTCGGGACGGCTCACGCCGGCGCCTCGGGGTCGAGGGCCGCGGTCCCGCGGTCGTCGGACCCCGGCGCCCACCGCACCGCGAGCTCGGAGAATGCCTCCTCCTGGTCCAGCGCCACCTGCCGCGAGCGGTACAGCTCGAGCACGCCCAGGAACCGCCCGACCACCTCGCCGCCGTGCTCGCAGTCGACGCACAGCTCGGCGAAAGTCAGCCGCCCCGCCTCCTGGAGCCGCCCGGCCATGATCTCCACCTGCTCGGGCACCGAGACGCTGGGCGCGTGGAGGTGGTCGAGGCCCACCGTCGGCGGCGGCGAGGGCCGGAACACCGCGGCCGCGACCTCGGCGAACCCGGCCGCGTCGACGCCGAGGTCGACCGGGGGCAGCAGCGACGCGAGCTCCGCCGACAGCGACACCGCCCGCGGGTAGCGCAGCCGCGCCGCCGCCTCGAGCTCGCGGAACAGGGCCGCGACCTGCTGGTAGGCGCGGTACTGCAGCAGCCGGGCGAACAGCACGTCGCGGGCCTCGAGCAGCGCGAGGTCCTCCTCGTCCTCCACCTCGGCGCTGGGCAGCAGCCGCGCGGCCTTGAGGTCGAGCAGGGTGGCCGCGACGACGAGGAACCCGGTGGTCTCCTCCAGGTCGGCCGACCCGCCGAGGGCGGCGGTGTAGGCGATGAAGTCGTCGGTGACGCGGTGCAGCGCCACCTCGGTGACGTCGAGCTCGTGGCGGCCGATGAGGGCCAGCAGCAGGTCGAACGGCCCGGTGAAGTTGTGCAGGGTGACCTGGAAGCCCTGGCGTTCCTCCGTGACCGTCACCGGCTGATGACCTCGCGCGCCAGCGCCCGGTAGGCCTCCGCCCCCTGCGACCTCGACGCCCACGTGGTGATCGGCTCGCCGGCCACCGTGGTCTCGGGGAACCGCACCGTCCGGTTGATCACGGTGTCGAACACGAGGTCGCCGAACGCCTCCACCACGCGGGACATGACCTCGCGGGTGTGCAGGGTGCGCGGGTCGTACATCGTGGCCAGGATGCCGGTGATCGCCAGGTCGGGGTTCAGCCGGTCCTGCACCTTCTCGATCGTGTCCATCAGCAGCGCCACCCCGCGCAGCGAGAAGTACTCGCACTCCAGCGGGATGAGCACCCTGTGGGCGCAGGCGAGGGCGTTGACCGTGAGCAGGCCGAGCGAGGGCTGGCAGTCGACGAGCACGTAGTCGTAGTCGGCGAGCGCGGGGCGCAGGACCCGGCCCAGCGTCTGCTCCCGACCCACCTCGCTGACCAGCTGCACCTCGGCCGCCGAGAGGTCGATGTTCGAGGGCAGCAGGTCGAGGCCCTCGACGCGGGTCCGCCGCACGACGTCGTCGAGGGTGGTCCGGCGCTCCATGATCAGGTTGTAGATCGTCGTGTCGAGCTCGTGGGGCTGCACGCCGAGGCCCACCGACAGGGCGCCCTGCGGGTCGAAGTCGACCAGCAGCACCCGCCGGCCGTACTCGGCGAGCGCCGCGCCCAGGTTGATCGTCGAGGTCGTCTTCCCGACCCCGCCCTTCTGGTTGCACATCGCGAGGACGGTGGCCGGGCCGTGCGAGGACAGGGCCGGGGGCTCGGGGGTCTGGCGCCGGGGCCGCGACGCCGGGTCGGGCGCGTCGGACGTCCCGGCCGGCGCGGAGGCGTCGGGAGGGAGGGGGGACCCCATGCGGAGGGACTCGGCGTCGAACAACGGTGCCGACATGACCTGAGCCTCCCCCTCCCGGACGACGTGGTGGGCCGGACACGCCGGGGTGAGGCGGCGTCCCGATCGTCGGACCAGGCTAGGAGGACGGTCCGACCGGAGCCATCATGACTCGCCGGGGTGTGGCGGGATCGATTCCGGGGCACGCGGGGCCATGGCCACCGGGGCGGACGCCCAGCCCCCCAAGTCCGTCCTCGGCCGCGCCCTGGGCGTACTGGGCGCGTTCTCCGACTCCTCCCCCGAGCTCGCCCTCGCCGACATCGTCGCCGTGACCGGGCTGCCGCCCGCCACCGCGCACCGCATCGTCGCCGAGCTGGTGGCCTGGGGCGCCCTGGAACGGGTGGGCCGCGGGCGCTACCGCGTCGGCATGCGGCTCTGGCGCGTCGGCGCGCTCGCCCCGATCGCGCGGACGCTGCGGGAGGCGGCCCTGCCCCCGATGCAGGACCTCGCCGCGGTCACCGGCCACGTGGTGCACCTCGTGGTGCGCGACGGGTTCCGGGCGCTGTTCGTCGAACGGCTCGCGGGCCAGGAGGACTCCACGGTCCGGTCGCGGGTGGGCCGGGACATGCCGATGCACGCGAGCGGCCCGGGCAAGGTGCTGCTCGCCCACTCCCCGCCGCAGCTGGTGGAGGACATCGTCGCGCGCGGGCTCCCCCGCCTCGCCCCGGGCACCATCACCGACGCCGCCACCCTGCGCTCGGCCCTCGACGACATCCGCCGCACCGGGTACTGCCTCTCCTACCAGGAGATGACCGAGGGCGTCTCCACGGTGGCCGCCCCGATCACCGACGGCGAGGGCCGGGTGGTGGCCGCGCTGGCCGTCGTCGTGCCGGCCAGCCTGTCCCTGCAGCCCTTCGTCCCCGCCGTGCAGCTCGCGGCCGCGGCGGCGTCCCGCCGGCTCGGGCGACAGCCGGCCGAGTAGGCGCTCTTCCACTGGATGGGAGCCACGGTGCAGCGGCGCCGCGGACGCTCCCATACTCGCGCCGCAGGGCGTGACGCCGGTCTCACGCCCCGACGGAGGTGTGGCATGGCGGAGCGAGGCAGCTCGGGCTGGGTGCGGTGGCTGGCGTGGTCCGCCGTCGCCCTCGAGGGCTACGACCTGGTCGTCCTGGGCGTCGTCATCCCGGTCCTGCTCGACGATCCCGACTTCGCCCTGTCGGCCGCGTCCGCGACCACGGTGACGACGGTCGGCCTGCTGGGCGTCATGGTCGGCGCGCTGTCGGTGGGGCCGGTGGCCGACGTCGTGGGACGCCGCCGCACGGTCGTCGCCTGCGTCGTCGCGTTCTCAATGCTCGGCGCGGCCTGCGCGCTCGCCCCGAACGCCACGGTGCTCGGCGGGCTGCGCTTCCTCGCCGGCGTCCCGCTCGGCGGCGTGCTGCCGGTCGCGCTCGCGATGGTCGCCGAGCACGCCCCGCTGCGCCGCGGCAACCGGGCCACGACGATCCTCATGACCGGCTACCACGCGGGCGCCGTCGCCGCGGCGCTGATCGGCGCCCTGCTGGTGCGCAGCGTCGGCTGGGAGATCATGTTCGTCCTCGGTGCCCTGCCCGCGGTCGTCCTGGTGCCGGCGATGCTCGCCAAGCTGCCCGTGGACGCGGCCCCGACCGGTCGCACGGCCGCCCGCCGCAACCCGCTGCGCGAGCTGTTCCGCGACGGGTTCGCGGTGCCCACCATCGCCTTCTGGGTCGCCTCGTTCATGGGCCTGCTGCTGGTCTACGGGCTGAACACGTGGCTGCCGGTGATCATGAAGGCGGCCGGCTACGAGCTCACGCAGGCCCTCTTCCAGCTCCTCGCGCTCAACGTCGGGGCGGTGATCGGGCTGCTGATCGGCGGCGCGGTCGCCGACCGCATCGGGGTGCGGCCCGCGACGATCACGTGGTTCGCCGTCGCCGCCGTGTTCCTCGCCCTGCTCTCGATCCCGCTGCCCGGCGCCACGGTCTACGTCGCGATCCTGCTGGCCGGGATCTTCGTGTTCTCCTCGCAGGTGCTGGTCTACGCCTGGGTCGGCCGCATCTACCCGGCGGCGGCGCGCGGCACGGCCCTCGGGTCGGCCAGCGGGGTCGGGCGCCTCGGCGCGATCACCGGGCCGGCCTTCACCGGCGCCCTCGTCGCCGGGGGGATCGCCTACCCCTGGGGCTTCTACTTCTTCGCCCTCGTGGCCGCCCTCGGCGCGGTCGCGGTGGTCTTCATCCGCCGGACCGAGCCCGCTCCCGACCTGGCCGCCGTCACCCGAGACCGGGCGCTGTCCTGAGCACCGTCCGCGAGGCCACCTTCGACGTCCTGCGCCGGCGCGGCCTCGACCGCCTCTTCGCCAACCCCGGGTCGACCGAGATCACGCTGCTCACCGACCTGCCCGACGACCTCGACTTCGTCCTCGCCCTGCACGAGGGCTCCGTCGTCGGGCTCGCCACCGGCTACGCCACGGCCACCGACCGCCCGGCCCTCGTCGTGCTGCACACCACCGCGGGCCTCGGCAACGCCGTCGGCGCCCTCGCGACCGCCCGGGTCAACCGGACCCCGCTGGTCGTCGTCGTGGGCCAGCAGGACCGGCGCCACCTCGCGGCGCGACCCTTCCTCGCGGGCGACCTCGACGGCCTCGCCGGCAGCTACCCCGTCTTCACGACGATGCCCGCGCGGCCCCAGGACGTCCCCGGCGCCGTCGACCGCGCCTTCCACGAGGCGGTCACCGCCCGCGGCCCCGCCGTGGTCGTGGTGCCCAGCGACGACTGGTATGCCGAGGCCGACCCCCGCCCGCTGCCGAGCCCGGTGCTCGTCCACCGCGGGCGCCGTCCCGACGAGGCCTCGGTGCGGGACCTCGCGGCGCTCGTCACCGCGGCCCGCTCCCCCGCGCTCGTCGTGGGGGCCGACGCCGACAGCGAGCCCGCGTGGGCGGCGCTCGTCGGGCTGGCCGGGCAGCTGGGCGCGCCGGTGTGGCAGGAGGCGTTCTCCGCGCGGGCGGGCTTCCCCCAGGACCACCCGCTCTTCGCCGGGCACCTCCCGCCCGACCGCGCGGCCCTGCGCGGTGTCCTGGGCGGCCACGACCTCGTCCTCGTCGTCGGCGCCCCCGTCTTCCGGCAGTACCAGTACGTCCCGGGCGACCTCGTGGAGCCCGGCACGACGATCGCCCTGGTCACCGACGACCCCGAGGACGTCCACCACAGCCGCGTCGACCTCGCGGTGCTGGCCGACCCCGCGGCGACCGTGGCGGCGCTCGCGTCCCTCCTGCCGGGTGTCAGCGATGGCACGTCGCGGACGTCCAGCGTCAGTCAGGCGCCACCGTCGACCGACCCCGACGGCCCCCTCGACGCCCCCACCGTCTTCACCGAGCTCGCCGCCCGCGTCCCCGCCGACACGGTCGTCGTCGAGGAGACGCCCTCGTCGCGGCCCGACCTCAACCGGATCGTCCCGGCCCGCGCCCCCCTCGGCTACCTCTCGGCCGCGCAGGGCGGGCTCGGCTTCGGCGTGCCCGCCGCGATCGGCGTGAAGATGGGTGCCCCGACCCGGCCGGTCGTGGCGGTCGTCGGGGACGGCTCGACGCTCTACGGCGTGCAGGCACTGTGGTCGGCGGCCCACTACGGCGTCGGCGTGCTCGTGCTGGTCATGGAGAACGGCCGCTACGCGATCATGGACGGGCTGGCGGCCGCGGCGGGCGGCAAGCCCCCGTGGCCCGCGTTCACCGAGGTCGACGTGGCCGGGCTCGCCGGCTCGCTCGGCTGCGAGGCCCGCCGGGTCGCCACGGGCGGCGACCTCACCGCCGTGCTCGACGAGGTGGTGCCCACCCTCGCGGACCGGACGACGCCGCTCGTCGTGGTGTGCGCCCTGCGGTCCTGAGCGGCTAGGCCGACCGGGCCCGCGGGTGCGAGGTCGCGTAGACCTCGCGCAGCCGGTCGACCGTGACCATCGTGTAGATCTGCGTGGTGGTCACCGAGGCGTGGCCGAGCAGCTCCTGCACCACGCGCAGGTCGGCACCGCCGTCGAGCAGGTGCGTGGCGAACGAGTGCCGCAGGGTGTGCGGCGAGATCTCGGCGGTGATGCCCGCGAACTCGGCGGTCTCGCGCAGCACGTTCCACGCCGACTGCCGCGACAGCCGCGCCCCGCGGGCGTTGAGGAACAGCGCGGGCGTCCCGCGGCCCTTCAGCGCGAACCCGGGCCGCGACCGCACCCGGTAGGCCTCCAGCGCCGCGAGGGCCGGGCGCCCGATCGGGACGAGCCGCTGCTTGCCGCCCTTCCCGGTGACCACCACGGTGCGCTGCTCGGTGTCCACGTCGTCGACGTCGAGCCCGACCACCTCGCTGATCCGGGCACCCGTGGAGTACAGGAGCTCGAGCAGGGCGCGGTCGCGGACCCCGCGGGGGTCGTCGGCCGACGGGGCCTCGAGCAGCCGGGTCACGGTGTCGACGTCGAGCGCCTTGGGCAGCCGCTTGGGCGGGGCGGGCGGGTGGACGTCGGCGGCGACGTCGCGGTCGACCACCTGCTCGGCCAGCGCGAAGCGGTGCAGCCCCCTGACGGCGACGACGGCCCTGCTCGCCGAGGAGGTCGCGAGCGGCGGGTGCCCCTCGCCGCCCGTGCGCAGGGCGACGAGGAAGTTCCCGACGTCGGCCTCGGTCACCTCGGCGAGGTCGGGCCGGCCGACGTCGACGAGGTGCTCGACGTAGCGGTCGAGGTCGCGGCGGTAGTTGGTCAGGGTGTGCACCGACATGCCGCGCTCGACGTCGAGGTGGTCGAGGTACGTCTGCACCACGTCCGCCGGCTCCATCCGGCGAGCCTACGGACGACGACGCCGCGCGCCGTGGTGCCGCGCGGTGCTGTGGGGCGGTCAGCCCTTCCGGGCGGCGTACTCCGTGGGCCGGTCCGCCCACGGCGCGTCGACCGGGCGCGGGGTGAACCGGCCGGCCACGACCTCGGCGGCCGCGAACACCCCGGCGATGCAGGGCCCGTTGACGATGTCGCCCGACATGGCCCCGGTGACGAGGTCGGCGAGGGGCACCCGGCGGATCACCAGGTCGGCCTCCTCGTCGTCGCCGCTCTCCGGGCGGTCGACCTCGCGCAGCCGGCGGGCGAGGAACACCCGCACCGACTCGTCGGCGAACCCGGGACAGCCGACGACGTCGACGAGGGTCGACCAGTCGTCGGCCTCGACCCCGACCTCCTCGACGAGCTCGCGCTTCGCGGCCTCCACCGGGGCCTCGTCGGAGCCCCCGTCGAGCAGGCCGGCCGGCATCTCCCAGATGCGCCGCCCGATCGCGGGCCGGTACTGGTAGATCATGACGAGGCGGTCGTCCTCGTCGAGCGCGGCGATCGCCACCGCGCCGTAGTGCTCGACCTTCTCTCGCGTCGCGACCCGCCCGCCAGGCATGCGGACCTGGTCGCCACGCAGCGCGAAGATCGCGCCGTCGTAGAGGATCTCGGAGTCGACGACCTCGAACGAGTGCGGCGGGTGCCCGCCGTGCGGGTCGCGCAGCGAGTCGGGGGTCTCCGGGACCCGCGGGCCCCCGGAGACGCCGGGCGGGGTGAGCGGCGTGTCCTCGTCGGGGGTCACGCCGCCGGGGATCGGGTCGCTCACCGGGTCGCCGTCTCGGGGACGCGCGCGCCGTCGGTGCCCGAGGGCTCCGCGGACGGGTCGGTGCCCACCGCGTCCCCGCCCCCGGTGGCGGGGTCCTCGGGACCCGGCCCGGCCTCGTCGTCGTCCTCGTCGCGGGAGAACAGGCGCGACGAGGCGTCGTGGCGCAGGGCCGCGGCGACGAACGCCGAGAACAGCGGGTGCGCCCGGGTGGGCCGCGACTTCAGCTCGGGGTGGGCCTGGGTCCCGACGAAGAACGGGTGGACCGAGCGGGGCAGCTCGACGAACTCGACGAGCGTGCCCTCGGGCGAGGTCCCGGAGAACACGAGGCCCGCGGCGGCCAGCTGCTCGCGGTAGGCGTTGTTGACCTCGTAGCGGTGGCGGTGGCGCTCGGAGACCCGGCCGGTCCCGTAGGCGGCGCGGGTGACCGTGTCGGCGGCGAGGACCGCGGGGTAGGCGCCGAGGCGCATCGTCCCGCCCATGTCGCGCTCGCCCGAGACGACGTCGGTCTGGTCGGCCATCGTCGAGATCACCGGGTTGGGTGTGTCGGGGTCGAACTCCGCGGAGTTCGCGTCCTCGATCCCCGCGAGCGCCCGGGCGGCGTGGATGACCATGCACTGCAGGCCGAGGCACAGCCCGAGGGTGGGGATCCGGTGGCGGCGGGCGTGGTCGAGCGCGCCGACCTTGCCCTCGATGCCCCGGATCCCGAAGCCACCGGGCACGAGGATGCCGTGGACGCCGGCGAGGGCCTTCTCGGCGCCCGAGGGGGTCGAGCACTCGTCGCTCTGCACCCAGCGGATCGCCACCTTCGCGCGGTGGGCGAACCCGCCCGCCCGCACGGCCTCGGTGACCGAGAGGTAGGCGTCGGGGAGGTCGACGTACTTCCCGACGATCGCGATGATCACCGTCTCGGTGGGCTGGTGGACGCGGTCGAGCAGGTCGCCCCAGACCGTCCAGTCGACGTCGCGGAACGGCAGCCCGAGGCGGCGCACCACGTAGGCGTCGAGGCCCTCGGAGTGCAGCACCTTGGGGATGTCGTAGATCGACGGCGCGTCGGGGCAGGCGACCACGCCGTCGTCGTCGACGTCGCACATCAGCGAGATCTTGCGGGTCATCTCCTCGGGGATGGCCCGGTCGGCGCGCAGGACGAGGCCGTCGGGCTGGATGCCGATGTTGCGCAGCGCCGCGACCGAGTGCTGGGTCGGCTTCGTCTTGAGCTCCCCGCTCGGCGCGAGGAACGGCACGAGGCTGACGTGCAGGAAGAAGCAGTTGTCGCGCCCGATCTCGTGGCGCAGCTGGCGCGCGGCCTCGAGGAAGGGCAGCGACTCGATGTCGCCGACCGTGCCGCCGATCTCGGTGATGACGACGTCGGGGCTGCTGTTCTGGGTCGAGCTCCGCTCCGCTGCGTCTCCCGGCCCGCCCCCCGGGTCCCGCATCGCGAGCACCCGCGACTTGATCTCGTCGGTGATGTGCGGGATGACCTGCACGGTGTCGCCGAGGTACTCGCCGCGGCGCTCCTTCGCGATCACCTCGGAGTACACGCCGCCGGTGGTGACGTTCGCGCGGCCGGTGAGGTCGCGGTCGAGGAAGCGCTCGTAGTGCCCGATGTCGAGGTCGGTCTCGGCGCCGTCCTCGGTCACGAAGACCTCGCCGTGCTGGAACGGGTTCATCGTCCCGGGGTCGACGTTGAGGTACGGGTCGAGCTTCTGCATCGTCACCCGCAGCCCGCGGCTGGTCAGCAGCTGGCCGAGGCTCGAGGCGGTCAGGCCCTTGCCGAGCGAGGAGGCGACACCGCCCGTGACGAACACGTGCTTGGTGGTACGTGAGTGCTGCATCGTCACATCCCCCCGGTCTCGGGGAGGGCGATCCGGGGAGGGACGTTCAGGCACCGGTCCACGGGCGCTCACCGTAACACCGCCGCCCGGGTGATCCCGCCCGGCCTCGTCAGGAGGGCGCCACGCCCGACGCGGCCGGGACCGGGCCGGGCAGCGGCCGGGTGCCGGGCGCGGCCCCGTAGGCCCCCGCCCGCCCTCCGGCCTGCTCGGCGGCGGCGAGCATGGTCGCGAGCCGGCCGGCGGCCGTCCCCGCCCCGTCGACCGTCGAGAGCTGGCGGGCCGTGGCGTCGCTCCGGGCGGCGGCGACCGCGCCGCCCGCGTCGGGGCCCGCGAGCACGGTGCCCGCTCCCCCGGCGTCCACGGCGGCGGCGAGGAGCCCGAGCGTGGTCGAGCGGGCGGCGGCGTCGGGCCCGGCGGGGGTGCCGCCGACCACGAGGGCGAGCTGGGCCGGCGCGGGCGCGGCGCCCGGGGCGAGGAACCCGCCGTCGGCGAGGGCGGTGAAGGCCGTGCCGGTCTCGGCGGGGGTGCTCGACGGGCCCCGCCCGGTGGTGACGAGGGCGCCCAGCAGCGAGCCGGTGAGGGCCCCGGCGTCGGTGGTGGACGGCAGCTGGACCCCGGCGGGCAGCACCCGCGTGACGAGCGCGCGCAGCGCGTCGGCCCGGTCGGGGGCGAGCGCGGCGTCGGTGAGGGTCAGGGTGCCGGTGACGCGGCCGCCGGCCTTCCCGACGAGGCCCGTGAGGCCCTCGAGGTCGGCGGGGTCGAGCCCGGGCGCCGCGAGCAGCACCACGGTCCGGTTCTGCAGGGCCCCGGCGACGACGGCCGGGGCCACCCCGCCGAGGACGCGGTCGCCCTGGTCCTGCTGCGCCCGCGCGGTGTCGCGCTCGGCGGTCAGGGTGCCGACCTGACCGGAGAGGTCGTCGCGGTCGGAGGCGAGCGCCCCGAGCATCGTCTGGGACAGCGACGACGCCCCGAGCACCACCCCGAGCGCGAGGGCGAGCACCACGGCGCACAGGGACACGACGTGGTAGCGGAAGCTGATCATCCGACGACGCTCCGGAAGACGGCCGTGGCCCATTGCGCCACGGCCCGTCCCCCCGTCTCGAGCAGGAGCACCAGGGAGGGACCCGCGCCGAGGGCCAGGGCCGCGACGACCGCGGTGGCCAGCACGGCGAGGACGAGCATGACGAGGGTCAGGATCGACACGCGGCTGTGGTGCAGGGCGAGCACCGCGGGGGCGTCGACGAGCGTCGGGCCGAGCCGCAGCCTCGTCAGGAAGGTCGACGGGATCGAGCCGGAGCGGCCGCGGTCGAGGAAGCCGCCGAGGCTGGCGTCGAACCCGACCGCCACCACCAGCGCCGCGCCGTGGGCGTGGGCGAGCAGCAGCGCCATGTCCTCGGGGTTGGCCGAGGACGGGAACGCGACGGGGTCGACCCCGAGGTCCTGCAGGCGGGGCAGGCCGGTGACGAAGCCGTCGGGGTCGGCCGGCACGACGACGTCGCGGGCCTTCCGCGCGACGACCGGGTCGAGCTCGGCCACGGTGCCCAGCACGATCGCCGGGCTGTGGCCCGCGTCGCGCAGCGCGTCGGCGCCCTCGCCGACCCCGATGAGGACCGGGGAGTACTCGCGGATGAAGCCCTTGAGCGCGCGGACCTCCTCGGCGGTGCCGGGGCTGCCGGCGACCACCACGACCTTCTTCTCGCGCATCGGCGTCGCGACCGCGGGGACCCCGACCCCGTCGACGAGCAGCGAGCGCTCGCGGGCGAGGAACTCCGAGGTGTTCGCCGAGAACGCCTCGAGCTGCGCGGCCATCCCGCCGCGCGCCTCCTCGAGCAGGTCGGCGACGGTGTCGCGGTCCTGGGCGAACCCGCGGACCACCTCCCGCTCCCCGACGTGGACCGCGCCGTCGTGCAGCCGCACGGAGGTGCCGTCGGCGAGGTCGCTGAAGATCGCGGCGCCGCAGTCGTCGACGAGGGTCACCCCGGCGTGCACGAGCAGCTCGGGCCCGAGGTTCGGGTAGCGCCCTGAGATCGAGGGTGCGGCGTTGACGACACCCACCACGCCGGCCTCGAGCAGCGCCGTCGCGGTGGCCCGGTCGAGGTCGACCTGGTCGATGACGGCGACGTCACCCGGTCCCAGCCGGCGCAGGTACGCCGCGTCGGCACCACCGGCACCGCGGCGCCCGATCCGGGCGGTCCCGCTCACGCCGGGGGGCGCCTCACGGGTCCGCGTCGCACGTCCAGGCCATCGCATGCAGGCGATGCTGACGGTCCATCACGCCCGGGACACGGCGCCACGCCGAGGCACCCCACCGGTCTCACCCGGCTCGGGCGCCTCACTCGTCACATCGGACGCAGGCGTGGGGGTCATCCGGCCCGACGTCTGGGCCGGGTGCGCGACCCGGCCTTATCGGCCCCCTGGGTGATCGGCGTGGGTGCGGGCGCGGCCCGCTTGTCCTCGGCGGCGGCCGCGAGCAGCTCCTCGGCGTGCGCCCGGCCGGTCTCGGTCTCCTCGGTGCCGGCGAGCATCCGGGCGAGCTCGACCACCCGCTGCGAGTCGTCGAGGGTGCGGACCGAGCTGCGGGTCACGCCCTCGCTCTGGCTGCCCTTGTCGACCACCAGCTGCCGGTCCGCGTAGGCCGCCACCTGCGCCAGGTGCGTCACGACGACCACCTGGTGGGTCTCGGCGAGCCGCGCGAGCCGCCGACCGATCTCGACCGCGGCCCGCCCGCCGACCCCGGCGTCGACCTCGTCGAACACCAGCGTCGGCACCGTGTCGGCCCCGGCCAGGACCACCTCGACGGCCAGCATGACCCGGGAGAGCTCCCCGCCGGAGGCACCCTTGGCGATCGGCAGCGGCGGCGCCCCGGCGTGCGGGGCGAGCAGGAGCTCCACCTCGTCGACGCCGTCGGGACCGGCCACCACCCGGCGGCCGTCGACCTCCAGCCCGTCGGCGGCGTCCTTCTGCCCGACCACCACCTGCACCGCGGCCGCCGCCATCGCGAGCCCGTCGAGCTCGGTGGTGACGGCCTCGGCCAGCCGGGCCGCGGCCTCGACACGGATCGCGGTGAGCGTCGACGCCCGGGCGGCCAGCTCGGCCCCGAGCCGGTCGGCCTCGGCGGCGAGCGCCGCGATGGCCTCGTCGGAGACGTCGAGCGACTCGAGCCGCTCGCGCGCCGTGTCGGCCCAGGCGAGCACGCCCGCGACGTCGGCGGCGTACTTGCGGGTCAGGCCCTTGAGCGCGGCCTGGCGCTCGAGGACCCGGGCGAGCCGTTCGGGGTCGGCCTCGAGCCCGTCGAGGTAGGCCGAGAGCTCCGCCGCCACGTCGGTGAGCAGCGTCGACACCTCGGCCAGCCGGGGCTCGAGCGCCGTGAGCCGCGGGTCGTCCGTGGCGATCGCCCGCCGCGCCGCGGCCACGAGGGCCGTGGCGTCGGGCTCGTCGCCGGTGCCGTCGGGCGGGCCCGCGACGGCGGCGAGCGCGGTGAGCGCGGAGGACCGCAGGTCGTCGACGTCGGCGAGCCGGCGGGCCTCGGCGACGAGGTCGCCGTCCTCCCCCGGCCGCGGGTCGAGCGCCTCGATCTCGGTGAGCCCGTGGCGGAGCAGGTCGGCCTCGCGGGCCAGCTCGCGGGTGCGCTCGCGCCGCTCGGTGAGCTCCGCGACCGCCGCCCGCCATCGCGTGCGCGTCTCCCGGTACCGCGCGAGCGCCTCCACGGCGGGGGCGCCGGCGAACCGGTCGAGCACCGCCCGCTGCTCGGCGGGCCGGAGCAGGCGCAGCGCCTCGTGCTGCCCGTGGACGGCCAGCGAGGCGTCCGCGACGTCGGAGAGCACCGCCAGCGGCACCGACCGGCCGCCGAGGTGCGCCCGGGACCGGCCGTCGGCCGACACCGTGCGCGCCGCGATGAGCGAGCCGTCGTCGTCGAGGGCCGCCCCCGCCTCCCGGGCGACGGCGGCCGCGTCCCGCGGACCGGCGTCGTCCGGCTCCTCCTCGGTGTCGGGGGCCGGGGCGCACCCGGCCAGCTCGTAGCGACCCTCCACCACCGCGCGCGACGCCCCACGTCGCACGCGGGAGGAGTCCGCGCGACCGCCACCCAGGAGGTGCAGCCCGGTGATCACCATGGTTTTGCCGGCCCCGGTCTCGCCGGTCACCGCGGTGAGCCCCGGATGCAGCTCCAGGGTCGCGTCCTCGATCACGCCGAGGCCCTGGATTCTCAGCTCGGAGAGCACGCCGATCACTGTAACGACGAGGGCCGACACTCACGGCCGAACACGCCGATCCGACTCGAACACATGGTCGAACGGTCGGTCGCCGGAGACGGGCGGGAGCCCTCTCAGTCGCGCCCGCGCTTGCCGCGCCAGCCCTGCACCGGCAGCTCGAACTTGCGCACCAGCCGGTCGGTGAACGGCTGCACCCGCAGCCGCGCCAGCAGGACGGGGTTCTGCCCGCGCACGATCTCCACCCGCGACCCGGGCGGCAGGTCGACCGTCCGCCGGCCGTCGGCCACGAGCACCCCGGCGTCGCCGCGCTGCGAGACCTCGAGCGCCACCCGCGAGTCGGGCGAGACCACCAGGGGCCGCGCGAACAGGGCGTGGGCGTTGGAGGGGACCAGCAGCATGGCCTGCACCTCCGGCCACACCACGGGTCCGCCCGCCGAGTAGGCGTAGGCGGTCGACCCGGTGGGCGTCGCGCAGAGCACGCCGTCGCAGGCGAACTCCGAGACCGGCCGGTGGTCGACCTCCAGCACGACCTCGAGCAGCTTCGCCCAATTTGTCTTCTCGACGATCGCCTCGTTCAGCGCCCAGGTCCGGCCCAGCTCCCGGCCCTCGGTGGTCACGACGACGTCGACCGTCATCCGCTCCTCGACGCGGTAGGTGCGGTGCACCACGGCGTCGAGGACCTCGTCGAGGTCGTCGAGGTCGGCCTCGGCGAGGAACCCGACGCGCCCCAGGTTGATGCCCAGCAGCGGCACCCGCGCCTGGCGGGCGAGCTCGGCGGCCCGCAGCAGGGTGCCGTCGCCGCCGAGGACGATGACCACCTCGGCGCCGTTGGCCGCGTCGTCGGCGGGGTCGATCCGTCGCGGCCGCTGCTCGGGCTCGAGGTCGTCGAAGAGCCCGGCGTCGGTGGAGTACTCGTCGGGCATCACCCGCAGCTTGAAGCCCGCCTGGTACAGCGACGACGCGACGGTCGACGCCACCTGCCGGGTGGCGTCGCGGCCGGTGTGCACCACGATCAGCGCGTCGCGCACTCGTTCTCCCGTCACTGGGGTCCGTCCTCGACCGCGCGCCGGACGCGCGCCTCGTCGTCCGGACCCTCGGTACCCGCTGTCCGCGTCAACCAGAGGAAGTACTCGACGTTCCCCGACGGACCGGGCAGGGGGCTGGCCGTCGCCCCGGCCAGGGTGAGGCCGCGTTCCCGGGCCGCGGCGACCACGCCGAGGACCGCGGAGACCCGCAGCTCGGGGTCGCGGACGACGCCGCCGGCGCCGAGGCGGTCCTTCCCGACCTCGAACTGCGGCTTCACCATCGGCAGCAGGTCCCCCTCGGGGGCCGTGCACGCGGTGAGCGCGTCGAGGACGAGGCGCAGCGAGATGAAGGACAGGTCCGCGACGACGAGGTCGACCGGCCCGCCGATCTGCTCGGGGGTCAGGGAGCGGACGTTGGTCCGGTCGTGCACCGTCACCCGGTCGTCGGTCCGCAGGCCCCACACGAGCTGGCCGTAGCCGACGTCGGCCGCCACCACCTCACGGGCGCCGCGGCGCAGCAGGACGTCGGTGAACCCGCCGGTGGAGGCCCCCGCGTCGAGGCAGCGCCGCCCCGCCGGGTCGACCTCCGGGAACGCCTCGAGGGCCCCGAGCAGCTTGTGGGCGCCCCGGCTGGCCCAGTCGTCGACCGTGCCGTCGGGCTCGGGGGTCACGACGACCGCCGCGGCGGTCTCCACGCCGGTCGCGGCCTTCGTCGCGACCGATCCCCCGACGGTCACCCGGCCGTCGGCGATGAGCGCGGCGGCCTGCTCCCGGGAGCGGGCGAGGCCGCGGCGGACCAGTTCGGCGTCCAGGCGCAGGCGGCGGCTCGACGTGCGGGCCACCGCGGTCACCCTCGGACGGGGTCGACGGAGCTCGGCCGCGCCCCGTCGCCCACGTCGGCGAGCGCGGCGGCCAGCGCGTCGTGCAGGGCCTCGAAGCGGTCGGCGTGGACCATCGGGTCGGGGCTCCCGGACGACGGGGCGTCGAGAGCGCGCACGTCCTCCGCGGCGGCGCGCAGCGCCACGAGCGAGGGGTGCCCGGGGGCGGCGCCGTGATCCACGCCCTCCACGCTAGCTCACGACGGGGTCGGGCCCCGGTCGGCGACGAGCCCGAGCGACTCCAGGGCCCGTGCCGCCGCGTCACCGTCGGCGCGCACCGTGGGTCCGCCGTCGCGTCCGGTCGCCCACCAGGCGGCGCAGAGGACCCGCAGGGCGGCCACGTCGTCGCCGTCCCCGGTGAGCACGAGCGCCTCCCCGTCGACCTCGGCGGTCCACGGGTCGTCCCGGCCCACCCGGGCGGACTCGAGGTCGTCGAGGGAGGCCAGGTCGTCGGCCAGGTAGGTGGGGCGCTGGTCGGGCACGGCCGCGAGGACGTCGGCGGCCGTGGACACCCCGGTCAGGACGAGCAGCGTCTCGGCCTGCACGGCGTGCCCGCCCGCGATGTCGGTGTCGAGCCGGTCGCCGATCACCAGCGGGTGCGAGGCCCCGACCCGCTCCATCGCCTGGCGCAGGAGCGGGGCCGCAGGCTTGCCCGCGACCTGCGGCTCCCGGCCGCTGGCGTGACGCAGCGCGGCCACCATCGACCCGTTGCCGGGTAGGAAGCCGCGTTCCGACGGCAGGGTGGGGTCGACGTTGCAGGCCACCCACACGACCCCGCGGTTGAGCGCGAGGCCCGCCTCGGCGAGCTGGCGCCACCCGGTGTCGGGCGAGTGGCCCTGCACCACCGCCACCGGCTCGTCGTCCTCGGCGCGGACGGGGGTCAGGCCGACGCCGGTGATCTCGTCGGCCAGCGCGTCGGTCCCCAGCACGAGGACCTTCGCGCCCGGGTCGAGCTGACCCGCCAGGACCGCGGCGCCCGCCTGGGCGCTGGTCACGACGTCGTCCTCGGTGACCGTCAGACCCAGCTCGGCGAGGTGGTCGGACACCGCGCCCGGGGCCCGGGAGGCGTTGTTGGTGACGTAGGAGACCGTCCGGCCCCGCTCGCGGGCGACCTCGAGGGCCTCGACGGCCCCGGGGATCGCCCGCGGGCCGGCGTAGACGGTGCCGTCGAGGTCGACCAGGAGGGCGTCGTGCGTCGGGCCGTCGGTCACCGGTCGCCCGCGGGGACGGCGTCCCCGGTCTCGCCCGTGGCGCCCCGGGGGGTTTCGTCGGGGGCGAGGGCCTCGTCGTCGGAGGCGGGCTCGGCGACGACGGCCTCGTCGGTCTCGTCGACCGCGGTGTCCGGATCGGCCTCGTCCGCGACCTCGGTGTCCGGATCGGCCTCGTCCGCGACCAGGTCGCCGCCGACCGCGACGGCCTCGTCGTCGGCCACCACCTCGTCGGCCTCGTCCTCGTCCGTGACGTCCTGGTGCTGGTCAGGGCCAACGTCCGGCGTCGTCCCGGTGGGCGCCGCCTCGTCCTCGGCGACGTCGAGCTCCAGGTCACCGGGCGGGGTGTCGATGCCCGCCGCGACCAGGGCCGCACGCTCCTCGGCGTCGGTGACGCCCTCGGCGTCGGTCTGCGCGGCGTCGAGGAAGGCCCGCACCGCGTCGTCCCGACGACCGGCGGCCACCAGCGCCTCGCCGTAGGCGTAGAAGAGTCGGCAGGTCCACGGGTCGTCGGCCCGGCGCACGTCGAGCTCGGGGACCTGCAGCCCGACGACGGCCGCCGACGCCTCGCCGAGGTCGCGCCGCGCTCCCGACGTGACGATGAGCAGTTCCATCGCCTCGTCGCGGGGCAGGTCCGACGACTCGGGGCTCCGCGCGATCTCCAGCGCCCGCTCCGGTCGGCCCAGGGCCCGCTCGGCGTCGGCCATCACCGGGACGTGGGCGGCTCCGCCCATGCGGCGGCTGGCCCGCAGTTCCGAGAGCGCCTCGGCCCAGTCCCCGGCGTGGTAGGCCGCGAGCCCGCAGGCCTCGCGCACCACGGCGATGCGGGACGCCCGGTGCCGGGCGAACCGCGCGTGGGCCAGAGCGGCCTCGGGGTCGTCGTCGAGGAGCTCCCCGGCGGCGACGAGGTGCCGCGCCACGGAGTCGGCGAGGTCCTTCGGGAGCCCGCGGAGGTCGCGTCGGACCTCGAAGTCGAGCATGTCCGGCGTCACCTCGTCCGGCAGCGACGGCTCCGCCGGCTTCGGGAGGAGCTGGGTGTGCCGGGTGATGGGACGGTCCTCGGCGGAGCGACGGTCGCGCCCCTGGCCCCCGCGCTCGTGCTCGGGGCGGGGACGTCGCTCGTCGGAGCCGCGCCGGTCGTCGGACCGGCCTACGGGCCGACCGGCCGAGGCGTCCGGTCGACCGCCCTGACCACCGGACCGTCCCGTCGGGGCCCCACGGCGGGGACCGCCGTCCCCGGTGTTCTGCCGGCGGTCGTCGCGGTCGTTGCGCCCGGCGCGCTTCGGGTTCCGGGGAGCTCCGCGTCGGTCGTCCGGGCGCCGGTCCTCGCGGGCAGCACCGGACGTGGCCTGGACCGCGGACCCGCCGGTGCGCGGCCGGTCGTCGCGCGGCCGGTCGTCACGGGGTCGGTCGGAACGGGGGCGGTCGCTGCACGCGCCGTCGGTGCGGGGACCGTCGGAGCGCGGGCCGCCCGCACGGGGAGCGTCGGACCGGGGGCGGTCGCCCCGGGGGGAGTCGCTCCGGGAGCGGTCGCCGCGCTGGTCGGGGCGCCGGTCGTCGCCACCGCGGGCGTCGTCCCGCCACGGGCGGCTCTGTGAGCCACCGGTACCGCGCGCCGAGGTCCGCGAACGGTCGCCACCGCGGTTCGACGAGTCGGGCCGGCCGCCGCGGTCGTCGCGCCCGGTGCGGGGACCGTCGGCGGGCCGACCGCGGTCGTCGCGGCGTGGCGCACGATCGCGGTCGTCGGCGCGCGGGGCACGGTTGGCGCGGTCGTTCCGTCCGCCGCGGGGCTCGGGACGGCCTCCGGAGCGTCGATCGCCGGAATCGCCGCCCGTGGTCCTCGGGCGGCTGTCGCGCGCTGTATCGGGCCGGCGTCGGTCCCCTGATGCGGAGGACGACGACCGGTCCGCCCGGCCGTCCTGCGGATCCACGGTCACCGAAATCCTCCTGACACGACGAAACGGGACAGGACGCGAATGGTCCTGTCCCGTGTGGTCGCGATGCGCGCTCTCGAGATATGTCAATCCTGCACATCTCGGTGGGGGTGGTTGGGTGTTCCGGCGGTGTCCTACTCTCCCACGACCTGTCGGTCG
>NZ_JBHSIV010000044.1:0-35936 GCF_042653685.1 Actinomycetospora atypica | reverse complement strand
CCCGGCCCCGGCCCCGGCCGCCGCTCCCGCCGCAACCCCCGCTCGCCCGCCCGTCCCGGGCCGCCCGGGTCCCGCCGTGCCGCGCGCGACCCTCCACGGTCCCCGCTACACCGTCCCCTCCGGCGCGGGCGCGGGCCTCGTCGACGCCGCCGGAGCCCGACCGAGGAAGGACCGGGAGCACCCATGACCACCGTCCAGGAGACCGAACCCACCGCCCGCGTCGCATGGGGCACCGTCGTCGCCGGCGGGGCGAGCCCGCTCCCGCGGTGGTGCCCCCGGCCCGCCGGGGCGGGCACCGGCAGCGTCGTCGAGCCCGTCCCGGCCGACCTCGCCGCCGCCGTGCGCGAGGCCGCCCACGACCACGGCGTCTCGGTCGGGGCCGTCGTCCTCGCCGCGCACGCCCGGGTCGTCGCGGCCCTGACGGGCGAACCGGAGACCCTCACGGCCCTCGCCGTCGGAGCCGGACGCGAGCCGCGCCCGTGCCGCGTCGACACCGGGGTCCCGTCGGGGTCCGACCTGGTCGCGGCCGCGCACGCCGCGATCCTGCACGCGACCGGCGAGCCCGATCCGGACGCGACCGACCACGCCCTCGCCGCCCTCCGAGCCGACCCGGCCACCGGGCTCTGGCCCACGACCGTGCTCGACCCGTTCGCCGGCGAGGACCCCGGACCGACCGCCCTCGGCGACGCGACGACCGTCGTCCGGGTGGTCTGGACCGCCACCGCGCTGCGGGTCGACCACCGCACGGACGTGCTCGACGGCGACGCCGCGGCCCGGATCGCGGGCTACCACCTGACCGCCCTGCGGCTGCTCACCGCCGACCCGGCGGCGCCGCCGTCGGCCGGCTGCCTTCTGGGGCCCGAGGAACTGGCCTTCCAGATCGACGGGCTCGCGGGCCCCGTCCGCGACCTGCCCGACCGGCGGGCCCACGACCTGGTGCGCGACCGCGCCGCGGAACGCCCGGACGCCGTCGCCGTCGTCCGGGGCGGGGAGGCCTGGACCTACCGCGAGCTCGACGAGCGCTCCGACGCGATCGCGCGCGCCCTGCTCGCGCGGGGGCTGGGGGCGGAGGACGTCGTCGCCGTCGTCGCCGAGCGCACCCTCGGCTGGGCCGCCTCCGTCCTCGCGATCCTCAAGGCCGGCGGGGCCTACCTCCCGCTCGAGCCGCACTTCCCGCCCGACCGGATCGCCACGGTGCTCACCCGCGCCGGCGCGCGGTTCGTGCTCACCGAGCCCGACGCG
This sequence comes from Actinomycetospora atypica, assembly GCF_042653685.1. Taxonomy (NCBI): domain Bacteria; kingdom Bacillati; phylum Actinomycetota; class Actinomycetes; order Pseudonocardiales; family Pseudonocardiaceae; genus Actinomycetospora; species Actinomycetospora atypica. The sequence continues at coordinate 34,694 of NZ_JBHSIV010000044.1, read as the reverse complement.
GCGACCACGCTCGACGAGGCCCTGGCCGGGCTCGGCCCGGCGGGCCCGACCCGGTTGCTGGTCGAGCAGGCGTGGAGCGAGGACCACCCGGGGGTCGATCCGCGGGTCGAGGTGGGCCCCGGGCGCCTGGCCTACCTGTACTTCACGTCGGGCTCGACCGGCGAGCCGAAGGGCGCGATGTGCGAGCACGCCGGGATGCTCAACCACCTCCTCGCGAAGATCGCCGACATAGGTATCGACGAGCACGCGGTGGTGGCCCAGACCGCCCCGCAGTGCTTCGACATCTCCCTGTGGCAGCTCGTCGCGGGCTGGCTGGTGGGGGCGACGACGGTGCTCGTCGAGCAGGAGGTCGTCCTCGACGTCCCGCGCTTCGTCGACCTGCTCGCCCGGCACCGGGTGACGGTCGCCCAGCTCGTGCCGTCCTACCTCGACGTCGTCGTGTCCTACCTCGAGCAGCAGCCGGTGCCGCTGCCCGACCTGGCCCGCGTGGCGGTGACCGGCGAGGCGGTGAAGAAGGAACTGGTCGTCCGGTGGTTCGCGGTGCGCCCCGACGTCCCCCTGGTCAACGCCTACGGCCTCACCGAGACCAGCGACGACACCAACCACGAGATCCTCCACGCGGTCCCCGACCACGACCGGATCCCGCTGGGGCCCGCGGTGCAGAACGTCCGGGTCTACGTGGTCGACCCCGCCCTGCAGCCGGTGCCGCTGGGCGCGCCCGGCGAGATCGTCTTCTCCGGCGTCTGCGTGGGGCGCGGGTACGTCAACGACCCCGAGCGGACCGGCGCGGCGTTCGTCCCCGACCCGCTGCGCCCGGGGGAGCGCCTCTACCGCAGCGGCGACCACGGGCGCTGGCTGCCCGACGGCAAGCTCGACTTCCTCGGCCGCCGCGACCACCAGGTCAAGATCTCGGGCTTCCGCATCGAGATCGGCGAGATCGAGAACACCATGCTCCGGGGCCCGGAGGTCCGGGACGCCGCGGTGGTGGTGAGCGAGCGCCCCGGGCGGGGCAAGCAGCTCGTCGGGTTCTACGGCGCACCCGCCCCGATCCCCGACGACGTCCTGCGCGGCCTGCTGGCGGCCTCGTTGCCGGGCTACATGGTCCCGCCGGTGCTGCACCACCGCGAGTCCCTGCCGGTCACCGCGAACGGGAAGATCGACCGCAAGGCGCTGACCGCCCTCGCGCTCGAGCTCGACGGGCCCTCCCACGACACCGGGAGCGCCGGCGACTCCGCCCCGCGCACCCCCACCGAGCGACGGCTGGCCGCGGTCTGGGCACCGCTGCTCGGCGTCGACGAGGACGCGGTCACCCGCGACACCCACTTCTTCGAACACGGCGGGTCCTCCCTGCTCGCCGTGAAGATGGCGGTCCGGCTGCAGAAGGCCGTGACCCTCCCGGAGATCGGCCGGAACCCCGTCCTCGCCGACCTCGCCGCCCTGCTCGACGAGCGCGCGGCCACCCCCGGCCCGACCGACCCCACCCCGGCCCCGTGAGCACCCAGGAGGCGACCATGTCCCCAGTCGGCACGTCCACCGCCGCTGCCCCCGACGCCGTCGCGGCGCCGTCCGGCGGCGCCCCCACGTTCGCCGTGATCCCGGGGGCCCAGGTCGCCGCGGCCCTCGAGGGCCGGGAGCGGGAGATCGTCGACGTCGTCGCGCGGACCTACCGGATGCACGGGGCGGGGCAGACCTGCAACCCGCCCTCGTACTTCCTGCGGTTCGACGACAAGCCGAACTCCCGCATCATCGCGCTGCCCGCCTCCGTCGGCGGCGAGGTCGGCGTCGACGGGATCAAGTGGGTGTCGAGCTTCCCCGACAACGTCGCCGCGGGCATGCCGCGGGCCTCGGCGGTGCTGATCCTCAACGACCACGCCACCGGCTATCCCTTCGCCTGCCTCGAGGCGTCGATCATCAACGCGGTGCGGACCTCGGCCTCGGCCGCGCTGGCCGCCGACCGGCTCACCACCGGCCGGGCGCGGCCCCGCCGGGTCGGGTTCTTCGGGGTCGGGCTCATCGCCCGCTACCTGCACACCTACCTCGCCGCGACCGGGTGGGAGTTCGACGAGGTCGGGGTGCACGACCTGAACCCGGACAGCGCGACGGGGTTCCGCGGGTACCTGGAGCGGCACGACCCGGCGACGACGGTGCGCATCCACGAGGACGCCGAGTCGCTCGTCCGCTCGAGCGACCTCCTCGTCTTCGCGACCGTGGCGGGCGTCCCGCACGTCCACGACCCGGCGTGGTTCTCCCACCACCCGCTCGTCCTGCACGTCTCCCTCCGGGACCTGGCCCCGGAGGTCGTGCTGGAGGCGACCAACGTCGTCGACGACGTCGACCACTGCCTGCGGGCCAACACGTCGCTGCACCTGGCGGAGCAGCAGGTCGGGAACCGGGACTTCGTCCACGGCACGCTCGACGACGTCATGGCCGGCCGCGTGACGCCCGACCCGGACCGGACCACGGTGTTCTCGCCCTTCGGGCTCGGGATCCTCGACCTCGCGGTGGGCAAGGCCGTCTACGACGAGGTCGTCCGCGACGGTCGGTTGCAGACGATCGACGGTTTCTTCCACGAGATGACGCGCTACGGGAAAGCGTCCGAGTCCCGATGATCCGCCCGGAGATCCGGGAATTGTCCGTGACGGGCGGTGACCGGCCGTGGCGAAATGTGTCAGACCCTTATCGGAAATGCGCGAGGTAGGCCATGCTGTGCGACACACGAGGGTGGGAGGCCATGCCATGAACGAATTCGACGGCGTCGACGAGGCCGGCCCCACCGGGCGGATCGACCTCCACGGGCTCGACGCGCGCACCCTCGTGGTGCACCCCGGCGAGACGGTGCGGGTCACCTACCCCCCCGGTGACGCGAGCGGTACACGGCCGCCGACGATCCTCCCGCCGAGGTCACCGCACGTCGGCCCGGCCCGGGCGATGCGCGACGGGCGACGCTCCCCGACCGGCGCCCCCACCCCCCGTCCCTCCGGACCGCCGCCGAACATCGTGTCGGCGCCCCAGCAGTTCAACACCCACGACCTGTTCGTCGACATGCGCCCGATCGTCGACCAGCGACTGTTCTGCAAGGTCGAGGGCATGAACTTCGCGGGGTCGGTGAAGCTCAAGGCGGCCGCGTCGATGGTGGAGGCCGCCGAGGCCGCGGGGCAGCTGAACCCGTGGTCGATCATCGTCGAATCGTCGTCGGGCAATCTCGGCGTGGCCCTCGCGATGGTGAGCGCGAACCGCGGCTACCGGTTCATCTGCGTCACCGACGACCGGTGCAATCCGCAGACCCGCCGGCTCATCGAGACCTACGGGGCCGAGGTCCACGTCATCTCCGTGCCGCACCCGGAGACCGGCCTGCTCGGGGCCCGCCTCGAGTACCTCCGCGGCCTCTGCGACCGCGACCCCGACACCGTCTGGCTCAACCAGTACGAGAACCCGGCCAACGCGGGCGCCCACTACGCCACCACGGCGCCGTCGATCGCGCGGGCGGTCCCCGGCCTCGAGGTGCTCTTCGTCGGCGCGGGGACCTGCGGCACGCTCATGGGCAACGCCCGCTGGTTCAAGCGGCACCGGCCCGACGTCAAGGTCGTCGCCATCGACGTCGAGGGCTCGGTCAGCTTCGGCGGGCCGGCGGCCCCGCGGCACATCCCGGGCCTCGGGATGGGCATGACGCCCCCGGCGCTCGACCGCTCGCTCGTCGACGACGTGGTGATCGTCCCCGAGACCGAGACCCTGCGGATGTGCCAGCGCCTGGCGATGCGGGGCTTCCTCTTCGGCGGGTCCACCGGCACGGTCGTCGCCGGCGCCACCCGCTGGCTGGCCCGCAACGCGCACCCCGACACCCTCGCGGTGACGCTCGCGCCCGACCAGGGCGAGCGCTACCTCGACACCGTCTACACCCCGGCGTGGCGCGAGCAGCACTACGGCACGGCCGCGCACCTCTCGCGCCCGCACCGGCTGCCCGACCCGGCCGCCGACTCCGACTGATCCCCTCCGAGAAGTTCCCCGGGCGACCCGACCGCCGAAGGAGAGACCATGTCCGCACCGCCCCGGCCGCCCGCCGTCAACCTCGACCTGCGGGCCGGCCGACCCCCGATCCTGTGGACCGACGGCGGGCCCGACCCGGCGGCCTGGGCGGCCCAGCACCGGCACGAGGTGCGCCAGATCCTGGCCCGCTACGGGTCGGTCCTGGTGCGCGGCCTCGGGCTGCGCGACCAGGGGCGCACCGCGGCGGTGATGGCCCGGCTGTCGACCGCCGGTCTGCTGGGAGAGCGCGAGCCGTTCGCGCCGCGCACCCAGCTCGGCGACGGCCTGCTGTCGGCCACGCCGTGGCCCGCGAGCCAGCAGATGTGCCTGCACAACGAGCTGAGCTACGTCCCCGACCCGCCCTCGTTCATGTTCTTCGCGTGCCTGGCCCCGCCGACCTCCGGCGGCGCCACGCCGGTGGGGGACGCGGCCGCCGTGCTCGCGGCGCTGCCCCCGGCGCTCGTCGCCCGCTTCGAGCGGGAGGGCTGGCTGCTCGTCCGGCACTACAACGACGACATCGGGGCCTCCTGGGCCGAGGCGTTCGGCACCGGCGACCGCGGCGCGGTCGAGCACTACTGCCGGAGCCAGGGCATCGAGTTCACCTGGGACGCCGACGGCGGGCTGCGGACCCGGCAGCGGCGGCGGGCGGTGGTGCGGCACCCCGTCGACGGGCGGCCCTGCTGGTTCAACCAGGTGGCCTTCCTCAGCGAGTGGGCCCTCGACCCCGACGTCCGCGAGTACCTCACCGACCTCCACGGGCCCGACGGCCTGCCCTTCACCACCCGGTACGGGAACGGGGAGCCGATCGGCGAGGACGTCGTGAACCTCGTCAACGAGGCCTACGCGGCGCACACGCTGCGCGAACCGTGGCAGGCCGGCGACCTCCTCGTCCTCGACAACATCCGCACGGCCCACGGTCGCGACCCCTACGAGGGCGACCGCACGGTCGTCGCCGGCATGTCCGACCCGATCCGCCTCTGAGCCTGCCGTGACCGGGGAGGGCACCGACCGCCGCACGCTGCTGGCGGCTGCGGCGGTCCTCACCCCGGTGGCGGCCTGCTCCGGCCCCGCCCCGCCACCGCCCGCCGGCTTCGCCCCGGGGAGGCCGATGGCCGACCCCGCGGCGACGTCGGGGACGGTGCTCGGCCCCGCCGCGGCCGTCCCGGCCGGCGGCGGGATCGTCCGCCGCGACCTCGCGGTCGTCGTGACCCGGTCGGCGGACGGCGAGCTCCGGGCGTTGTCGGCGATCTGCCCGCACGACGGCTGTCTCGTCGGCGAGGTCGTCGACGGGGCGATCGTCTGCGCCTGCCACGGCAGCCGGTTCGCCCTGGACGGCTCGGTCGCCCGGGGCCCGGCGACGACCTCCCTCGCCGTCCGGCCGGTCCGGGTGGAGCAGGGCCGGATCGTCCTCGGATGACCCGGCGACGTGACTGTCCGTACCAGTGGGAACGACCGGGACCGAGCGGGGAGCAGGAGGAGAGATGACGCTCTTCGGGCAGTACGAGATCGGCGAGCTGATCGGCCGCGGCGGGATGGGCGAGGTCCACCGCGCCTACGACACCCGCCGCAACCGGGACGTCGCCCTCAAACTGCTGCCCGCCGCGACGAGCGGGGATCCGGAGTTCCAGCGGCGGTTCCGCCAGGAGTCCTACGCGCTGGCCAAGCTGCGGGAACCGCACGTCGTCCCGATCCACGACTACGGCGAGATCGACGGCCGCCTCTACATCGACATGCGCCTCGTCGACGGCCGGTGCCTCGCGGACGTCATCGCCGAGACCGGTCCGCTGGGGCCCGAGCGGGCGGTGGCGCTCGTCGCCCAGGTGGCCGACGCGCTCGACGCCGCCCACGCGGAGGGGCTGGTGCACCGCGACGTCAAGCCCTCGAACATCCTCGTCACCCCCACCGACTTCGCCTACGTCGTGGACTTCGGTCTCGCCCACGCGGCCGGGCACACGCGGTCGTGGGCGACCGTCTCCGGGGCGACGCTGGGCACGCTCGACTACATGGCCCCGGAGCGGTTCGAGAACCGCGAGGTCGACGCCCGCACCGACGTCTACGCCCTCGCCTGTGTGCTCTTCGAGTGCCTGACGGCCGCGAAGCCGTTCCCCGGGACCGACCTCCCGTCGCAGATGTACGCCCACGTCTACCTCAGCCCCCGCCGCCCCGGCGAGCTCGTCCCGGGCGTCCCCGAGGGGCTCGACGACGTCGTGGTCCGGGGGATGGCCAAGGAGCCGTCCCGACGGTTCGCGAGCGCGGGGGAGCTGGCCCGCGCCGCCCAGGAGGCCCTCACGGCCGCCGAGCCGGAGCCCGCGACGGGCTCGGTGTCGGCCCCGATGGCGACGGCGGGCGTCGGACTCGCCGCGCCGACCACCGCGCTCGCGGCGACCGGCGCCCCGGGAGCGGCGGGAGCCACGGGCACGAAGGGAACCGAGCCCACGACCACGGTGGTCCCGACGACGCCCGGGCCGGGCCCGCGGGCACCGGGCCGCGGCAGCTCGGCCGGGCCCCCGCCCGCCGCACCGCCGGGCCCGCCACCCACCACGGGGCCGGTACCGCCCGCCGCCTCGCCTGCGACGCCGACGCGCCGGTCCCGGACCCTCGTGCTCGTCGCCGCCGCCGTGGTGGTCGTGGTGGTCGCGGCCCTCACCGTCGGGCTCCTGACGGGGTTCGGGAGCGGCTCCGGCGGAGCCGGCTTCTCGCCCGGGCAGCAGGGCGCGAGCGTCGCGGCGGGCGGGAGCCGGCCGGCCGCCGCCCGGAGCGTGGCGACGCCGACGGTGGCCCAGACCGTGCCGGTGGGCCCGACCCCCGGCTACATGGAGGTCGCCCCGAGCGGGAAGTTCGCCTACATCGCGAACCGGCAGTCCGGCGTGGTCACCGTCTTCGACACCACGAAGAACGTCGCCACCGGCACGATCCCCGTCCCCGAGGGCGGCCCGCAGTTCATCGACTTCTCCCCGGACGGGGCGCGCGCCTACGTGAGCGTCACCAACCAGGACTACTCGCTCAACGAGGTCGCGGTCATCGACACCGGGACGGCGGAGGTCGTGGCCCGCATCCCCACGGGCAAGCGGCCGTTCGCGCTCCACGTGTCGCCCGACGGGTCGCGCCTGTACGTGCCGAACCACGACTCCGGGTCCATCACCGTCATCGACACCGCGAACGACGCCGTGATCAACACGATCCCGGTCGCGCCGAACCCGCACTGGGTCGACCTCTCCCCGGACGGCACGCGGCTCTACGCGGCGAACCACGAGTCCAACCTGCTGACCACCATCGACACCGGCACCGACACGATCGTCGGGACCACCCCGGTCGGCCTGAGCCCGCACTCGATCGTCCGGATGCCGGACCGGCCGGTGCTGCTCAACGCCAACTACGACGCCAACACGCTCTCGGTGACCGACACCGACACGGGCCGGGTCGTTGCCACCGTGCCCACCCAGGACCACCCGCAGGACATCACGCTGAGCGCCGACAACCGGCACGCCTACATCGCCCCCGTCGACGCCAACAGCATCCAGGTCCTCGACACCGCGACCCTGCAGATCACCGCCACGGTGCCCACGGGCCGGGGCCCGACGAGCATCGCGGTGGGCCCCGAGGGCCGCCAGGCCTACGTCACCAACCTCCTCGACGGGACGGTCACCGTCCTCAACATCGCCGGGACCGCCTAGGGGCACGGGCGGGCCCCGGCTTCCGTTCCGGGGCCGGCACCGTGTGGAGTGGGCCTATGAGGACATCGTCGTGCTCCCCGTCCGGTCCGTGCCCGGAGCAGTTCGCGTGAGGGGCGCCGAGGCGCTGGTCGGCTCCCTGGTGGAAGCGGGCGTCGACGTCTGCTTCATGAACCCGGGCACGTCCGAGATGCACTTCGTGCAGGCACTCGACTCGGTCCCGGAGATGCGGGGCGTCCTGACCCTGTTCGAGGGTGTCGCCACCGGCGCCGCGGACGCCCACGCCCGCATCACCGGCCGGGCCGCCGCGGTGCTGCTGCACCTGGGGCCGGGCCTGGGCAACGGCCTCGCGAACCTGCACAACGCCCGCCGCGCCCGGACCCCGGTCCTGCTCGTGGTCGGGGCGCACGCCACCGACCACGTGCGCCACGACGCGCCCCTGCAGTCGGACATCACCGCGCTGGCCCAGACCGTGTCGGGCTGGGTCCACACCTCCGGCGACGTCCGCGACGTGGCCGACGACGCGATGCGCGCGCTGGCGGCGACTACGGAGCACGGCGGCCAGGTGGCGACGCTGGTGCTGCCGGCGGACGTGTCGTGGTCCGAGGGCGGCGCGCTCGCCCCCGCGCTCCCGGCCACGCCGCCGGTGCCGCCGGTGCCGTCCCGGGTGACGGCGGCCGCCGCGGCGGTCCGCGAGCCCGGCGCGGTGATCCTGCTGGGCGGCCCGGCCCTGGGCGTGGCGGCGATGGACGCCGCCGGGCGGATCGCGGCGGCCACCGGGGCCCGGCTGCTGGTCGAGACGTTCCCGCGGCGCTGGGACACCGGGGCCGGCCGCCCGCGGGTCGACAAGCTCGCCTACTTCGCCGAGGAGGCGATCGCGCAGCTCGAGAAGGCGTCGTCGCTGGTCCTGGCCGGGGCCCGGTCGCCCGTGTCGTTCTTCGGCTACCCCGGGGTGCCGGGCGACCTGGTGCCCGAGGGGTGCCCGGTCGTCGGGCTGGCCGACCCGGCGTCCGACGTGACCGCCACCCTCGAGGCCCTCGCGGCCGAGGTGGCGCCCGACGCGGTGGCCGAGCCCGCGCCCCGGCACGCGCCGGAGCCGCCCCCCGGGCCGCTGGACGTGCGGTCGATGTGCGCGGCGGTCGCCGCCACCCTGCCCGACGACGCGATCGTCGTGGACGAGTCGCTGACCGCGGCGGGCGTGCTCGCCCCGGCCCTGCAGACCGCCGCCCCGCACACGCAGCTCGCCCTGACCGGTGGGGCGATCGGGCAGGGCCCGCCCACGGCCGTGGGCGCGGCGATCGCGGCCCCCGACCGGCCGGTGGTCGCGGTGCAGGCCGACGGCAGCGCCCTGTACACGCTGCAGGCGCTGTGGACCCAGGCCCGCGAGCAGCTCGACGTCACCACCGTGATCATCAACAACTCCGCGTACGCGATCCTGCGGGTGGAGCTGGCGCGCACCGGGGCGGGGGAGGCGGCCCACTCGGGGCGGGCGGGCCGGATGCTGACCCTGGCGGACCCGACGCCGGACTTCGTGGCGCTCGCGACCGGCTACGGCGTGCCGGCGCGGCGGGTGGAGACCACCGAGGACCTGCTCGAGGCCCTGCGGTGGGCCCGGTCCGAGCCGGGCCCGCACCTGGTCGAGGCCATCGTCCCGGCCCTGGGCTGACCCGGGCCGGGAGACCCCGGGCACGTCTGGTTGCCCGCAACTAGATGAATGCGCAACTATGGGGGAGTCGACTTCCTCGCCCCCCGGGGGAGTCGACCAGGCCCCGTCATCCGATCCCCCTCGGGTGGCGGGGCCGTTCCATGCCGTGACCCACGGCCTATCGTCGGCGTCCGTGGTCACCCGCCGCTGTCCCTGCGGACTGCCCGAGACGTTCGACGCGTGCTGCGGCCGCTACCTCGGGCCGGACGGCGCCGCACCGCCGACGGCCGAGGCGCTGATGCGGTCGCGCTACACGGCCTTCGTCCGCGGCGACGTCGGGCACCTGCTGCGCACCTGGCACCCCGACACCCGCCCCGCCACGCTCGAGCTCGACCCGGCGGTGCGGTGGCGCGGGCTCGAGGTGACCGACCGCGTCGGCGGGGGACTGTTCGACGTCGAGGGCGTCGTCGAGTTCCGGGCCCACCACCGCGACGGCGTCCAGCACGAGCGCAGCCGGTTCTCCCGCGACGCCGGCCGGTGGGTCTACCTCGACGGCGTCGCCCGCTGAGCGGCCGAGCACCTGCACCCTCGGCGGCGGAATCGACGTGGCGGCGCCGAGCGAACATGATGGCCGCCACATCCGACCTCGATCCCTGGGGGACCGCCCGGTGAACCTTTCCCGGAACCTGCTCGACACCGCCGACCGCCAGCCCGACCGGGTGGCGCTCCGGGCGGGCGGGACGGAGATCGACTACGCGTCGTTCCTCACGGCGGCCCGGGCGGTGGCGGGGGCGCTGCGCGATCTCGGGGTGGAGCCGGGGGACCGGGTGGGGCTGGTGTCGGCGAACGCGCCGGCGTTCCCGATCGGCTTCTACGGCGCGCTCATCGCGGGCGCGGCGGTCGTGCCGATGAACCCGATGCTCACCGAGCGGGAGGTGACCTACTACCTCGAGGACTCGGGGGCGAGCGCGGTCATCGCCCTCGACGAGGTGGCGAAGGCGGCGCGCGCGGCCGGGGAGGCGAAGGGCCTGCCGCTGCTCGAGCTCCCGGCCGCCGGCCCGGCCGAGGGGCAGCTCGCCGGGGAGCCCGTCCCCGAGCCGGTCGAGCGCGCCGACGACGACCTCGCCGTCATCCTCTACACCTCCGGGACCACCGGTCAGCCCAAGGGCGCGATGCTGACCCACCACAACCTGGACTCCAACGCCCGGACCACCGTCGAGGCCCTGATCCGGACGACCCCCGACGACGTGATCATGGGCTGTCTCCCGCTCTTCCACGTCTTCGGGCTCACCTGCGGGTTGAACGCCGCCGTGCTGTCCGGGGCGTCGCTGGCCCTCATCGCGCGCTTCGACCCCGCCGCGGTGCTGAAGATCATCGAGGAGCAGCGGGTCACGGTGTTCGAGGGCGTCCCGACGATGTACGGCGCCCTGCTCGACACCGACGCGCGGGCCGACACCAGCAGCCTGCGGACCTGCATCTCGGGTGGGTCGGCGCTCCCGGTCGAGGTGCTGCACGCCTTCGAGGAGAAGTTCGACGCCACGATCCTGGAGGGCTACGGCCTCTCGGAGACCTCGCCGGTCGCCTCGTTCAACCAGCCCGACCAGGAGCGCCGGGCCGGCTCGATCGGCCTGCCGGTGCCCGGGATGGAGCTTCGGATCGTCGACGACTCCGGGGCGGACGTGCCGGTCGGGGAGGTCGGCGAGATCGCGATCCGCGGCGAGGGCCTGATGGCCGGCTACTACGGCCGCGAGGAGGCCACCGCCGAGTCGATCCCCGACGGCTGGTTCCGGACGGGCGACCTCGCGAAGGCCGACGAGGACGGCTACCTCTACATCGTCGACCGCAAGAAGCAGCTGATCATCCGCGGCGGCTACAACGTCTACCCCCGCGAGATCGAGGAGGTGCTCTACCAGCACTCCGCGATCGCCGAGGTGGCCGTCGTGGGCCTGAAGCACTCCCGGCTGGGGGAGGAGGTCGGGGCCGCAGTCTCCGTGCGCTCGGGCGCCGAGATCGACGTCGACGAGGTCCGGGCGTTCGCGAAGGAGCAGCTCGCCGCCTACAAGTACCCGCGCCACATCTGGGTCGTCGACGACCTGCCGAAGGGCCCGACCGGCAAGATCCTGCACCGGGAGGTCGTCCCGCCGGAGGACCTGCCGGTCGAGTAGCCCCTCAGGCCGCCGGCGTCCGCGACCGCAGCTCGTCGGTGAGCAGGGCGACGAGCGCCGCGTGCTGCGCGTCCGTGGACGACCCGACCTCCTCGTCGGACCCGTCGAGCGCCACGGCCGCGAGCCCGGCCTTGTCGTCGATGAGCTCCGCGATCCGCGCGTCGATCGTCTGCGCGGCGATGATCCGCCACGCGGTCACCGGCATCGACTGCCCGATCCGGTGGCTGCGGTCGATCGCCTGGGTCTGCTCGGCCGCGGTCCACGGGAGCTCGGCGAGCACCATGTTGGACGCGACCTGCAGGTTGATGCCCACGCCGGCCGCGGTCAGCGAGCAGACCGCGATCGCGACCTCGGGGTCCTTGACGAACGCGTCGATGTTGCGCTGGCGCGCGGCGGAGGTCTGGTCGCCGCGGATCGAGGAGTACCGCACGCCCTGCTTGGCGAAGGTCTCCTCGGCGGCGTCCATGACGTCGACGTGCTTGGCGAAGAAGACGACCTTGCCGGCGCTGCGGGCGAGCTGCGCCGCGTAGTCGGCGGCGAGCGCGGCCTTGGCCTGGCCGATCCGCCGCATCATCGAGAACACGTTGTCGCCGCTCGACGAGCCGGCCGCGTCCTTCTGCTCCCAGGTGGCCACTCGGCGCACGAGGTCGTGGTCGATCCCGTCGACCGGACCGGACCCGCGGGCGGCGAGGGCATCGTCGTACCGGATGACCATGCGGCGCGCGAGGTCGCGCTCCGCGGCCCGGATCGAGCGTCCGGCCGGTCCGTCGAGTTCGACCGGCAGGTCGGCGACGCGGCGCGCGGGGATGTCGGCGGCCACGTCGACCTTGCGCCGCCGGACGATCCCCATGTCGACGACGCACTGGCGGGCCGCCGAGTAGAAGCCCGGGTCGGCGGGGGTCAGCCCGGTCTCGGTCAGCGCGTCCATGAGGGCCACGAGGGGCTTCTTGTCGTCGATCCAGCCGAGGAACTCCCAGATCGCGAGGAAGTCCTCGATGTCGTTGATCAGCGGCGTGCCGGTCAGCGCCATGAGCAGCGGCTGCGCGGTGAACGAGCGGATGCGCTCGGAGAGGTTCAGGACGTGCTGCGAGCGCTGCGAGGTCTTGTTCTTGATGAAGTGGGCCTCGTCGACGACCATCCCGCGGAACCCGAAGTCGCCGAGCCAGCCCACGTGCCGGTCGAGGATCTCGTAGTTCACGACGACGATGTCGGCGAACCCGTTGACGGAGTCGCCGTTGCCGTGGATCGCGGTGGCCGAGCGCCGCGGGGCCCACATGCCGGCCTCACGGACCCAGTTGGTCTTCACGACGTTCGGCACGACGACGAGCAGCGGGTAGGCCTTGGCGGCCTCGGCCGCGAGCAGGGCCTGGGCCGTCTTGCCGAGGCCGGGCTCGTCGGCGAGCAGGAACGTGCGGTGCCCGTCCGCGGCGGCGGCGACCATCTGCGCCTGGTGCGGCATGAGCTCCTGGCTGCCGCCGGGCACGGTCCGCGACCCGGAGGCGGGCAGCTCCATGCAGGCGGGGGCCCCGGCGCCGGCGCGCTCGAAGGAGCGCAGCAGCGGCCCGAGGAGCTCCCAGCCGGTGAGGCGCGACGGGCGCGGCCCGCTGGGGCGGGCGGCCGAGAAGTCGGGGGCGAGGAAGGGGTTGGCCATCTGCCGGGAGACGACCGACTGCGGCACGATCACCGCCTTGGCGGGCGCCGCGGGCGACTCCTCCTCCGGCTCGGGCTCGGGTTCGGGGGCGGCCTCGACGCCGGCGCGACGGAGCATGTCGCGCTCGAGCGCGCGGGCCTCGTCGCTGACCACGGCGTCCTCGCCGAGCAGCGCCATCAGCGACTGGTCGCGCACGGCGCCCATCGCGAGCGAGGTCGCGACGTCGTCGAGCCGCTTGAGCTGCTCGTTGCGCTTCGTCTCGCCGATGGTGTCGTCGGCGCGGACGCGGGCGCGCTCGTCGCGCAGCATCAGCGCGACGGCCTGGAACTTGGTGCGGGTCGCCGAGGTGACCCGGCCGTTGCCGAGGGCGGTGCGGACCTCGCGGACGGCGCGCGTGAGCACCGACATGACGTCCTCGCCGCCGCGGCGACCGCGCCGCTTGTCCCCGTTGCCACCGCGGCGTGCGGCGGTCGGGGGCTGGCCTCGTCGAGCCACGTACTCCTCCTCCTGCAGGCACACCGCCTCCGGGCGGCTGACCTGCGCCGTCGTCGCGCGGACGGGCATCACAGCGGACGCCGAGGCGGAGTGGCCGCCTTCGAGCCGTCATCGGCCCGGCGTCACCGCGAGAGGGTGACGTCACCCGCCGCGCGGACCGACCGCACCGGACGGAACGCGGCACAGCGGGGTCGGCTTGCGCCCCTCACTGTACGCGGGCGGACCCGGCGAGGGCACGCCGCGCCCCGGATCGGCGTGTCTAGGACGCGACGACCGCTTTCGACTGCTCCACGGCGAGCTTGTCGACCAGGTCGTTCATCTCGTCGCCCGAGTGGCCCTTGGTCCAGCGGAACGAGACGTCGCCGCGGGAGGTGACCAGCTCGATCAGGGGCTCCCACAGGTCGCGGCTGACCACGGGCTTCTTGGCGCTGGTCGTCCAGCCCCGCGCGATCCAGCCCTTCCACCAGCCGTCGCGGAAGCAGTTCACGACGTAGGTCGAGTCGCTGACCACCACGAGCGGCCCGTCGAGGGCGCGCACCGCCTCCAGGGCGGCCCGGATCTCCATCCGCTGGTTGGTGGTCCCGGGCTCGCCGCCGCTGCCCCGGCGCCCGTCGCGGGTGGCCCAGGCCCAGCCGCCGGGGCCGGGGTTGCCCGAGCAGGCACCGTCGGTCCACACCTCGAGTGCTCCCTCCGGGGCCGGCATGTCCGCGCGCGCGGGCTTCCTCGCCTTCGCCGCGGCCTTCGTCGGGCGGCCCGACGCGCTCTTCGGGGCGTCCTCGGCGCAGGCCGCGTGCGCCCACCGCTCCCCGGCCCGGGCGATCTCCTCGCCGGGCTGGACGGGGGAGGCGCAGACCCCGCAGGTGGTGGCGTACTTGGCGGTCATCGGCACGCCGACCAGGGTAGGACGGCCGGCTCTAGCGCTTCCCGGCGCTCCACGCGTAGGGCAGCTCGGAGCCGTTGAGCACGTGGTCGCCGACCGTCTGCAGCTTGTAGATCAGCGGGTTGTGCACCGACACCGTGCGGGCGTTGCGCCAGTGCCGGTCGAGGCGCAACGACTCGGAGGTGATCGACGCCCCGCCCACCTCGAACAGCTGCGTGGTGGCGTCGAGGACCGTCGGGATCACCGCGGCCTGGGCGCGGGCCACGTCGAACTCCACGCGGTCGAGCCGGTCGGCGTCCTCGTGGTCGCCCGCGAGGATGTCGTCGAGCTGCCCGGCGACGTCGAGCACGATGGTCCTCGAGGCGTAGGCGGCCGACGAGAGCCGCCCGATCACCTGCTGGACCAGCGGGTCGTGCCGGGGCAGGTCGGCCGCGGCGTGGGTGAAGGTGCGGGTGCGCTCCCGGACCCAGGCCGCCACGTCGTCGGTGGCGCGCTGGGCGATCCCGGCGAGCACCGCGAGCTGCACCAGCTGCAGGTAGGCCGTGCCGTAGGTGCGCCCGGGCGTGCCGTAGCCGGGGCCGAGGAGCCGGTCGGCGGGGACGGCCACGCCGTCGAAGTCGGTGGTGCCGCTGGCGGTGAGGCGCTGGCCGAAGCCGTCCCAGTCGTCGTGCTGGGTGATGCCCTCGGCGTCCGCGTCGACGAGCACGGCGACCCGCTCGCCGTCGCGGTCGGCCGCCACGACGATGTGGTCGGAGTAGAGGCTGCCGGTGGAGTAGTACTTGGTGCCGCTCAGGCGGAGGGCGTCGTCGTCGCCGGTCACGGTGGTCCGGTAGCGGTCGACGGCCCCGACGCCGGGTTCGGTGATGGCGTTCCCGACGAGGCGGCCCTCGGCCACCGCGGTCAGCCAGCGGTTGCGGTCGGGCCCCGGCTCGGCGAGGAGCTGCTCCTCGACGAACCACCAGTGCACACGCAGCGCCTGCGGCAGGTTCGACTCGGCCGCGGCCAGGTTCACCAGCTGCCGGAAGAGCTGGCGCACCGTGGCGCCGTAGCCGCCGTGCTCCACGGGCACGCGCAGCGCGCCGAAGCGGACCTCGTTGAGGGCCCGCACGGCGTCGTGGGCCAGGGTCCGGTCCTTCTCCCGCTGCACGGCGCCCTCGGCGATCCGGGCGAACACGGGGGCGAAGACCTCGTCGAGCTGCTCGTCGGTGTACGTGCGGGTGTCGGGGACGGTCGCGGTCATGGCAGGTCCTTCCGGGCGTGGACGCGCGCGTACGGCGCGTCCTCGGGGAGGCGGAGAAGAGCTGACGACTGGGAGGTCAGCGGCGACAGAGGGCGGAGGACACGCGCGCGAGGTCGATGTGCCCCCGCGTGGTCAGCAGCGCCGTCGCGATCACGCCGCCGACCATAACCCGGCCCACGGACTCGTCGGGAACGATGTGAGGAGGCCGGTCACCGGGCAGGGTGGTGCCATGCCCGCCGCACCCGCCGTGGCCGTGTCCGACGACGTCCGGGAGGCGGTGGCCGCCGGGCGGCCGGTGGTCGCCCTCGAGACGACGATCATCACCCACGGCCTGCCCCGCCCCCGCAACGTGACGACGGCCCTCGACGCCGAGCAGCTCCTGCGCGACGCGGGGGTGGTGCCGGCGACCATCGGCGTCGTCGGGGGCCGGCCCACCGTCGGGCTCACCGGGGAGGAGATCGAGCGGCTGGGCTCCACGGACGCGGTGCACAAGATCGGCACCCGCGACCTGCCGGTGGCGATGGCACAGGGCTGGTCGGGCGGCACCACGGTGGCCGCGACCGCGCTGCTCGCCCACCGCGCCGGGGTCGGGGTGTTCGCCACCGGCGGGCTCGGCGGGGTGCACCGGGGCGCGGCGACGACGTTCGACGAGTCGGCCGACCTCGTCGCCCTCGCGGGGCTCCCGGTCCTGGTCGTCTCGGCCGGGGTCAAGTCGATCCTCGACGTCGGGGCCACCCTGGAGCGCCTGGAGACCCTCGGCGTCACGGTCCTCGGCTACCGGACCGCGGTGTTCCCGGGCTTCTACGTGCGCGACTCCGGCTTCGGCGTCACCGACCGCGTGGAGACCCCGGCGGAGGCCGCCGCGGTGGTGCGGGCCCGCGACGCGCTCGGGCTGCGCTCGGCGGTGCTGCTGGCGAACCCCGTCGACGCGGCGGAGGAGCTCGACGACGAGGTCCACCGGGCGGTGCTCGACGGCGCCCTCGCCGACGCGGAGACCCACGGCGTGCGCGGCAAGGACACGACCCCGCACCTGCTCGACCACCTGCACCGCGCCAGCGAGGGCCGCAGCCTGGAGGTCAACGTGGCGCTGTACCGGGCGAACGTCGCGCTCGGGGGAGAGGTGGCCCGGTCACTGGCGTTCGTCGGCGAGCTCCACCCGCCAGGCACCGCCACATGATCACCAGGACGACGAGGATCCGGACGCCCACCGTACGGATCCTCGTCGTTGCGATGATCATGACCGGGCCCGAGGGGGCGAGGGCGCGAGCCTGGAGGTCGACGTGGCGCTGTACCGGGCCGACGTGGCGCTCGGGGGAGAGGTGGCCCGGTCACTGGCCCTCGCGTGATCAGAAGTTGAGGGTCGTCTCGCTCGGGCCCTGGTCGAAGCGTCGCCGCCCGACCCGGGCGAGGATGAACAGGACCGCGCCGACCACCAGGTAGAGCAGGGCGAGCAGCCAGATCTCGCCCGACTGCTGGGTGAGCAGGGCGACGCTCGCGATGATCGCGAGGACCGGGACGATCCGCGGGATCGTGAAGTGCGGGTGGTCGACCCGGTCCTTCTTCAGCACCAGGCACGAGATGTTCGTGGAGATGAAGACGAACACCAGGAGCAGCACCGTCATGTCGGCGAGGGTGCCGATCCCGCCGACGAAGCTCATCCCGATCGTCGCCCCGCCGACGAACAGGATCGCGACCCAGGGCGTCCGCAGGGTCGGCGCGACGTTGCCGAAGACCGACGGGAGCAGGCCCGCCTCGGCGAGCCCGTAGGTGGCGCGGCTGGCCATCACCATGAACAGCAGGGCGCCGTTGGCGATGGCGACGAGCGCGACCAGCGAGAACAGCCACGGCGGGATCGAGAGCCCCGACGCGTTGATCACCTCGAGCAACGGGCCGGTGGACTGCGCCATCGTGGTGGGGTCGACGACGATCGAGGCGCCGAGCGCGATGAGCAGGTAGATCACGCCGGCGGTGATGATCGCGCCGAAGAGGGCCCGCGGGTAGGACCGGCTCGGCTCCTTGACCTCCTCGGCCATGTTCGCCGCCGCCTCGAAGCCGAGGAACGAGAAGAACGCCGTGATCGAGGCCGCGAACGCGCCGTAGAGGATCGGCTGGTCGGGCGACGGGGTGAGGATGCGGCCGACGTCGCCGTTCCCGCTGCCGAAGACGATCGCGGCCACGACGATCACCAGGACGAGGCCGCTGACCTCGATGACGCTCGCGACGACGTTGGCGGCGAGGGACTCCTTGACCCCGCGCAGGTTGATGGCGGTCAGCAGGATCAGGAAGACGACCGTCACCGGGACGGCGGGCACGTCGATCAGCGCGGTGAGGTAGTCGCCGGAGAACGCGGTCGCGAGCAGCGCCGACGTCGTGATCCCCGAGGACAGCATGAAGAAGCCGACCACGAAAGTGACGATCGGGATCTTGAACGCCCGCTCCGCGTACCGGGCGGCGCCCCCGGCGTGCGGGTACTTCGTGATCATCTCGGCGTAGGTGCCGGCCGTGAGCAGGGCGAGCACGAGGGCGAGGACCAGCGGCAGCCAGAGCATGCCGCCGACGTCCTCGGCCATCGTCCCGACGAGCGTGTAGATGCCCGCGCCCAGGGTGTCCCCGACGATGAAGAAGAACAGCAGGACGACGCCCACCGACCGCTTCAGCTTGGTCGGTGGTTCGTCGGTGGTGGTGCCTGCGGCGGGTTCGGCCATCCGGGCATCGTCACACGATCGCGCACCGGATGTCTGGTTCGCCGGGAACTCGCAACACGACCGTCAAGCGGTTACGAGACCGCCGCGGGCACGGCGACCTTCGTGGCGAGGAGCTCCCAGCTGCGCCACCAGCTCTCCCGGCGGGGAGCGGCACCGGCGACGATCAGCTCGTCGGCGTCCGCGAGGGCGGTGAAGTCCTCGAGGTAGCGCGCGACGACGTCGGGCGTCCCCACGGCGCTGTAGCGGGTCATCGACCGGATCTGCTCGCCCGCGCCGCTGTCGAGCACCGCGTCGGCCTCGGCGTCGGTGAGCCGGCGTCCCTGCCGGCCCGCGAACATGCGGACCCGCTGGCGCTGCATCGCCCGGAACTGGGCCTGTGCCTCGTCGTCGGAGTCCGCGGCGATGACGTTCACGGCGGCGAGCACGTGCGGCTCGGCGAGCTGCTCCGACGGCCGGAACTCGCGGCGGTAGATCGCGACGGCCTGCTCCAGCGCCTCCGGGGCGAAGTGCGAGGCGAAGCCGTAGGGCAGGCCGAGGACGGCGGCGACCTGGGCGCCGTAGAGCGACGACCCGAGGATCGTCAGCGGCACCTTCGTACCGCGGCCGGGGAAGGCCCGGACGCCCGGGACCAGGCTCTCGTCGGCGAGGAACGCCTGGAGCTCCTGCACGTCCTGCGGGAAGCGCTCGGACGCCCGCGGGTCGCGGCGCAGGGCGCGGAAGGTCTCCTGGTCGGAGCCGGGGGCCCGCCCCAGTCCCAGCTCGATCCGGCCGGGGTGGAGCTCGGCGAGGGTGCCGAACTGCTCGGCGACCTGCAGCGGCGAGTGGTTGGGCAACATCACGCCGCCGGAGCCGAGCAGGATGCGCTCGGTGCGGGCGGCGACGTGGGCGATGAGCACGCTGGTCGCGGCGGAGGCGATCGACGCCATGTTGTGGTGCTCGGCGTACCAGATCCGGCGGAAGCCCCAGTCCTCCGCGCGCTGCGCCAGGGTCGTACTGGTCTCGAGGGCCTCGGCCACGGTCTCGCCGTCGGCGACGGTGGCCAGATCGAGGATCGAGAAGGGCACGGGCAAGGACACGGCACTACCTCCGGGTGGGACGGTCCCTGGCGACAACGACGGCGGGCGCCCATGACTTCCCGGCCGAGCGTGCGCGGACGATGATCGGGCCATGACGGTGATCCCCGGAGCCGCTCCTCCCGACGGGACCGCGATCGGGCAGTTCGTCGCCTGGCTCGCGGAGCGCGGCTGCGACGTGGCCTCCTACGACGAGCTGTGGCGCTGGTCGGTCTCCGACCTCGACGGGTTCTGGGCCGCGATCGCGGAGTACTACCGCGTCGAGGGCCTGTCCGACGAGGTCCTCGCCTCGCGGGACATGCCGGGGGCGCAGTGGTTCCCGGGCAGCGCGATCAACTACGCCGCCCCGATGCTCGGCGGCGACCCCGACGCGACCGCGGTGATCGCCTACTCGCAGACCCGGGAGAAGTTCGAGCTCACCTCCGGCGAGCTGGCCGACCAGGTCGCCCGGTGCCGGGCCGGCCTCGTCGTGCTGGGGGTGGGGCGCGACGACCGCGTGGTCGGCTTCCTGCCCAACATCCCCGAGGCCCTCGTCGCGTTCCTGGCCTGCGCCTCGCTCGGCGCCGTCTGGGCCTCCTGCGCCCCGGAGTTCGGCGCCCGCAGCGTGGTCGACCGCTTCGCCCAGATCGAACCGACGGTGCTGCTCACCATCGGCGGCTACACCTACGGCGACAAGCCGATCGACAAGTCCGACGACGTCGCCGCGATCCGGGCGGCGCTCCCGACCGTCCGTCACGTCGTGGCGGTGCCCTACGGCCCGGTCGAGGTGCCCGACGCGCTGACGTGGGCGGAGCTGCTCGCCGAGCCGGGGGAGCTCGCCTTCCAGCCGGTGCCGTTCGACCACCCGCTCTACGTGCTGTTCTCCTCCGGCACCACGGGGCTGCCCAAGGCGATCGTCCACGGGCACGGCGGCATCCTGCTCGAGCACTACAAGAACCACGCGCTCGCGCTCGACCTGCGCCCCGGCGACCGGTTCCTCTGGTTCACCACCACCGCGTGGACGATGTGGAACATCCTGATCTCCGGCCTGCTGCACCGGGCCGCGATCGTCGTCGTCGACGGGAACTTCCTGTATCCCGACCTCACCGAGCAATGGCGGATCGCCGCCGACGCCCGGGTGACCCAGCTCGGCACCAGCCCCGGCTACCTCATGGCCTGCCGCAAGGCGGGGATCGAGCCGGCCGCCGGGCGCGACCTCTCGGCGATCCGCACCCTCGGCATCACCGGGGCGCCCCTGCCCGAGGAGGGCTTCGACTGGGCGTCCGAGCAGCTCGGCGCGGGAGTCCTGGTCAACTCCATGAGCGGCGGCACCGACATCTGCTCCGGCTTCGTCGCCGGCAACCCCTGGCTGCCGCTGGCCCGCGGCGAGCTCGCCGGCCCGTGCCTCGGCGTCGACGTGACGGTGTTCGACGAGGCCGGCCACGAGGTCGTCGACGAGGTCGGGGAGCTCGTGATCCGCGAGCCCATGCCGTCGATGCCGGTGCGGTTCTGGAACGACGAGGGCGACGAGCGCTACCTCGAGTCCTACTTCGACGTCTTCCCCGGCGTCTGGCGTCACGGCGACTGGGCGATCCGCACCTCGCGGGGGAGCTTCGTCATCACCGGCCGCTCCGACGCGACGCTCAACCGCGGCGGGGTGCGCCTGGGCACCGCGGAGTTCTACTCGGTGGTCGAGGAGCTCCCCGAGGTCGTCGACTCGCTCGTCGTGCACCTCGAGGACGCCGCCGGCGGACCCGGGCAGCTGCTGCTGTTCGTCGTCCCGGCCGAGGGCACCGAGGTCGACGACGATCTGCGCCGGCGGGTGCGCGCGGCCCTGCGCCGCGAGCTCTCGCCCCGCCACGTCCCCGACGCGATCGAGGCCGTCCCCGCGATCCCGCGGACGATGACCGGCAAGAAGCTGGAGAAGCCGGTCAAGCAGATCCTCGGCGGACGCCCCGTCGAGGAGGTGGTGAGCCCCGGCGCGGTGCAGGACGCCGACGCGCTCGGCGCCTTCGCCCGCTTCGGGCAACGGGCCCGCTGACGCCCCCGGGGTGGCGCGGGTGCGGCGGGCGTGGGAGGTCGAGCGGGCGTCGGTGGTGCCGGCGGCGGCCGAGGACGTCTGGCGGCGGGTGGCCACGTTCGCCGGGATCGACGACGAGCTGCGGCCCTTCCTGACGATGTCCGTCCCCCGCGGTGCGGATGACCTGACGATCGACACGGCACCCGTGGGTGAGCCGCTCGGACGGTCGTGGGTGCGCCTGTTCGGCGTGCTCCCGGTCGAGTACGACGACCTCCTCCTCGTCGAGGTGGAGCGCGGCCGACGGTTCCGGGAGGAGTCGACGATGTTCGCGATGCGGCGCTGGGTGCACGACCGCACCGTCGAACCGGTCCCGGGTGGCGCGCTGGTCACGGACCGGGTGGTGCTGGAGCCGCGGGCCCTCCTGGTCCTGGCGGGCCCCCTCCTGCGGGTCGTCGTCGCCGCGCTGTTCGCCCACCGCCACCGTCGCCTCGTCCGGCCCCGCCGGAGGGCTTGACAGGGCCGACCCCACGCTCGACAGTAAACCTCGTGGTTCACCATCAGTTCGCGGCGCTGGGCGATCCCACCCGGCTGGCCATCGTCGAGCGGCTGGCCCGCGGGCCGACGTCCGCCGGCGACCTCGCGGCGCCGACGAGCATGTCGCTGCCCGCGGTCCTCAAGCACGTCCGCGTGCTCGAGGACGCGGGCCTCGTGACGACGGTCAAGCGCGGCCGCGTGCGCGAGTGCCGGCTGCGCGACGACGCCCTCGTCGCCGTGGCCGAGTGGACCGCACGGCAGCAGGCGCTCTGGTCGGCCCGGCTGGACGCCCTCGGCAAGCTCCTGGAGGACACGTGACCACCGCCCCGCTCCTGTCGTTCGACCTCGACCGCACCTATCCCGCGCCGCCCGAGCGGGTGTGGGCCGCCTTCACCCGCGCCGACCTGCTCGAGCGCTGGGTGTGCCCCGACCCCGAGTGGCGCGTGTCGAGCTGCGAGGTCGATGCCCGCGAGGGCGGGGGCTACCGCATCCGGTTCGGCCCCCGGCCGGGTGGCGACGCCTTCACCGAGACGGCGACCTTCGCGGTCTTCGAGCCCACCGAGCGCCTCGTGCTCGAGGTGCTCACCGAGGGCGAAGGCATGGCCGAGACCAGCCGGTGCACCGTGCTGCTGCGGTCGCTCGACGGCGGGACCCGCCTCGACCTCGCGGTCGAGGGCCTGTCGGATGCGGCGGCCGCCGAGGGCATGCGCGTGGGCTGGCAGTGGTGCCTGGAGGGCATCGCCGCGCAGCTGGAGCCCGCGGCCTGATCAGCTGTGGGCCCCGGCGTGAGCGAGCTCCGCAGGCCGCCGGTCGTGGGTGGGGTCGATCGCGCCGCAGTAGGTGAGCAGCGCGTCCCCGCGGTCGGCGGGGGCGAGCAGCCCCACGTGCCCGTCGGGTCGGACGAGCACCAGGGTCGCCGAGCGGGCGGTGCCGTAGGCGCTGTGGGCCTGCCCGTCGAGGTCCCACAGGACCGGGACCTCGTCCGGCGCGGCCGGGCCGTCCGGCCGGTTGCGGACCAGGCGGGCCCGGACCCAGGGGTGCCGGAGCGTCACCGCCTCCACGGCGGCCGCGAGCTCCGCCCGGTCGTCGCCGGGGCCCTCGAACGCGAGCAGGGCCCAGCCCCAGGTGAGGCCGTCCGGGTTGTAGA
The DNA here is from genome assembly GCF_042653685.1 of Actinomycetospora atypica. Lineage (NCBI taxonomy): Bacteria > Bacillati > Actinomycetota > Actinomycetes > Pseudonocardiales > Pseudonocardiaceae > Actinomycetospora > Actinomycetospora atypica. The sequence goes on along the minus strand of NZ_JBHSIV010000044.1, from coordinate 11,466 downwards.
TCTGCTCGAACAGCGTCGTCGTCCGGTCGTCGCGCACCACCCGGGAGTCCGGGGCGCGGTGACCGGCGGCGACCCTCCGGCCCGGGCGGCGGGGACGGTGGTCGACGCTCAGCGGGCTGTCGGGATAGGCGACCGCGAGCTGCTGGAGCTCCTCGGCACCGAGCAGCCGCTTCCCGATCTCGGGGACGGCCGCGGCGGCCACGTCGAGGACCTTGTCCTGCAGTCCGGAGCGGTACATCAGCCGCCGGAACCCGGAGACCTCCTGGCGCCCGAGGCGCCGGTGCTCGCCGTGGCGCTCGGTCGCGTAGCTGGCGAGGACGGCCGGTGCCGCCCGCCCGGCCAGGGTCATCGCGAGGCGCCAGGCGAGCGTGACGGCGTCCTGCATGCCGGCGTTCATGCCCTGCCCGCCGATGGGCAGGTTCAGATGTCCGGCGTCGCCGGCCAGGAACACCCGGCCCACGGCGTGGGCGCTCGCGACGCCGTGGCGGAACCGGGTGTGGCTGGCCCAGATCGGGTCGGTGAGGGTGACGGTCGGGTCGCCGGTGACCTCGCGGGCCCGGTCCTGCATCTCCTCGACGGTCGGCTCGCGCTCGGGCATGCCCTCGTCGTCCTCGACGAAGAACAGCCGGTGGCAGTCGCCCTCGATGGGCAGGACCCCCGCGAAGCCGTTCTCGTACACGAAGAACCACATGGTGTCCCGCGTGGTGGGCCGCCGCCACGACAGCCGGGCGTCGATCTGCCGGGTCGCGCGACGCGGGAAGTCCTCGACCTCGAGCTCGATCCTGACGGCGCGGCGGACGGCGCTGTTCGCGCCGTCGGTCCCGACGACGTACCGGGCGCGGTGGGTGTACCGGTGCCCGTCGGCCGTCTCGAGCTCGGCGTCGACCCCGGTCGCGTCCTGCTCGAGCCCCACCAGGGTCACCCCGCCCTCGACCGGCCGCCCGCGTCCGGTGAGGGCGTCGCGCATCGTCCGCTCCATGACGGCCTGGCTGCTGTAGAGCACCGCGGGATACGGGAGCGAGGCGTCGTCGAATCCGACTGTGTCGATGGAACGGCCGTTCATGACGAACTGAGCGCTCGACACCCGGTGGGCGCCGTCGGCGAGCAGATCGCGCAGCCCGACCGCAGCGAGCAGTTCCTGGGGCCGGGCGTACAAATTGTTCGCGCGGGACTGCGTCCGGGGCTCGTGGCGGGAGTCGACGACGGTGGCGGTGACCCCGTGGTGGGCGAGGGCGTTGGCCAGCGTGAGCCCGACCGGGCCGGCACCGACCACCAGGACCTCGGAACGAACGGCATTCTGCACGGCGATCCCCGATTCCGGACAGGCACTTCCTGCCCGGAGGCGCCTACCCGGGGAGAAGCGGAAAGGATGCGCGCCCTCGCCCGTGACGATCTGCACGGCCCGCACACCGTGACAGCACCGCGTCGATCTGCTCGAACACGGTCAGCGGAGCAGCGGCGCGACGATCTCCGGATTCTCGAGCGCCACGAGCGACCGGGCCCTCGGGATCAGGTGGAACCGGGCCCCGGGGATCGCCGCGGCGATCTCCTGCCCGTGCTCGGGCTTCGCCCCGTGGTCGTCCTCGCCCACGAGGACGTCGGCGGGGACGGTGAGCCGCGGCAGGTCGGCGAGCACGTCGGTGGACGCGAGCAGGTCGAGTCCGTCGGCCCAGACCGCGACCGGGGTGGCCTCGATGCGGGTGCGGGCGTACCGGACGGCGTCCCCGTTGCGCGCCAGGTGGGTCGGGGTGAACCAGCGGTTGATCGACAGGTCCGCGGCGGCGACGTCGCGGCGCAGCGCGTCGGCGAGGGTCTCGAACAACGGGGACGGGGTAGCCCGGGCGCCGAGCAGGGAGAGGCGCCGGACCCGCGTGGGGTGCTCCAGCGCGCAGCGCTGCACCACGGTCGCGCCCAGCGAGTGCCCGACGAGGTGCGCGTCCGGCACGTCGAGCAGGTCGAGGAGGTCGATCAGGTCGCCGACGAGGCGGTCCGTCGTGGGGACGGGGGCCGCCGACGCGGCGCCGTGCCCGGGCAGGTCGTAGCGGACCACCCGGTGGTCGGCGCTGAGGTCGGCGGCGATCCCCGACCAGTAGTCGAGGTCGAACGGGGTGGCGTGCACGAGGACGACGGCCGGGCCCCGGCCCTCGTCGAGGACACGGGTCGGTACCCCGCCGAGCACGACCGATCGCTCCATCGCAAAGATCCTCCGCGGAGAACCGTACCCGCCGCCCGACCGTCCGGTTCGTGGGTGTCGGAGGGATCTGTGAAGATCGCTCCACCCACCCCGAAGGAGCACCACCGATCATGGCGTCCCGGACCACGGTCACCCTGGTCGACGACCTCGACGGCGACACCGCCGACGAGACCGTCGAGTTCGGCATCGACCACGCCGACTACGAGATCGACCTGACGTCCTCGCACGCCGAACAGCTCCGCGACGTCCTGGCGCCCTACGTCGCCGCCGCGCGCCGCACCGGCGGACGGCGACCCGCCCCGGTCGCGCCCGACGCGGAGCCGGCGGTGTCGGCGCAGTCCCGGGAGCGCAACCAGGAGATCCGCGCCTGGGCCGCCGAGCACGGCGCCGCCCTCTCCGAGCGCGGCCGCATCCCCGGCGCGGTGGTGGCGGCCTTCGACGCGGGCGACCCCGCGGCGCTGCCCGGGCGCGAGGAGCCGGCCCCCGAGCCGGCCCCCGAGCCGGCCCCCGAGCCGGCCCCCGTCGACGAGACCGCCGGGGAGCCCGCCCGCGGCCGCGACGGGCTCACGGGCGAGGAGCGCGAGACCATCCGCGACTGGGCCGACGGCGAGGGCATCGAGGTCAAGCCGCGCGGCCAGCTGAAGAAGGACCTGATCGCCAACTACCGCGCCTGGGAGGCCCGGCAGTAGCCCGTCACACGGTGACGGCGTCGTGGCCGTTCGCCAGGGTCGACACCACGACGCTGCCGAGCGGGCCGTGGCGGTCGAACAGCGTCGTCGTGCCGATCGCGATGCCGTCGCCCTCGAGGCGCGACTCGGCGTGCAGCCCGATCCCGTCGCCACGGGCCGGCGCGCGGGTGAGGGTCATCGTGGCGTCGGCGTTGATGAACTCGACGCCGAGGGTGCCCCAGCTCGACGTCAGGTTCGCGCCGTCGGCGACCACCGCCGCGTGCTGGAGCCCGGTCGGGTCCTCGCCCTCGACGAGCGGGGCGGCGGGGAACCACACGGACTTGCGCGCGGCGTTGGCGTGCGCGCGGCGGTCGGTCGACCAGTCGCCGTCGCTGCGGTAGAGGATCGGCTCGCCCTCGCCGGGGGCCAGGTCGGCGGGCGGCGGGGCCGGGGTCGTCGGGAGCGGGCCGGTCCAGCGCGAGCCGGAGGACTGGCCGCCGGTGGCGAGCAGCAGGAGCGAGCCGCGGGCCACGGTCCGGCCGTCCTGGACGAGGACCGCGTCGACGAGCCGGAGCCGGCGCCCGCCGCGCACCACGGTGGCCTCGGTGGTGCCGGGGACCATCGCCCCGGGCCGGAACAGGTCGAGCGTCCACCGGACCGGGCGGAAGCCGTCCGCCCCGTCGAGCTCGTCGGCCGCGCGCTCGGCGGCCCGGGCGAGGACGCCGCTGACGGCGGTGCCGCGCAGCTGGTCGAGCCCGTCCGAGGCGCCCCAGCCGCTCGTCGCGCGGGGGAGCGGGACGAGCAGCTCGCCGTTGGCCCGGAAGAACGCCGTCGTCGGGTGCGCGCTCACCGCGCGACGGTCGGCTGGAGGGTGGCCCCGACGAGCGCCCCGGTGCGGTTCACGGCCATGCGCCGCACCCTACGAGCCGCCCCGCCCCGTTCACCCACTGGCGTCACCGGGCGGGTCGCTGTCCGCCCGGTGCGCGCCGCGGTGCCAGACTCCGCCGGTCCTGGTCCGCGTCGGGGGGAGTCCGTTCGTGTCCGTGCTGGGGAAGTCCGGAGTGACCCTCGCGGTGCTCGCCGGCCTCGTCGCGACCACCGGGACGGCCTGCGCCGCCCCGTCGGCCGCCGGGGCCGACGGAACCTCCGCCCCGCGGACCGTCCCGTGCCCGGGCGCGCAGTGCACCGTCACCGTCTCCGAGGGCGACGTCATCGACCTCGGCCGGTCCTCGGAGGTGTCCTCGATGACGATCACCGACGTCGGCGACGACGGCGTCACCGCGTCGACCACCGGCGACGACGGCCGCACCTCGACGATCACGTCGACGTCGGGCGGGAGCAACACGCTCAACGGTGTGTCCTACCGCGTGACCTCGGTCCGCGACGGCGTCGCCACGATGCAGATCGGTGAGGCCGGGGACGCCTAGTCCCCGGTCCGCGGCCGGGTCAGCGAGGGACGGTCGGTTGGAGGGTGGCCTCGACGAGCGCCTCGGTGCGCAGGTGCGTGCCCTCCTGGTAGCCGGGGTCGCGGACCATGTCGGCGAACGCCCGCCGGGTGGGGTAGGAGACGAGCAGGACCGCGTCCCACTCCTGGCCCGGCTCGGCGACCAGGGGCGTCGTGCCGCGCCCGAAGTAGACGACCTCCGCCCCGACCTTCCCGGCGAACCGGCGGAAGTGCGCGATGTACTCGTCGTACCGCTCGGCGCCGCCGTCGGGGACGAAGCGGAGCAGGTTGAGCATCGTCACCGGCTCGTCGGGCCCCTCGGCGAGGAACGCCTTGAGGCCGGCGCCGGTGGGGTTCACGGCCATGCGCCGCACCCTACGAGCCCGCGACGTGCCCTACTTGATCAGCCCCTGCACCTCGCGGAACGCCGGGTGCCGGCTCGACCCGAGCCACTCGAAGGCGACCATCTCGGTGGTCACCACGTCGACGCCGTGATCGCGCATGCGGGCGATCGCGGCGTCCCGGTTGCCCTCCGCGCGGCTGCCGACCGCGTCGGCGACCACGGCCACGTCGTGCCCGGAGGCGCGCAGCGCGAGCACGGTCTGCAGCACGCACACGTGGGCCTCGCAGCCGCAGACCACGACGCGCGAGGGGAACGACAGGTCGGCCGCGAAGGTCGACTTCGTGACCGCGGGGGTCGGTAGGAGGTCGCTCACGGGGGAGACGGTCGGCCCGAGCTTCGCCGGGTCCTGCTCGGTGGTGGTCACCGGGACCTCGAACCGGGTCGCCGCCCGCACCAGCCGCCCGGCGTTGGCCAGCACCAGGTCGGCCCCGGCGATGGCGGGCATCAACCGCTCCTGCAGGTCGACGACGAGCAGGGTCGAGGTCTCCGCGGTGAGCACCGGCACGAGGACAGACCCTAGGTTGCAGAGCATGCGCAGCGGCAGGGTCGAGGACTACGTGGAGCGGTTCGCGTCGTTCCTGGCGGACGAGGTCGAGCCCCTGGAGGCCGAGCTGGCGGCCCGGGAGGTCGGGACGCCCTTCAACCCGCGGCTCGACGAGGCCGGGCGGATGCACCCCGCGGTCTGGGAGGCCCGCCGCGAGGTCCAGCGACGGTCGGCGGCCGCCGGGCTCTACGCCCCGCACGTGCCCTCGGGCGGTGGCTTCTCCCGCGTGGAGATGCAGCACGTCGAGGAGTTCGTCTACCGGCGCAGCGGCCTGGGGCTCGGGCTGGCGGCGCTGGCCTGGACCGAGGGCCCGAACGCGGCGATCGAGCACTGCTCGCCCGCCGCCCGGGAGCACTGGCTCGAGCCCCTGCTCGCCGCCGAGATCACCGCCGCCTTCGCCAACACCGAGATCTCCGTCGGCACCGACGTCCTCGCGATGGAGACCCACGCGGTCCGCGACGGCGACGACTGGATCCTCAACGGCGACAAGGCGTGGATCACCAATGCCCACTTCGCCGACGTCATGCAGGTGACCGCCGTGACCGAGCCGGGCGCCGGCACGCGCAGCCTCTCGATGTTCCTGGTCGACGCCCGCGCCCCGGGCGTCACGCGCGGCCGGGACATCCCGACGATGCTCGACGACGGCCTCACCGGCGAGCTCCACTTCTCCGACGTGCGCGTCCCGGCCGAGGACGTCGTCGGCGACCCCGGCGACGGGTTCGCCCTGGCCATGACGTGGATCAACTGGCGGCGCATGGCCCGCGGCGGGATGTGCGCGGGGTGGGGGTCGTGGCTGCTGGAGCGCGCCGTCGACCGGGCCCGGACCCGCACCTCGGGCGGGCGGCCGATCGGTGAGCAGCAGGCCGTGGCGCACATGCTCGCCGACATCGACGCCGACGTGTACACCGCCCGCGCGGCCTCCCTGCAGATCCAGACCGAGCTCGACGCCCTGCCCGGCGGCCCGTACGGCATCCCCCTCGACCACGCCGCGCCCCGCCTGCTCAGCCTGATCAAGGTGATCAACGACGAGTCCTTCTACCGGGTGGCCGACCGGGCCCTGCAGGTCCACGGCGGCAGCGGCCTGCGCAAGGGCTCGCCGGAGGAGAAGCTCTTCCGGCTCGCGCGGAATCTGAAGATCCCGGCGGGCACCGTCGAGATCCAGCGCAACGCCATCGCCCGGGGTCTTCTCAGGTGACGGGGTCTTCTCACGGGACAGGACCTGCTGCGGTGACGCGCTCGCTCGCGGCGGTCACCGGGCGGTTCCAGCCGGTCCACGCCCAGCACCTCGAGCTGTTCGCGCACGCGCTCGAGCGCCACGACGCGCTGGTGGTGGCCGTGACCAATCCCGACCGCGGCGCTCGTCGTCGGGAGGTCACCTCCGACCACCGGCATACCGACGCCGCGAACCCCTTCACCTACTACGAGCGCGTCCGGCTGCTCACCGCCGCCCTGGACGGAGCCGGGCTCGACGCGACGATCGTGCCGTTCGACCTCACCCGACCGCAGACCTGGCCCGACTACGTCCCGCGGCACGCCGTCCACTACGTCCGGGCCTACTCGGCGTGGGAGAAGGAGAAGGCCGCGCAGATCGCCGCCGGTGGCTACGCGGTGACGGTGCTCGACGGCGACCCCGCGACGAAGCTCGACGCCACCGACATCCGGGCGGCGTTCGCCGACGGCTCGTGGGCCGACCTCGTCCCGCCCGCGATCGTGCCGCTGCTGCGGGACCTGCTGTGAGCAGGGCTCCCGGCTACGGCGAGACCCAGCCCCGCCTCGACGACGACCGGCTGCCGGTGGTGCTCGTCGTCCTCGACGGGCTGGGGGACCGGCCGGTGCCTGCGCTCGGGGACCGCACCCCGGCCGAGGCCGCCCACACGCCCGCGCTCGACGCGCTGGCCGCCCGCGGCTGCTCGGGCTGGCACCTGCCGTTCGGGTGGGGTCGGGCGCCCGCGTCGGAGCTGGCGCACTGGGCGATGTTCGGGTTCGACGACGTCCCGTTCCCCGGCCGGGCCGTGCTGGAGGCCCTGGGCGCGGGGCTCGACGTGCCGACCGGGGTCGCGATCAGCCACGCGGCGCTGCGGACCTCGACCGTCGACGACGACGGGCGGGTGTGGATCACCGGGCGCACCGCCCCCGACGACGCCGCCGACGCGACCGCCCTGTTCGAGGCCCTCGCGCCGGTGGCCGCCGCGCACGGTGTCGAGCTGACCCCGTTGGGCGGTCGCGGAGAGGCGCTGCTCGTGCTGCCCGGGTGCGACGACGGTGCGGTGACCGACTCCGACCCGTTCTTCGAGGACCGCCACCCGTGGCTGTGGGTCCGACCGGTCACCCCGGCGGCCGACCCGACCGCGGAGCGGCTGGACGCCTTCCTCCGGGCCGCGCGCCGGGAGCTCGTCGGGCACCGCGTCAACCGCTCGCGGGGGGAGCGGCCGGCGTTGGACGTCCTGACGACGAAGTGGTCGGGCCGCCGGGACCCGCTGCCGGCCTTCGTCGAGCAGACCGGGGTGGCCGGCGCCGCCGTGACGAGCACCCGGTTGTACCGGGGGATCGCGACACTGCTCGGGATGTCGGCGCGGCATCTCCCGCCGGTGGCCGACGCGGGGGAGGACCTGGCCGCGCGGCTGGTCGTCGCGCAGGAGCTGATGGACGAGGGTGCGCGGTTCGTGCACGTCCACACCAAGGCGACCGACGAGGCCGGCCACACGAAGGAGCCGCGGGCGAAGCTCGAGGTGCTGGAGTCGGCCGACCCCGGTCTCGCCGGGCTGCTCGACCTCGCGGACCGGGCGGTCGTCGCGGTCACGGGCGACCACGCGACCCCGTCGACCGGCGGTGTGCTGCACACCGGCGATCCGACCCCGCTCGTCGTCGCCGGCCCCACGGTGCGCACCGACCCGGTCACCGCCTTCGGCGAGCAGTTCGCGGCGTCGGGCTGGTACGGCCGGGTCAGCGCGGCCGAGCTCCTGCCGCTGCTGTTCGGGCACGCGAACCGCCCCGACTTCCTCGGCCACCGCCCGACGGCCCGGCGCACGCTCGCGCTGCCCGACTCCCCGGAGCCGATGACCGACTCCTGACGGCTCAGCGTCCGAGCTCGGCGACCATGGCGTCGAGGTCGGCGAGCAGGGCGGCGCGGCGCTCCTCGGGCACGGCCCCGGCGATCCGGTCGTCGATCGCGTAGACGGCGTCGCGGGCCAGGGCGAGCCGGCGCAGCCCCTCCTCGGTGAGGTGAGTGGGCAGGGCCCGGCCGTGGTCGCTGACGGCGGGCCGGTGGACGAGACCGTGCTCCTGCAGGCCGCGGAGCACGACGTTCATCGACTGCCGGGTGACGAAGGTGCCGCGGGCGAGCTCCGCGTTCGACAGACCGGGCTGCTGGTCGAGGAGCTCGAGGGTCGAGTACTGCGGCACGGTCAGGTCGTGGGCGCGCAGGGCGTCGTCCATGGCGGTGCGCAGCGCCGACGCCGCCCGCTTGAGGCGGTAGCCGAGCTTCTCGGTGACGTCCTGCATGTCAGGAGTTTGACACAGCTCGTTCTGTCGTTCTACTGTCGTCGGTGTCAGGACATTGACATCAAAGGAGCAGCCCCATGAGCACCACCACGACGATCACCGTCGACAGCGACTCCGACCAGGTCACCCTGGTCAACGTCTTCACGGTCGACCCCGAGCGGCAGGCCGAGCTCGTCGACGCCCTCGACCGCGCCACCGCCGCGGTCTTCGTCGGCGACCCGGGGTTCGTGTCGGCGAACCTGCACGCCAGCCTCGACGGCACCCGCGTGATCAACTACGCGCAGTGGACCAGCGCGACGGCCTACGAGACGGCGCTCGCGCGCCCCGAGGTGCGGCAGCACATCGGGGAGGCCGCCGGGCTCGCGACGTCCTACGACCCGACCCTCGTCCAGGTCCGCGCGGTCCACCACGCCTGAGCCGGATCGCGAGCCGGGGGTCGGAGTCCCGCTCACGACGCCGACCGAATCGGACGCTCCGGGACAGACCGACCCGAACGTCCCCTGACCTGCGAGAATTCCCCTGTCGGGGCGGGATCCCGACCCCTCGGCGGTGCCAGACTCCCGCCATGACGACCACCGCGGCGTCGCCGACCACCACGGCTCCGACACCGGCCGAGCCTGCACGGCCGTCGTCGGCGAGGGCCTCGTCGGGTAGGTCCGGGAGCACCCCGTGGATCGTCCCGCTCCTCGTGCTCGTCACCGGCATGTTCATGTCGGTGCTCGACGTGAGCATCGTCAACGTGGCGATCCCGTCCATGCAGAAGGACTTCGGGGTCACCACCGACGACATCCAGTGGGTCTCGACGGCGTACTCCCTCGCGCTGGGCGTGATCGTGCCGGTGAGCGCGTGGCTGGGGGAGCGGCTGGGGCTCGGCCGGGCCTACGTGCTCTCGCTCGTCGGCTTCGGGGTGGGCTCGGCGCTCTGCGGGTTCGCGTGGGACATCGATTCGATGATCGCGTTCCGCATCCTGCAGGCGGTCCCCGGCGGGATCATCCCGGTCGTCGCGCTCTCGATGGTCTACCGGCTGGTGCCCCGCGAGCGGATCGGCGCGGCGATGGGCCTCTACGGGCTCGGGATCGTCTTCGCGCCGGCCGTCGGGCCGACCCTCGGCGGCTACCTCGTCGAGTACGTCGACTGGCGCCTGATCTTCTTCATCAACGTGCCGATCGGCGTGCTCGGCGCGATCGCCGCGGTGGTGTGGCTGCCGATGACGAAGGGGAAGGCCGGGAGGACGTTCGACGTCCTGGGCTTCCTCGCGATCGCGACCGGCCTGTTCTCGCTGCTGCTGGCGCTCTCGGAGGGCCAGTCGTGGGGCTGGACGTCGTACCCGGTGCTGATCCTGCTGACGGTGGGCGTCCTCGCGCTCGCCCTGTTCGTGGTGATCGAGCTGGAGGTGGACGAGCCGCTGCTCGACGTCCGGGTGTTCTCCTCTGGGGCGTTCACCCTGTCACTGGTGCTGATCGCGGTGCTCTCGGTGGGCCTGTTCGGGGTGCTGTTCTTCATCCCGCTGTTCCTGCAGGAGAGCCAGGGGCTGGGCGCGTTCGACACCGGGCTGCTGCTCCTGCCCCAGGCCCTGGTGATGGGCGTGCTCATGCCGGTCGCGGGCCGGATCTACGACCGCTTCGGCCCCCGCTGGCCCGCGGTGGTCGGGCTGTCGATCCTCGCGATCGGGACGTGGATGCTCCGGGACCTGTCGCTGGAGACGTCGTGGGACGAGCTCCGGTGGCTCCTCGTGTTCCGCGCCGTGGGGATGGGTCTCGCGATGATGCCGATCATGACCGGGGGCATCTCCGCGGTGCCGCCCGACCGGGTCTCCGGCGCGAGCGCGTTCAACAACGTCACCCAGCGGACGGCCTCGGCGATGGGGCTCGCGGCCCTCACGGCGATGCTGAGCTCCGAGCAGGCCCAGCAGGGGAGCGACACCGGGGCGGCGATGCACATGGCGCCGCACACCCCGATGCTCGAGCAGTACATGAGCTACTCGCAGGTGCAGGCGCATTCCTTCGTCACGGCGATCGACGACCTCATGATGGTGACGGCCGGGCTCACGGCGCTCGGGGTGCTGCTGGCGTTCCGTCTGCGGTCGGGTCCGGCGCCGACCTCGTCGTCGGGACCGGCTGTCGTGGAGGCCTGATCCGGCTCTGTTCCCGGGTCAGAAGGGTGGGTCGGTGTCGTCGATGTCCTCCGTCGGCTGCTCGAACCGCTCGGTCGTCGTGGCGGCGCGGATGCCGAGGTGGATCGAGGTCTGGATGGCTTTGTCGGTGATGATGCCGTCGCGGTTGGGGCGGGGTTCGAAGTCGGGGCGGGGTGTGACGGGGTCGAGGTCGAGCAGGTGCCAGGGGAACGGGTAGCGGCGTGCCACGGGCCCGGGTAGCGGGTTGGTGACGCGGCTCGCGGTGTGGTGGACGGTGCCGGTGGGGTCGGTGACCTCGAAGCGGCCGGGGTCGGGCTGGGTGTAGCGCCAGCGGCCGGTGTGTTTGCCGCGGTGGTGGTGGCGGCAGAGGTTGGCGAGCTCGTCGGCCTGGGTGCGTCCGCCGTACTGCCAGTCCAGGGTGTGGTCGTGGTCGCAGCGGCGGGCGAGCTTGGTGCAGCCGGGCGCGACGCACTGGTGGTCGCGGGCGTCGATCCACCGGGCGAGCGCTGTTCTGGGGAGGCGGTGGTCGCGGTCGCGGGTGGTGGTGGCGGGGTGCTCGTCGGGGTCCAGGGCGCAGG
>NZ_JBHSIV010000043.1:0-36996 GCF_042653685.1 Actinomycetospora atypica | reverse complement strand
GCGACCGTCGCCGGCGCGATCGCGGAGGCCCGCGGCGCGGGGCCGCTCGAGCCGTCGGCGGTGGCCGCCGGCGCCGGGGCGGCCGCCGTGGTCGCCCTGTCCGTGCTGCCCCGCCTCGGCATCGCCCTGGCCCGCCTGCCGTTGCCCCGGGTGCCCGTCGAGCCCGGCGCCCAGGACGGTCCGGACGACGCCGGTCCCGCCGATCCCGCGGCGCTCGACCGCCGCGCCGACCGCGCGCACGCCCTGCTCGCGGGGCTCGCGGGCGGAGTGGTCGCCGTGCTCGCGGTGGCGGTCGCCGTGCTCGGCCTCGCGCCGGCACCGGGCTGGCGCGGGGTCGCCGGCGCCGTCCTCGTGGTCCTGCTGGTGGTCGCGGCGGCCCTCCGCTCGCGCAGCTACGCGAACGCGGTCCCCGCCACCGTCCTGCTGCTCGGCGCGCTCGTGGCGGGCGTCGGACCGGTCGTCGGGGCGGTCGCGGCCGCCCCGCCCGGCGCGGCCCGTCTCGGGGTCGCCGCCGCGGCCGCGGTCGTCGGGGTGCTCGCGGTCCTGCTGGGCTCGGTGCTCCCCCGCCGCCACCACTCCCCCGGGTCGCGCCGGGCGGTCGACCTGCTCGAGGGCGTGGCGATCGCCGCGGTGGTGCCGCTGGCGTGCGCGGTGGCCGACCTGTTCTCGGCGGTGCGGCTGCTGTGAGACGGCGGCTCGTGACGGCGGTCGTCGCCGTGCTCCTGGGCGCAGGGACAGCGCTGGCAGGTCCGGTCGCCGCCGACGGCCCAATGGCTGCCGCCACCCCGATCGCTGCCGACACCCCGATCGCGGTCGCCCCGCCCGCCCCTCCGGCGCCCGACCCGGCGGCCCTGGCCCCGCTGCCCCGGCGCCCCGGCGCGCTGGCGGGGCTCGCGCCGCTCGGCGCGTGCCCGGCCGGGATCGCCCCCACCGGCTTCGACGCCCTGGGCGCCGACCCCGCCGCGGTGCCCGGCGGCGACGGCCGCGGCGTGCTCGTCGCCCTCGGCGACTCCGGGGTCGCCCCGCACCCCCGGCTGGGCGGCGGGGTGACCGACGGCGGCGACTTCGTCGGCGGGCGCACCGCGCGGACCGACTGCGACGGGCACGGCACCGCGGTCGCGGGCCTGGTCGCCGCGGTCCCCGGACCCGACGACGGCGTCGTCGGCGTCGCCCCCGGGGCCCGGATCCTGGCCGTGCGCGCCGACTCCTCCTGGTACCGCACCGCCGACGGGGCCGACGCCGGGGACGAGGCCACGCTCGCCCGCGCGGTGCGGGCGGCGGCCGACGAGCCCGGGGTCGGCGTCCTCACCCTCGCGGTCGCCGCCTGCCGGCCCGACGCCGAGCTCCTCGGCGGCGCCCCCCCCGCGCTCGGCGCGCTGCGGGCGGCCGTGCGGGAGGCGGCCGACCGCGGGGTCGTCGTGGTGGCCGCCGTCGGCAACGTCGGTCCCGCCTGCCCGGCCAACGACCCGGCGCAGGCGGCCCTGCGGGTGGTCACCGTCCCCGCTCCGGCCTGGTTCTCCGACGACGTCCTCACCGTCGGGTCGCTCGACGACGCCGACCGGCCCGACCCGACCTCGCTCGCGGGCCCGTGGGTCCGGCTGGCCGCGTCCGGCCGGGTCCCGGCGGCCCTCGACGCCCGCTCCGCCGGCCTGACCGCCGACCTCACGCTGCCGGGCTCCGCGCCGGGCCCGATCGTCGGGACGAGCTTCGCGGCCGCCCGGGTGGCGGGCGCCGCCGCCCTGCTGCGCGCCCGGTTCCCGACGATGCCCGCCCGCGAGGTCGTCGAACGGCTCGTCCGCACCGCCGCACCGGTCGAGGGCTCCCCCGGGGCGCTCGACGTCCCCGCCGCCCTGGCGGGCACGCGCCCGGCCCCGCCCGCGGCCGCGGCCCCGCCGGCCTCGTCGGGGACCCCGGTCGCGCTCGTCGCGGTCGGGGCGGTGGCCGTCGTGCTCGCGGCCCTCGGGGTCGTCGTGGCCCGCCGAGGGCGGAGGCCGCGGTGACCGCGCGGACGCGTCCCGGCGAGCCCTCCCTCGGCCCCCTGCCGGTGGGCGGGACGGTGCTGGTCGGCGTCGGTCTCGCGCTCGCCCTCGGCCTGCTCGCCCTCGACCCCGGCCTGCTCCCACTGGCGGGTGTCCTCGCCTCGGCCGCCCTCGTCGCCGGGCTCGTGCGGGTCCGCGGGGAGCTCGTCGGCACCTGGGCGGCGCTCGCGCTGCGCCACCGGCTCCGTCGCCGGGAGCTCGCGCCCGCCCCACCCGACGAGGGCCTCGGCCTGCCCGCGCTCGACGCCGGGCTCGGCCCGCTCACCGTCGTCGACGGTCGTGATCACGACGGCCGCCCGCTGGCCCTGCTCGGCGACGAGCACGGGGCGTGGAGCGCGGTGCTCGCCCCCGACGTCGAGGAGCTCCCGCTGCTGCTCGACCCGCCCGACGCCGGGGGACGCGGCGCGGACTGGGTGGGCGCCGGGGTCGGTGGCTTCCCGCTGCCCGCGCTGGCCGACACGCTGCACGACCGCGGGGTGGTCCTCGACGCGGTGACCGTCGTCCGCCACGTGCGTCCGGGCGCCGACGACGGGCCCGCCCGCGACGCGCACCGCGAGGTCCTCGGTCCCCTCGCCGACGCCGCCCACCGCAGCTCGTGGCTGGTGGTCCGTCTCGACCCCGACCGCTGCCCCGGGGCCGTCGCCGAGCGCGGCGGCGGGGTGCTCGGCGCCCGGCGCGCCCTGGTCGGGGCGCTCGCCCGGATCGGCCGGGTGCTCGCCGACGCCGGGGTGCCGGTGCGGCCCCTCGAGCGCGACGGGCTCCGCGAGGCGGTGGCGCTCGCCGCGGGCGTCGACCTCGACCGCACGCCCGGCGGCACCCAGGAGCGGTGGGACGCGGTGGTGGTCGGGGAGGTCGGCCACGCCACCTGGGTGGCGACGGCCCTCGGGCCCGACGCCGCGCCGCTCGACCTCGACGCCCTCGTCGCCGGGGACGCGGTCGGCACGGTCGCGCTCGCGCTCGTCGCCGACGATGGGCCCGACGAGGTCGGCGCCGACCTGCACGTCCGGGTCACGGCCCGCACCCCGGAGGCGATCACCGAGGCCGGGCGGCGGCTCGTCGCCGGGGCCCGGGGACGCGGGCTGCGCCTCGAACCGCTGCACGGCCGCCACGGCGCCGGCCTGCGGGCGACCCTGCCCCTGGGGGCCCGCCCGTGACCCGCCGGTCGCCCGGTCGCCGGGCCCCCGTGCTGCCGCGGTGGGTCGTCGATGACGCGGTGGCCCCGGTGGCGCCGGCCGGGATCGTCCTCGGGGCCGACGCCGCGGGCGACCCGGTGACCCTCGCGGTGCTGCGACCGGTCCCCACGCGGGTCGTCGTGCTCGGGGCGCTGCACCTCGCCCGCCAGATCGCCCTGCGCAGCGTCGCCGAGGGCGCCCGGGTCGCGGTGACCACCGGACGGCCCGCGGCCTGGGAGCCCGTCGCGCGCGCTGCGGGCGACCCCACCCGCGTCGAGGTCGGGCCCGATCCCGCCGCCCCCGACCCGGCCCCCGGCGGACCCGGGGACACCGACGCCCTGCTCACGGTGCACGACCGCGGGGCCACCACCACGGGCCCCGGTGCCCCGGCGGGGGCCTGGCGCACGACGATGCTGGTGCTGCCGGCCCTGTCGGCGGCGGTCGCGGACGCCGCGGACGACGCCGACGTGGTGCTGCTCGGGCGGATGCCCCCGGAGGAGGCCGACCTCGCCACGCGGCTCTGGCGGCTGTCCGAGCCGATGGCCGAGACACTGCGGACCCTGCCCGACCACGGCGTCGTCGCGCTCGGGCGCAACGTCTGGCGGCGGCTCGACCTGGTCACCGCACCCCGGGAAACCGCGATCCTCGGCCCGGTCCGCCGGGCCTGAGTGCGCGCAGGGTCGGCCCCGCATGCGCAGGGTCAGCCCCGCATGCGCAGGGTCAGCCCAGTGTGCGCACCCGCCGCGTCGTCGCGGCCCGGGCGGCCAGCGACCCGTCGTCGGGATAGTCGACCCCCACCAGGCGCAGACCGTGCGCGGCCACCACGTGGATCTCCGACGACCGGCGCCCCTCGGTGAGCAGCGACGCCGGCCACTGCACCGGCCGCCGCCCCTCGCCGACGGCGATCAACGCACCGACCACCGAGCGGACCATGGAGTGGCAGAACGCGTCGGCCGAGAGCCGCGCCTCGGCCACGTCCCGCTCGCCCTCGACCGGCGCCCAGTCGAGGCGCTGGAGCTCGCGGATGGTGGTGGCCCCGGCCCGGGGCCGGCAGAACGCGGCGAAGTCGTGCTCGCCGAGCAGGGTGTGTCCGGCCGCGGTCATCGCGGCCAGGTCGAGCGGGCGGGGCCAGCGCAGGGTGTCGCGCGCCCGGAGCGGCTCCGGTCCGGACGGGGCCGTGCAGACCCGGTAGGCGTAGTGGCGGCGCACGGCCGAGAAGCGGGCGTCGAAGCCGTCGGGGGCGACCCTCACGGCGTGGACGCGCACGTCGGGCGGCAGCATCCGGGCCAGGCGGCGCACGAGGCCGTCGGGCACGGCCCCGTCGGGCAGCAGGGCGGTCCCCGACGCCGGGACGTCGGCGTGGGCGACCTGCGCGTCGGCGTGCACCCCGGCGTCGGTCCGCCCGGCCACCGTGAGCGCCACCGGCTCCCGGGCCAGCGTCGACAGGGTCTCCTCGAGCACGCCCTGCACGGTCCGCAGCTCGGGCTGGCGGGCCCAGCCGGCGAAGTCGGTCCCGTCGTAGGCCAGGTCGAACCGCAGCCTCGTCGTCGGGGGTGGGGACGACACGGGCCCGCCGTCGGTGTCGACGGCGGGCCCGGGGTCGTGCTGCGGGGACGGACCGATCAGGACGTGGTCCCGTCGGTGTCGCCCGGCTCGGTCACCAGGTCGGTGACCGTGTCGTCGGCCGGAGCGTCCGACCCGTCCGCGGTGTCGTCCGAGGAGGACGAGTCGGCGGGGGTGGCTCCCGTGACCTCGGCGTCGTCACCGGTGGCCGCGTCGGCCTGGGGGACGTCGGTCTCGGCGTCGGTCCCCACGGCCTGCTCGGCCTCGGCGCCCGCCGCGGTGTCGTCGGTGGACTCCGCCGCCGCGATCGTCGCGGCGGTGGCGGCCGCACCGGTCGCCGCGCCCCCGACCTCACGGTTGGACGCCGACCGGGTGGCGGCCGACGCCTCGGTGGAGGCGAGCTTCTCGTTGACCAGCTCGATGATGGCCATCTTGGCGTTGTCGCCCTTGCGCGGCAGCGTCTTGATGATCCGGGTGTAGCCACCGGGCCGGTCGGCGAAGAACGGGCCGATCTCCGCGATGAGGCGGTGCACGACGTCCTTGTCGCGGATCTGCTGGGAGATCTCGCGACGGTTGTGCAGGTCGCCCTTCTTCGCCTTCGTGATGAGGCGCTCGGCGTACGGGCGCAGGCGCTCGGCCTTGGCCCGCGTGGTGTGGATCCGCCCGTGCGTGAACAGCGACGTGGCCAGGTTGGCCAGCATCAGCTTCTGGTGCGCGGGGGATCCGCCGAGGCGGGGCCCCTTCGTGGGGGTGGGCATGTCTCGCTCCTGGTCTCGTGACGCCTTTCCTCCCCGGCCCGCGAGGCGGGCCGGGGAGGGGGCAGCACGTCAGAGTTGCTGGGGTTGACGCCGAGCAGCTAGAGCTGCTCGGTCTCGGCGTAGTCCTGGCCGTCGTCCGTGCCGAACGAGCCGTACCCGCCGCCCTCGCCGTAGGAGTCGTACCCCTCCGACGGGTAGTCGGCGGCCGCGGCGCTCGGGTCGAACCCGGGCGGGCTGTCCTTGAGCGCGAGGCCGAGGCCGGCGAGCTTCATCTTGACCTCGTCGATGGACTTCGCACCGAAGTTGCGGATGTCCAGCAGGTCGGCCTCCGAGCGGCCGACGAGCTCGCCGACCGTGTGGATGCCCTCCCGCTTGAGGCAGTTGTAGGACCGCACCGTGAGGTCGAGGTCCTCGATGGGCATCGCGAACGCGGCGATCGAGTCGGCCTCGGCGGGCGAGGGCCCGATCTCGATGCCCTCGGCGTCGATGTTGAGCTCGCGGGCCAGACCGAACAGCTCGGTGAGCGTGCGGCCGGCCGACGCGATGGCGTCGCGCGGGGTCATCGACGGCTTGGTCTCGACGTCGAGGATCAGCTTGTCGAAGTCGGTGCGCTGCTCGACGCGGGTCGCCTCGACCTTGTAGCTGACCTTGAGCACCGGCGAGTAGATCGAGTCGACCGGGATGCGGCCGATCTCGGCGCCGGACGCCTTGTTCTGGGCGGCGGGGACGTAGCCACGACCCCGCTCCACCACGAGCTCGACCTCGAGACGGCCCTGGTCGTTCAGGGTCGCGATGTGGAGGTCCGGGTTGTGCACGGTCACGCCGGCCGGCGGGACGATGTCGCCCGCCGTCACCGTGCCCGGGCCCTGCTTGCGCAGGTACATCGTCGCCGGCTCGTCCTCCTCGGAGCTCACGACGAGCTCCTTGAGGTTCAGGATGACGTCGGTGACGTCCTCCTTGACCCCGGGGATGGTCGTGAACTCGTGGAGGACCCCGTCGACCCGGATGGAGGTCACTGCCGCGCCCGGGATGGACGACAGCAGGGTCCGCCGCAGCGAGTTGCCGAGGGTGTAACCGAAACCGGGCTCGAGCGGCTCGATGACGAACCGCGACCGGGTCTCGTCGACCGGGTCCTCGGAGAGGGCCGGACGCTGGGAGATCAGCACGTGTGTAGTTCCTTCCGGTGCTCGGGCATCCGCTATTTGACGCCGAACGAATGAAACGCGGCACCGGGGCCACCTCGGCCCCGGTGCGGTCGAGCTACTTGGAGTAGAACTCGACGATCAGCTGCTCGGAGACGGGCGTGTCGATCTGCGACCGCTCCGGGAGCTGGTGGACGAAGATGCGCAGCGTCTCGGGGACGACCTGCAGCCAGCCGGGGACCGGACGATCCCCGAACGACTCCTTCGCGTCGACGAAGGGCAGCATGTTCCGCGACTTGTCGCGGACGTCGATGATGTCGAACTGCGTCACCCGGTAGCTGGGGACGTCGACCTTCTGGCCGTTGACCAGGAAGTGGCCGTGTCCGACGAGCTGACGCGCGGCCCGCCGGGTCCGGGCGAGCCCGGCGCGGTAGACCACGGAGTCGAGGCGCGACTCGAGGAGGCGGAGGAACTCGTCGCCGGTCTTGCCCTCGCGACGGTTCGCCTCCTCGAAGTAGCGGCGGAGCTGCTTCTCGAGGACGCCGTAGGTGAAGCGGACCTTCTGCTTCTCCTGGATCTGCATGAGGAACTCGGATTCCTTGATGCGGATCCGGCCGTGCTGCCCCGGCGGGTACGGACGGCGCTCGAACGACTTGTCGCCGCCGACCAGGTCGACCTTGAGGCGACGCGACTTGCGCGTGATGGGTCCGGTGTAACGAGCCATGGTGTGTCTCCTCCCCGCCCTAGACCCGGCGGCGCTTCGGCGGGCGGCAGCCGTTGTGCGGCTGCGGCGTGACGTCGGAGATGGTCCCGACCTCGAGGCCCGCGGCCTGCAGCGAACGGATGGCGGTCTCACGGCCCGAACCCGGGCCCTTGACGAACACGTCGACCTTCTTCATGCCGTGCTCGGCCGCCTTGCGGGCCGCGTTCTCGGCGGCCATCTGGGCGGCGAACGGCGTCGACTTGCGCGAGCCCTTGAAGCCGACGTGGCCGGCAGAGGCCCAGCTGATCACCGCACCCGAGGGGTCGGTGATCGAGACGATGGTGTTGTTGAACGTGCTCTTGATGTGCGCCTGGCCCTGGGAGACGTTCTTCTTCTCCCGGCGGCGGACCTTCTTGGCCCCCGCCGCGCCAGTGCGAGTCCTGGGTGGCATCGATTGAACTCCTGGTGAGGTGAGATCGGGTCCCGCTTACTTGCGGGTGGCCTTCTTCTTGCCGGCGACGGTCTTCTTCGGTCCCTTGCGCGAGCGGGCGTTGGTCTTCGTCCGCTGCCCGTGGACCGGGAGGTTCCGCCGGTGACGCAGGCCCTGGTAGCTGCCGATCTCGACCTTGCGGCGGATGTCCGACTGGACCTCGCGCCGCAGGTCGCCCTCGACCCGGTAGTTGCCCTCGATGAACGCGCGGATGGCCGCGGCGTCCGAGTCGCTCAGGTCCTTGCTGCGGAGATCGGGGTCGATCCCGGTCTCGGTGAGGATCTGCCTGGAACGGGTCCGGCCGATCCCGAAGATGTAGGTCAGCGCGATCTCCATCCGCTTCTCGCGGGGGAGGTCGACGCCGGAAATGCGTGCCATGTGGCGACGTACTCCTCGTGTCGTCGGGAGGTGTGGTCCCCGTCCGTCCCGGGCGCTCTCGCGTCCGGGCCCCGGCCTCCCGGGCCGGGGGTGGTTCCGCCGGGACTGATGCCGACGTAGGTACGGGGTGTTCTTCTCGCGTCACCGGGACGGACCCGGCAGGGCGTCAGCCCTGGCGCTGCTTGTGCCTCAGGTTGTCGCAGATGACCATGACCCGCCCGTGACGGCGGACCACCTGGCACTTCGCGCAGATGCGCTTGACGCTCGGCTGGACCTTCACGATCTCTTCCTCGCTGCCCGGTTACTTGTAGCGGTAGACGATGCGACCGCGCGACAGGTCGTAGGGCGACAGCTCGACCACGACCTTGTCCTCGGGGAGGATTCGGATGTAGTGCTGCCGCATCTTGCCGCTGATGTGCGCCAGGACCTTGTGCCCGTTCTCGAGCTCGACCCGGAACATCGCGTTCGGCAGGGGCTCGACGACCCGGCCCTCGACCTCGATGGCGCCGTCCTTCTTCGCCATGTCCTCCGCACTTCTCTCGCCGGCCCCCGCGAGGACCCGGAACGTTCCCGGGCGACTCGGTGGGGACCGCTGTCGTCCCGCTCCACCGGCACACGGGTGCGCACCGGGTCGGGTCCGCGGCACACCGGGCCACAGGCGGTTACGCGTGCGGACACCGGCACGACACGCGCACCAACAACCGAGTGTACGCAGGGCGTGGCGGGCGCCGGATCACCGGGTCGTCGGCCACCGGGCCGAACCGTCAGCGTTGACCGTTTCTCCGGCGTGGGTCCAGGATGACGGCCGGAAGCCGGAACTGCGAGAGGAGAACACGTGGACGTCGACGGTGTGGTCGCCCTGGTGACCGGAGGGGCGTCGGGGCTGGGCCGGGCGACCGTGGAGAAGCTGCGCGCCGAGGGGGCGTCGGTGGTGATCGTGGACCTGCCGTCGTCGGCGGGTGCCGCGTTCGCCGACGAGCTCGGGGACCGGGCCGTGTTCGCGCCGGCCGACGTCACCGATCCCGACCAGGTGACGCAGGCGATCGACGCGGCGAAGCAGCTGGGCACCCTGCGCGTGGTGGTCAACTGCGCCGGCATCGGCAACGCGCACCGCACCGCGGGACGCAAGGGCCCGTTCCCGCTCGAGGCGTTCACCAAGGTCCTGACCGTCAACCTGGTCGGCACCTTCAACGTCATCCGGCTGGCCGCCCAGGCGATCAGCGAGACCGAGCCGGTCGGCGAGGAGCGCGGCGTCGTCGTGAACACCGCCTCGGTCGCCGCCTTCGACGGCCAGATCGGCCAGGCCGCCTACTCGGCGTCCAAGGGCGGCATCGTCGGGATGACCCTCCCGATCGCCCGCGACCTCGCCTCGGTCGGCATCCGCGTGTGCACCATCGCGCCCGGGCTGTTCCACACCCCGCTGTTCGCCGCGCTCCCCCAGGAGAACATCGACTCCCTCGGCGCCCAGGTCCCGCACCCCTCGCGGCTCGGCGACCCCGCCGAGTACGCGGCGCTCGCCGCGCACATCGTCGCGAACCCGATGCTCAACGGGGAGACGATCCGGCTCGACGGCGCGATCCGGATGGGCCCGAAGTAGTCCTGCCCCGACTGAGCGAACGGGACGTCCGCCGCCTCGACGTGAGCGGACGTGCCGCTCGCTCCCGGGAGTGCGCTCAGCGGTCCGCGTCGGCCGGCGCGGTCAGCACCCACGGGCCGCTCGAGGTGATGGCGACGGTGTGCTCCCAGTGCGCGGCCCGGGCGCCGTCGGCCGTGACGACCGTCCAGTCGTCGTCGAGCTCCTCGGTCTCCGGGTCGCCCGCGGTGAGCATGGGCTCCACGGCCAGCACCATGCCCTCGCGCAGCCGCAGCCCCGTCCCGGGCCGGCCGACGTTGGGCAGGAACGGCTCCATGTGCATCTCGGTGCCGATGCCGTGCCCGCCGTAGTCCTCGACGATGCCGAACGTCCCGCCGGCGGGGGTGCGGTGCCGCCCGACCGCGGCCTCGACCGCGTGCGACACGTCGCCGAGCCGGTTGCCGGGGCGGACCTCGGCGATCCCCGCCCACATGGCGGCGCGGCACGCGTCCGAGAGCGCCTCGTCGCCCGGGGCCGGTCGCCCCACCAGGACGGTGACCGCGGCGTCGCCGTGCCAGCCGTCGAGGATCGCCCCGCAGTCGACCGAGAGCAGGTCGCCGTCCCCGAGCACCGTCGTCGGCGCGGGGATGCCGTGCACGATCTGCTCGTTGACCGAGGCGCAGATGCTCCCCGGGAACCCGTGGTAGCCCAGGAACGAGGGGACCGCCCCCGCCTCGCGGATGGTGGTCTCGGCGAGCTCGTCGAGCTCACCGGTGCTGACCCCCGACCGCACCGCGGCCGACACCCGCTCGAGGGTGGCGGCCACGACGAGGCCCGCGGCCCGCATGGCCTCGACCTCGCCCCGGGTCTTCACCTGGATCTCGGAGCCGATCCGGCCGCCCGAGAGGCGGCCGGCCACCCGGCCGAGCCCCGCGGACACGTCCGCGAGGCGGGCCCGGGCGGCACCGCCCCCCAGCAGACCGCCCGGTCCCACCGGTGTCAGTCCTCCGGCTCGTCGGCCAGCGCGTCCATGGCGCGGTCGGTGACCTCGTCCACGGAGCCCAGGGCGTCGACCGTGACGATGAGGTCGCGGTAGTAGTCGACCAGGGGCGCCGTCTCGCGGCGGTAGACCTCCTGGCGGTTGCGGATGACGTCCTCGGTGTCGTCCGAGCGTCCGCGCGAGGCGAGCCGGGAGATGAGCTCCTCGTCGTTCACCTCGAACAGCAGCACCGCGTCGAGGCGCTGGTCGAGCTGCGAGAGGACCGTGTTCAGCTCGTCGGCCTGTGAGGTGTTGCGGGGGAACCCGTCGAGCAGGAAGCCCTCGGCGGCGTCGGGCTGGGACAGCCGGTCCTTCACCATCGCCACGGTGACCTCGTCCGGCACCAGGTCACCCGCGTCGACGTAGCGCTGGGCCTCCTTGCCGAGCTCGGTCTCGTTCTTCATGTTCTCGCGGAACAGATCGCCGGTGGAGATGTGCGGCGCGTCCAGCCGCTCCGACAGCCGCGCGGCCTGCGTGCCCTTGCCGGCCCCCGGCGGCCCCACCAGAACGATCCTCATGTCCAACTCCTCTTCCGCGGCGACCCTCGTCGGCCACACGCCCATCCTGCCCGGAACGGGTGATCAACGCCCTCACCGAGGGGGACGGGACCGATCCGGTCCCGCCCGCCGACACGGTCAGCGCAGGAAACCCTCGTAGTTGCGCTGCATCAGCTGGCTCTCGATCTGCTTCACGGTGTCCAGGCCGACACCCACCATGATCAGCACCGCCGTCCCGCCGAAGGGGAAGTTCTGGTTCTGACCCTGGCCGGTGATGCCCAGGAAGAAGTTCGGGAGGACAGCGATGATGCCGAGGTAGATCGATCCCGGCAAGGTGATCCGCGACAGCACGTACTGCAGGTACTCCGCGGTCGGCCGCCCCGGCCGGATGCCCGGGATGAAGCCCCCGAACTTCTTCATCTCGTCGGCGCGCTCCTCGGGGTTGAACGTGATCGCGACGTAGAAGTACGTGAAGAAGATGATCAGGGCGAAGTACAGCACGATGTGGACCGGGTTCGACTGGTTCGCCAGGTAGTTCTGGACGAACACCGCGAAGCCCGAGGTCGAGTTGCCGACGAGCCGGGAGAGCAGGTCGGGCAGGTACAGCAGCGACGACCCGAAGATCACCGGGATGACACCGGCCTGGTTGACCTTCAGCGGCAGGTACGTCGAGGTCCCGCCGTACATCCGCCGCCCGACCATGCGCTTGGCGTACTGCACGGGGATGCGGCGCTGACCCTGCTCCACGAACACGACGCTCGCGATGATCGCCAGGCCGAAGACGCAGACCACGGCGAACACGAGGCCACCGGAGCTGGAGAGGATCTGCTGGCCCTCGGCCGGGATGCGCGCGGCGATCGAGCAGAAGATCAGCAGCGACATCCCGTTGCCGACGCCGCGCTCGGTGACGAGCTCGCCGAACCACATGATCATCGCGGTCCCGGCGGTCATCACGAGGACGATGACGGCGAGGTCGAAGATGCCGGCGTCCGGCAGGATCGGGTACTGGGTCGGGTCGCAGTTGGCGAACAACTGCCCCCGGTCGGCCAGGGCCACGATCCCGGTGGACTGCAGGATCGCCAGGGCGATCGTCAGGTAGCGCGTGTACTGCGTGAGGGTGCCCTGACCGGACTGCCCCTCCTTCTTCAGCTGCTCGAACCGCGGGATGACCACCGTGAGCAGCTGGACGATGATGCTCGCCGTGATGTAGGGCATGATGCCCAGGGCGAAGATCGACAGCTGCAGCAGCGCGCCGCCGGAGAACAGGTTGATCAGGGCGTAGACGCTCTGGGAGTCGCCGCCCTCGACCTGGCGCAGACAGGCCTGCACGTTCGTGTACGAGACGCCGGGGGCCGGGAGGGTGGCGCCCAACCGGTACACCGCGACGATGCCGAGCGTGAACAGGATCTTCTTGCGCAGGTCCGGCGTCGCCAGCGCGGACCGCACGGGGCCGAGCACTCGGACCTCCAGCTGGTCGTGGATGGGGCCCCGCCGCGCGGCCGGGAGAGACGACCGGGAACGGCCGACGCCCCGTCGAGCGGGGCGGTCCGTGCAGACGCGGAGCGGCCTTCGGCGAGGGTAACAGCCTGCTTCCCGGCGCTGTCGCTCCGCTCGCCCCACCCCCGGACACACGAACGGGCCCGGGGGTGCCTCTCGGCTCCCCCGGGCCCGTGGCGCGGTGCGCGGACTCAGACGATCGTGATCGTCCCGCCCGCGCCGTTGATCTTCTCGGTGGCGGCACCGGAGAACGCGTGGGCGCTCACCTGCAGCGTGACCGAGCCGAGCTCGCCCTCGCCGAGCACCTTGACCGGGTGCCCGGGGCGGACGGCGCCGGCGGCCACGAGCTCGGCCGGACCGACCTCGCCGCCGTCGGGGAACAGCCGGGCCAGGTCGCCGACGTTGACGACCTGCGCGACGACCTTGCCGCGGTTGCGGAAGCCCTTGAGCTTCGGCAGGCGCATCTGGAGCGGCATCTGGCCGCCCTCGAAGCGCGCGGGCACGTTCTTGCGTGCGCCCGTGCCCTTGGTGCCGCGGCCGGCGGTCTTGCCCTTGGAGGCCTCACCGCGACCGACGCGCGTCTTGTCCGTGCGGCTCCCGGGAGCCGGACGGAGGTGGTGGAGCTTCAGCGGTGCTTCAGCCATGTCAGACCTCCTCGACCGTGACGAGGTGCCGCACGGTGTGGATCATCCCGCGGTTCTGCGGGTCGTCCGGACGCGTGACCGTGGCGCCGATGCGGCGCAGGCCGAGCGTGCGCAGGGTCTCGCGCTGGTTGCGCTTGCCCCCGATCCCGGACTTGACCTGGGTGACCAGCAGTTCGGCCATGATCAGATCCCCTGCCCGGCGCGCTGGCGCAGCATCCGCGCCGGCGCCACCTCGTCGAGCGGCAGACCCCGGCGCGCGGCGACGGCCTCGGGGACCTGCAGCGCCTTCAGGGCCGCCACCGTGGCGTGCACGATGTTGATGGCGTTCTGGCTGCCCAGGGACTTGGACAGGATGTCCTGGATCCCCGCGCACTCCAGGACCGCGCGCACCGGGCCACCGGCGATGACGCCGGTACCGGGGCTCGCGGGGCGCAGGAGGACGACGCCCGCGGCGTCCTCGCCCTGCACGGGGTGCGTGATGGTGGTGCCGATGCGGGGGACGCGGAAGAAGTTCTTCCGTGCCTCCTCCACGCCCTTCGCGATGGCGGCCGGCACCTCCTTGGCCTTGCCGTAGCCCACCCCGACCTCGCCGTCGCCGTTGCCGACGATCACGAGCGCGGTGAAGCTGAAGCGGCGGCCGCCCTTGACGACCTTGGCCACGCGGTTGATGGCGACGACGCGCTCAAGGTGCGGCGTCCGGTCCTGGGCGCCGCCGCGGCCGCCGCCCTGACGGTCGCGGTCGCGCCCGCCCTGGCCGCCGCCCTCGCGGCGCTGAGTGCCCGGCATCAGGCGTCCTTCCCTTGCGTGTACGAGACGTGGAGGGCCATCAGAACGTCAGGCCCCCCTCGCGGGCCGCATCGGCGAGCTGCGCGATGCGGCCGTGGTAGCGGCGTCCGCCGCGGTCGAACACGACCGCGTCGATCCCCGCCGACTTGGAGCGCGAGGCGACGAGCTCGCCGACCTTGGCGGCCTGCGCCTTCTTGTCGCCCTCGAGCCCGCGGACGTCGGCCTCCATGCTCGAGGCGTGGGCCAGCGTGTGGCCCGCGAGGTCGTCGATCACCTGGGCGGTGATGTGCCGCGAGGAGCGGGTGACGACGAGGCGCGGACGCGCCGGCGTGCCCTCGACCTTCTTGCGGAGGCGGGAGTGACGGCGCAGCCGACCCGCACGGCGGGCCTCGGAGACGTTCCTGCCGACCGTCGTGCGCTTCTTCTCGGTGGTCTCAGCCATCACTTACCCGTCTTCCCGACCTTGCGGCGGATCTGCTCGCCGGAGTACCGGACGCCCTTGCCCTTGTACGGGTCGGGCTTGCGCAGCCGGCGGATGTTCGCGGCGACCTGACCCACGGCCTGCTTGTCGATGCCCTGCACCGAGAAGCGGGTGGGACTCTCCACCGCGAACGTGATGCCCTCGGGCGCCTCGATGCGCACCGGGTGGCTGAAGCCGAGCGCGAACTCGAGGGCGTTGCCCTTGAGCTGCACGCGGTAGCCGACGCCGTGGATCTCGAGCTTGCGCTCGTAGCCCTGGGTGACGCCGAGGACGAGGTTGTTGACGAGCGAGCGCGACAGCCCGTGCAGCGCACGGTTCTCACGCTCGTCGTCGGGGCGGGAGACCGACAGGACGCCGTCCTCCAGCGCGACCGCGATGGGGCGGTCGACCGTGTGGCTCAGGGTGCCCTTGGGCCCCTTGACCGTGATGTTCTGGCCCTCGATCGCGACGTCCACGCCGGACGGCACGGTGATCGGGGCCTTGCC
Organism: Actinomycetospora atypica; assembly: GCF_042653685.1. NCBI lineage: Bacteria > Bacillati > Actinomycetota > Actinomycetes > Pseudonocardiales > Pseudonocardiaceae > Actinomycetospora > Actinomycetospora atypica. The sequence continues at coordinate 21,749 of NZ_JBHSIV010000043.1, read as the reverse complement.
GATGCGTGACATGGTTCCCCTCCCGTTACCAGACGAAGGCGAGGACTTCCCCGCCCATCCGTCGCTGATAGGCCTGTCGGTCGGTCAGCAGGCCCGAGGACGTCGAGATGATCGCGACGCCGAGCCCCCCGAGCACGCGCGGCAGTTCGGTCGACTTCGCGTAGATGCGCAGGCCCGGCTTCGAGATGCGCTTGAGGCCGGCGATGCTGCGCTCGCGGTTCGGCCCGTACTTCAGGTCGATGACCAGCGACTTGCCGACGGCCGCCGGCTCGTCGCGGTAGGCGGCGATGTAGCCCTGCTCGAGCAGGACCTGGGCCACCGTGGCCTTGAGCTTGCTGTGCGGCATGCTCACGTTCTCGTGGAACGCCGAGTTGGCGTTGCGAATACGCGTGAGCATGTCCGCGATGGGATCGGTCATCGTCATCGCGACCAGGTCACCTTCCTCGCCGTGGTACCCCGGGTCGTCCGGCGGGCGGACGACCCAACGGTGGGCCTGCGGCGTCCGGGGCGGGTCAGAGCATTGTCGGTACGCGCGGCGACGTCATTGCCGGAGAGCAGGTGCTCCCGGTGCGCCACGCGCTGGATGAGGGCCAGCAGGTCGGGGTCGATCGCCCGGCCCGGAAGCTCCTCGTCGACCGTCAGGTCGACGTCGGTGTCCTGCACGCGGCTCACCACGAGGACTTGCTGACGCCCGGGAGCTCGCCCTTGTGCGCCATCTCGCGGAGGCACACGCGGCAGAGCCCGAACTTGCGCAGGACCGCGCGGGCGCGCCCGCAGCGGTTGCACCGGGTGTACCCGCGAACCTTGAACTTCGGCGTCTTCGCCGCCTTGTTGACCAGTGCCTTCTTCGCCATGCTCAGTTCTCCCTGAACGGGAAGCCGAGGGCGCGCAGGAGGGCCCGGCCTTCCTCGTCGGTGGTCGCGGAGGTGACCACGGTGATGTCCATGCCCCGCGGCCGGTCGATCGAGTCCTGGTCGATCTCGTGGAACATCGTCTGGTCCGAGAGACCGAACGTGTAGTTGCCCGAGCCGTCGAACTGCTTGGGCGAGAGCCCGCGGAAGTCGCGGATGCGCGGCAGGCTGATCGTGACCAGGCGGTCGAGGAACTCCCACATGCGGGCGCCGCGCAGCGTGGTGCGGGCGCCGATCGGCATGCCCTCACGGAGCTTGAACTGCGCGATCGACTTGCGGGCCTTGCGGATCTCCGGCTTCTGGCCGGCGATGAGGGTGAGGTCGCGGACCGCGCCCTCCATCAGCTTCGAGTCGCGCGCGGCCTCGCCGACGCCCATGTTCACGACGACCTTGACGACGCCGGGCACGAGCATGGCGTTGGGGTACGAGAACTGGTCCGTCAGCGTCTGGCGGATCTCGTCCCGGTAGCGCTGCTGCAACCGGGGACGCGCCGACTGTTCGGTGCTCGTCATCAGACGTCCTTCCCGTTGCGGCGCGACACGCGCACGCGCTTCTGCTCGCCCTCGCCACCGTCGCGGTAGCCGACGCGGGCCGGCTTGCCGTCGGAGTCGACGACCATCACGTTCGAGACGTGGATGGCGGCCTCCTGCGTGACGATCCCGCCGGACGATGCGCCGCGCTGGTTCGCGGACTGGGCGGTGTGCTTCTTGACCCGGCCGACACCCTCGACGAGGACCTTGTCGCGATCGGGGTAGGCCTGGATGACCTTGCCCTTCGCGCCCTTGTCCTTGCCGGCGATGACGAGAACCGTGTCGCCCTTCTTGACCTTCATCTGGCTACAGCACCTCCGGCGCGAGCGAGATGATCCGCATGAACCGCTTGTCGCGGAGCTCCCGGCCGACCGGGCCGAAGATGCGGGTCCCACGCGGCTCGCGGTCGTTCTTGATGATCACCGCGGCGTTCTCGTCGAACTTGATGTACGAACCGTCCGGCCGACGGCGCTCCTTGACGGTGCGCACGATGACGGCCTTGACGACGTCCCCGCGCTTCACACCGGACGCCGGGATGGCCTCCTTGACGGTGGCCACGATGACGTCGCCGATCCCCGCATACCTGCGGGACGAGCCACCGAGAACGCGGATGCACAGGATTTCCCTGGCACCCGTGTTGTCGGCGACCCGGAGTCGCGACTCCTGCTGGATCACTACTTCTCTCCTGACCTTCCCGGCGTCGGGCGCCGGATGGTTTCGCTGTGCTCCCTGACGGAGGGTGCTACTTGGCCTTCTCGAGGATCTGCACGAGACGCCAGCGCTTCGTGGCCGAGAGCGGCCGGGTCTCCATGAGGAGCACGCGGTCGCCGGGGCCGGCGGTGTTCTCCTCGTCGTGCGCCTTGACCTTCTTGGTCCGGCGGATGACCTTCGAGTAGCGCGGGTGCTTCACCCGGTCCTCGAGGCTCACGACGATCGTCTTCGCCATCTTGTCCGAGACGACGAGACCCTCGCGGGTCTTGCGCATGCCGCGCTCGTCGTTCCGGTCGCCCGGCTTCTGCTCGGCGGGGGCGTCGGCCTTGACCTCGGACGCCACCTGCTCGCTGTCGGCGGCGCTGGTCATGCCGCTCCCTCCTGGTCGGGGGCGACGGACAGTCCGAGCTCGCGCTCACGCATCACGGTGTAGATGCGGGCGATGTCGTGCCGGACGGTCCGAAGCCGGCGGTTGTTGTCGAGCTGACCGGTCGCCATCTGGAACCGGAGGTTGAACAGCTCGGCCTTCGCCTCACGGGCCCGCGCGACGAGGTCGTCGTCCGACAACTCGCGCAGCTCGCTGGCCTGGGTTCCCGCTGCCATCAGAACGCCTCCTCACGGGTGACGATGCGGCAGCGCATCGGCAGCTTGTGCTGCGCGCGACGCAGTGCCTCACGGGCGGTGGCCTCGTTGGGGTAGCTCATCTCGAACATGACCCGTCCCGGCTTCACGTTCGCGACCCACTTCTCCGGCGAGCCCTTACCGGAACCCATGCGGGTCTCGGCGGGCTTCTTGGTGAGCGGCCGGTCGGGGAAGATGTTGATCCAGACCTTGCCGCCACGACGGATGTGGCGGGTGATCGCGATACGGGCCGACTCGATCTGGCGGTTCGTCACGTAGCCGTGCTCGAGCGCCTGGATGCCGAAGTCGCCGAACGACATCTGCGTGCCGCCCTTGGCGGCACCCGACCGGTCGGGGCGGTGCTGCTTGCGGAACTTGACCCTGCGGGGCATCAACATGGTCAGGCCTCCTGACTCGAGCTCGTGGCCTCGGCCGGCTGACCCGCGGCCGCACCACCGGTCGTGGCGCCGGCGCTGGCCTGCTCGGCGGCGGCGCGCCCGGCCTCGGTGCCCGACCCGGTGGTCCCGGAGGCGCCCGAACGACGGCCGCGGGGACGGTCGCCCCCGCCGCCTGCACCGCCACGGCCACCGCGGCCGCCGCGGGGCTCGCGGGTGGCCGCGTCGAGCGCCGCCTGGCGCTCGGACTCGCGCTTGCCGCCGACGACGTCGCCCTTGTAGATCCAGACCTTCACGCCGATGCGGCCGAAGTTGGTCCGGGCCTCGAACAGGCCGTAGTCGATCTCGGCGCGCAGCGTGTGCAGCGGGACGCGACCCTCGCGGTAGAACTCCGAGCGCGACATCTCCGCGCCGCCGAGGCGGCCGGAGCACTGCACGCGGATGCCCTTGACGCCCGGGCTGCGCATGGCCGACTGCATGGCCTTGCGCATCGCGCGGCGGAAGGAGACGCGGTTGGACAGCTGCTCGGCGACGCCCTGCGCGACGAGCTGCGCGTCGGCCTCGGCGCCCTTGACCTCGAGGATGTTGAGCTGGACCTGCTTGCCGGTCAGCTTCTCGAGGTTGCCGCGCAGGCGGTCGGCCTCCGCGCCGCGGCGGCCGATGACGATGCCCGGCCGGGCGGTGTGGATGTCGACGCGCACGCGGTCACGGGTGCGCTCGATCTCGACCTTGGAGATGCCGGCCCGCTCCATGCCCTTGGAGAGCATGCGACGGATCTTGACGTCCTCGGCCACGTACTCGGCGTACTGCTTGTCGGCGTACCACCGGGACTTCCAGTCGGTGGTGATGCCCAGACGGAACCCGTGCGGGTTGATCTTCTGACCCATCAGCGGGTCCTTCCCTTCGAGCGCTGGCGACCGCCACGACCCTGGCCCTCGGGCACCGAGGTGACCTCGACCGTGATGTGGCTGGTGCGCTTGCGGATGCGGTACGCGCGCCCCTGCGCCCGGGGCTGGAACCGCTTCATGGTCGGACCCTCGTCCACGGTGATCGTCGAGATCACGAGCGTGGCGGGGTCCAGGTCGAAGTTGTTCTCGGCGTTCGCCACCGCGCTCGCGACGAGCTTGGCGACCGGCGTGGCGGCCGCCTGCTCGGCGAACCGCAGCACCGAGGCGGCCTGGCCGACGGGCATGCCACGGACGAGGTCCACCACGCGGCGGACCTTCATCGGCGACATGCGCACGTAGCGAGCCCGCGCGACGGCGCCCTGGGGGGCCGTCTCGGAGTCGGCTGGTGCAGCCATCGTTCGTTTACCTTCCTGGTTTCGCGGACGGGGCCGTCTGTCGGTCGCCTAGCGGCGACGCGACCGACGGTCCTCCTTGACGTGCCCGCGGAACGTGCGGGTCGGGGCGAACTCGCCGAGCTTGTGCCCGACCATGGCCTCCGAGACGAAGACCGGGACGTGCTTGCGACCGTCGTGCACGGCCAGCGTGTGGCCGAGCATGTCGGGGATGATCGTCGAACGGCGCGACCAGGTCTTGATGACCGACTTGCGGTTCGCCTCGTTGAGAGCGTCGACCTTCTTGAGCAGGTGGTCGTCGACGAACGGCCCCTTCTTGACACTGCGTGGCATCGCTGTCTCCCTCCTGCTCTATCGCTTCTTGTTCTTGCCGGTACGCCGGCGGCGCACGATCATGCGGTCGCTCTCCTTGCGGCCGCGCGTGCGGCCCTCCGGGGTGCCGGCCGGGTTCACCGGGTGGCGGCCACCGGACGTCTTGCCCTCACCACCACCGTGCGGGTGGTCGACCGGGTTCATCGCGACACCGCGGACCGTCGGGCGCTTGCCGCGCCAGCGGTTGCGGCCCGCCTTGCCCCAGTTGATGTTCGAGTGGTCGGAGTTGCCGACCTCCCCGATGGTGGCGCGGCAGCGCACGTCCACGTTGCGGATCTCGCCCGAGGGCATCCGCAGCTGGGCGTACGGGCCGTCCTTCGCCACCAGCTGCACCCGCGCGCCGGCCGACCGCGCGATCTTCGCGCCGCCGCCGGGGCGGAGCTCGATCGCGTGGATCACGGTGCCGGTGGGGATGTTGCGCAGCGGCAGGCTGTTGCCGGGCTTGATGTCGGCCCGGGGACCGTTCTCGATCGCGTCGCCCTGGTGCAGACGCTCCGGCGCGATGATGTAGCGCTTCTCGCCGTCGGCGTAGTGCAGCAGGGCGATGCGCGCGCTGCGGTTCGGGTCGTACTCGATGTGCGCGACCTTGGCCGGCACACCGTCCTTGTCGTGGCGCCGGAAGTCGATCAGGCGGTAGGCGCGCTTGTGCCCACCGCCCTGGTGCCGGGTGGTGATGCGCCCGGTCGAGTTGCGTCCGCCCTTGTTGTGGAGCGGGCGGATCAGCGACTTCTCGGGGTGGTCGCGCGTGATCTCGGCGAAGTCCGAGACGCTCGCGCCACGCCGCCCGGCGGTCGTCGGCTTGTACCTGCGGATTCCCATGTTCCGTACTCCCCTACGCCCCGGGCCCGCCGAAGACGTCGATCGTCCGGCTCTCCGCCGTCACGGTGACCACGGCGCGCTTGGTGTCCTTGCGCTTGCCGTATCCGCTCTTGGAACGCTTGCGCTTCCCCTCGCGGTTGAGCGTGTTCACGCTCGCCACCTGGACGTCGAAGATCTGCTGGACGGCGATCTTGATCTGGGTCTTGTTCGCGTCCGGGCGCACCAGGAAGGTGTACTGGCGCTCCTCGAGAAGGCCGTAGCTCTTCTCGGAGATCACCGGCGCGAGGATGATGTCCCGCGGGTCCGCGATCACTGGTCGACCTCCTCGGCGCCCGCCGTGCGGGCGCTGACGAACGCCTCGAGCGCCGCCGTCGTGAAGACGACGTCGTCCGCCCGCAGGACGTCGTAGGTGTTGAGCTGGTCCGGCGTCAGCAGGTGCACCGCCGGGAGGTTGGCCACGCTCCGGCGGCCGGCGTCGTCGCCACGGGCGACGACGGCGAGCACCTTGCGGTGGACGCGGTCGGGGGCGACGACGCCCTCGAGCGCCGTGCGCGCACCCTTCGTCGAGGGCGCGGCGCCGTCGACGAGCGCGGAGAAGACGTGGATCCGCTCGTGGCGGGCCCGGTCGGACAGCGCACCCCGCAGGGCGGCCGCCTTCATCTTCTTCGGGGTCCGCTGCGAGTAGTCCCGCGGCGTCGGGCCGTGGACCGTGCCACCGCCGACGAACTGCGGGGCGCGGGTGGAGCCCTGGCGCGCGCGGCCGGTGCCCTTCTGGCGGTACGGCTTCTTGCCGCCGCCGCGGACCTCGCCGCGCGTCTTCGTGTCGTGCGTGCCCTGGCGGGCCGCCGCGAGCTGCGCGGTCACCACCTGGTGCATCAGCGCGGTGTTGGCCGGCGCGTCGAAGAGCTCCGCGGGGAGCTCGGCCGTGCCGTCGGTGCCCCCGGTGGGGGTGTGCACCGTGACCGTGCGGGTCTGGCCGGTGGCCGACGCGGCCTGCGCGTCGTGCCGGGCGCTCCGGCGGGCCTCGCCCGCGGAGAAGCCGCGGCGGCGGGCCGGCCGCGAGGCGGCGAGCGTGGCGGTGGCCGCGGACGTCGCGGACGTGGTGCCCGCGTCGACCTGCTCGGCGCTGTCGTGGCCCTCGGCGTCGTTCGGGCCCGGGGTGTGGCCGTCAGGCGAGGTCACTGCTGGTCACCGCCCTTCTTGGCAGCAGAGGTGACGAGGACCAGACCGCCGCGCGGGCCGGGGACGGCGCCGCGGATCAGCAGCAAACCCGCGTCGGCGTCCACCCCGTGGACGGTCAGGTTCTGCGTGGTGGTCTTGGCGTTGCCCATGCGGCCCGCCATGCGCGTGCCCTTGAAGACACGGGCCGGGGTGGCGCACCCGCCGATGGAGCCCGGCGAACGGTGCTTGCGCTGCGTGCCGTGGCTCGCGCCCAGGCCGTGGAAGCCGTGGCGCTTCATGACGCCGGCGGTGCCCTTGCCCTTGCTCGTGCCCGAGACGTCGACGACGGCACCGGCGGAGAACACCTCGGCGGTGACCTCCTGGCCGACCTCGTAGGACGAGGCGTCGGACGTGCGGAGCTCCACGAGGTGGCGACGCGGGGTGACGCCGGCCTTGGCGAAGTGGCCGGTGACCGGCTTGTTCACCTTGCGCGGGTCGATGGCGCCGAACGCGATCTGGACCGCGTTGTAGCCGTCCGTGGAGGGGGTCCGCACCTGCGTGACGACGCAGGGGCCCGCCTTGACCACGGTGACGGGGACGATGCGGTTCGCCTCGTCGAACACCTGGGTCATGCCGACCTTGGTGCCGAGGACGCCGTTCATCTGCCGCTCGTTGCTGCGGAGAGGGTCTGCAGACATCTCGCGCCTCACTGGATGTTGACGTCGACGCTGGCCGGCAGGTCGATGCGCATGAGCGCGTCCACCGTCTTCGGCGTCGGGTCGACGATGTCGATCAGTCGCTTGTGCGTGCGCATCTCGAAGTGCTCGCGCGAGTCCTTGTACTTGTGCGGCGAGCGGATGACGCAGTAGATGTTCTTCTCGGTGGGCAGCGGCACCGGGCCGACGACCGAGGCACCCGTACGCGTCACGGTCTCGACGATCTTGCGAGCCGACGCGTCGATGGCCTCGTGGTCGTAGGCCTTGAGCCTGATGCGGATCTTCTGTCCCGCCATGGTGGCTTGCCGTTCCTCTTCTCGTCCTCGACTCGTCCGCCCATCGTCGACCCGGCCGGCTCACCCTGGGGCGAACCTGTCCGGTCCACGCGGTCGGGCGTGTCGACTCCGTCGGCTGGCGCGGCCCCGGACGCTCGTCGCTCCGCGGCTTCAGGCCCTCGCGGACCCTCGCTGTTCATGGTGTGTCCGTCCCGTTCCCCGGTCTCCCGGTTCACGGCACGGTGGGCACCTCCAGGAGGAGGCGCCCGGGGTGGGTCTGCGTTCGACCCCGCTCACGCCGGGGCGGTCGGCTCGATACCGATTGAGCCGACCGCCCGGGCAAGCAACCCGACAAGTGTCGCACGCACCGGACGGCGCGCGGACACCGGGGGGTTACTTGGAAATCTTCGTGACCTGGCCCGCGCCCACGGTCCGGCCACCCTCACGGATGGCGAACTGGAGGCCCTCCTCCATGGCGATGGGCTGGATCAGCTGGACGGCCATCTCGGTGTTGTCGCCGGGCATGACCATCTCGGTGCCCTCCGGCAGCGTCACGACACCGGTGACGTCCGTGGTCCGGAAGTAGAACTGCGGGCGGTAGTTGTTGAAGAACGGCGTGTGCCGTCCGCCCTCGTCCTTGCCCAGGATGTAGACCTGGCCCTCGAACTCGGTGTGCGGGGTGATCGAGCCCGGCTTGCAGATGACCATGCCGCGCTCGACGTCCTCGCGCTTGATGCCGCGCACGAGCAGGCCGACGTTGTCGCCGGCGCGCCCCTCGTCGAGGAGCTTGCGGAACATCTCGATGCCGGTGGCGGTGGTCTTCACCGACTTCTCGCGGATGCCGACGATCTCCACCTCCTCGTTCACCTTGACGATGCCGCGCTCGACGCGGCCGGTGACGACCGTGCCACGACCGGTGATCGTGAAGACGTCCTCGACGGGCATGAGGAACGGCTTCTCGGTGTCGCGCTCCGGCGACGGGATCGCGTCGTCGACGGCGTCCATCAGCGAGACGATCGCGTCGGCCCACTCGGCGTCGCCCTCGAGCGCCTTCAGCGCCGAGACGCGGACCACGGGGAGGTCGTCGCCGGGGTACTCCTGCGCCGAGAGGAGCTCACGGACCTCCATCTCGACGAGCTCCATGATCTCCTCGTCGTCGACCATGTCGGCCTTGTTGAGCGCCACGACGATGTAGGGCACGCCGACCTGGCGGGCGAGCAGCACGTGCTCGCGCGTCTGGGGCATGGGCCCGTCGGTGGCGGCCACGACCAGGATGGCGCCGTCCATCTGGGCGGCACCGGTGATCATGTTCTTCACGTAGTCGGCGTGCCCGGGGCAGTCGACGTGCGCGTAGTGCCGCTTCTCGGTCTGGTACTCGACGTGCGCGATCGAGATCGTGATACCGCGCTGCCGCTCCTCGGGCGCCTTGTCGATCTGGTCGAACGCCGACGCCTGGTTCAGCTGCGGGTACTTGTCGTGCAGGACCTTGGTGATCGCCGCGGTCAGCGTCGTCTTCCCGTGGTCGATGTGACCGATGGTGCCGATGTTGACATGCGGCTTGGTCCGCTCGAACTTGGCCTTCGCCACTGCTCTCGTCCTCCTGGACTTTCTGGGACTGTCCCCGCCACCGGCATTCGGCCGGCGGCGGAAGTTACGTCGGGTCGTGCGGTCCTAACGCCTGATGCGGAGGACCCGAGGTGACCTCACGAGGCTAACGGGGACGATTCCCCGGCCTCACCGCGGCCCGCACTTCCCCGTCGGGGACGCGGGCCGCGGTCGAGGTCATTCGCCGGTCGCCTTAGCGATGATCTCCTTGGCCACGCTGGCCGGGACCTCGCCGTACGAGTCGAACTGCATGGAGTAGTTCGCCCGGCCCTGGGTCTTCGACCGCAGGTCGCCGACGTAGCCGAACATCTCCGAGAGCGGCACCACGGCCTTGACGATCCGGTTGCCGCTGCGCTCCTCCATGGCCTGGATCTGGCCACGGCGGGAGTTCAGGTCGCCGATGACGTCGCCCATGTAGTCCTCGGGCGTCGACACCTCGACCGCCATCAGCGGCTCGAGGATGGCGGGGTCCGCCTTGCGGGCCGCCTCCTTGAGCGCCATGGAGCCGGCGACCTTGAACGCCATCTCCGACGAGTCGACCTCGTGGTACTGACCGTCGAGCAGCGTCAGCCGCAGGCCCGTCATCGGGTAGCCGGCCAGGATGCCGTACTGCATCGCGTCCTGGGCGCCGTGGTCGACCGAGGGGATGTACTCGCGGGGGATGCGGCCACCGGAGACCTTGTTGACGAACTCGTAGAGCGCGCCGTCCTCGCCCTTCTCCATCGGCTCGAGCGAGATGATGACCCGCGCGAACTGACCGGAGCCACCGGTCTGCTTCTTGTGCGTGTACTCGTACTTGTCCACCGGCCGGCGGATGGTCTCCTTGTAGGCGACCTGCGGCTTGCCGATGTTGGCCTCGACCTTGAAGTCGCTCTTCATCCGGTTGACCAGCACCTCGAGGTGGAGCTCGCCCATCCCCTTGATGATCGTCTGGCCGGTCTCCTCGTCGCGGGCGACCTGGAAGGTCGGGTCCTCGTCGCTGAGCCGCTGGATGGCGGTGGAGAGCTTCTCCTGGTCGGCCTTCGACTTCGGCTCGATCGCCACCTCGATGACCGGGGTGGGGAAGACCATCGACTCGAGGATCACCGGGTTCTGCGGGTCGCAGAGGGTGTCGCCCGTGGTCGTGTCCTTCAGGCCGACGACCGCGTAGATGTGCCCGGCCATGGCCGACTCGACCGGGTTCTCCTTGTTGGAGTGCATCTGGAAGACCTTCCCGATGCGCTCCTTGCGGTCCTTCGTCGAGTTGATCATCTGCGCGCCGGACGCGATCTTGCCCGAGTAGACGCGGATGTAGGTGAGCTTCCCGTAGAACGGGTGGCTCATGATCTTGAAGGCGAGCGCCGCGAAGGGCTCGTCGGTGGTCGCGTGCCGCACCACCGGGGTCTCGCCGTCGAGCAGCGTGCCCTCGACGGGCTTCACCTCGGTCGGCGACGGCAGGTAGGCGATGACGGCGTCGAGCATGGGCTGGACGCCCTTGTTCTTGTACGCCGTGCCGCAGAGCACCGGGTTGTACTCGCTGGTGACCGTCACGGCGCGGATGCCGCGCTCGATCTCCTCGACGGAGATCTCCTCGCCGGCGAAGTAGCGGTCCATCAGCGACTCGTCGCTCTCGGCGATCGACTCCATCAGCGCCTCGCGGTACTCCGCGGCGCGCTCGGCGTACTCCGCCGGGATCTCCTCGATCGCGTAGTCCTCGCCCTTCTGGACCTCACCGCGCCAGGTCAACGCACGCATGCGGACCAGGTCGATGACGCCGTAGAACTCGGACTCGACACCCATCGGCAGCTGGACGACCAGCGGCTTCGCGTGCAGCCGGTCCTTGATCGTCTGTACCGTGAAGTAGAAGTCGGCGCCCAGCTTGTCCATCTTGTTGACGAAACAGATGCGCGGGACGTCGTAGGTGTCGGCCTGCCGCCACACCGTCTCCGACTGCGGCTCGACACCCTCCTTGGCGTCGAACACGGCCACCGCACCGTCGAGGACGCGCAGGTTGCGCTCGACCTCGATGGTGAAGTCGACGTGCCCGGGGGTGTCGATGATGTTGAGCTGGTAGTCCTTCCAGAAGGTCGTCGTCGCGGCGGACGTGATCGTGATGCCGCGCTTCTGCTCCTCCTCCATCCAGTCCATCGTGGCCGCGCCGTCGTGGACCTCACCGATCTTGTAGTTGATACCGGTGTAGTACAGGATGCGCTCGGTCGTGGTGGTCTTGCCCGCGTCGATGTGGGCCATGATCCCGAAGTTGCGGACCTTGCCCAGATCGGTCAGCACGTCGCGTGCCACGGAATTCCTCTTCCCGTCGGATCGTCGCCGCGGGTCCCGCGGCGGTGTTTCGCGACATCGGGTGCCCCCGGTGGTTCGCACCGGGGGCACACCGCGTCACCAGCGGTAGTGCGCGAAGGCCTTGTTCGACTCGGCCATCTTGTGCGTGTCCTCGCGTCGCTTCACGGCGGCACCGAGGCCGTTCGAGGCGTCGAGCAGCTCGTTCGTCAGGCGCTCGACCATCGTCTTCTCGCGGCGTGCCCGCGAGTAGGCGATCAGCCAGCGGAGCCCGAGCGTGGTCGAGCGGCCGGCACGCACCTCGATCGGCACCTGGTAGGTCGCGCCACCGACACGGCGGCTGCGGACCTCGAGGGCCGGCTTGACGTTGTCGAGCGCGCGCTTGAGCGTGACGACCGGGTCGGCGCCGTTGCGCTCCCGGCAGCCCTCGAGGGCGCCGTAGACGATGCGCTCGGCCAGCGAGCGCTTCCCGTCGACGAGCACCTTGTTCACGAGCTGCGTCACGAGCGGCGCCCCGTAGACCGGGTCGGCGACGAGCGGACGCTTCGGAGCGGGTCCCTTACGAGGCATGTCAGCTCTTGTCCTTCTTCGTCCCGTAGCGGCTGCGGGCCTGCTTGCGGTTCTTGACCGCCTGCGTGTCCAGTGCGCCGCGGATGATCTTGTAGCGAACGCCCGGCAGGTCCTTCACACGACCGCCGCGCACGAGCACGATCGAGTGCTCCTGCAGGTTGTGCCCCTCGCCCGGGATGTACGCGGTGACCTCGATCTGGTTCGAGAGGCGCACGCGCGCGACCTTGCGGAGCGCGGAGTTCGGCTTCTTCGGGGTGGTCGTGTAGACGCGCGTGCAGACGCCACGCCGCTGCGGACTCCCCTTCAGGGCCGCGGTCTTGGTCTTCTCGACCTTGTCCTCGCGGCCCATGCGGACCAACTGCTGGATGGTGGGCATTCGTTCCTCTGGCTCGTGTCCTGCGTCGTCATCGGTGTCGTCCGTGGCAGGCGGATCGATCTCCGCGCTCACGGGGGTCGGCGTGTCGCGTGAACGGCGGCCGCCCCGTGGTCGAGGTGGCCGACACCGCCGACGATCCCGGTCGCCGCAACGGCGCCCGGTGGACGGGCACGGCGCGGCGGCCCGATCTCGTCGGGCACCGGACACGACGATACCCGGCGCGTACGCGCGGGTTCGCAGGTGGGTCCGGATCCGCACCCCGATCAGGTCGGAGGCGTCCTCGACGGACCCCGCGCGCCCTCGAAGGCCGGATGGACCTCCATATCGGCGGCGGGATGGCGACACGCGCACCGAACGGGCTGGGGCGAGCGTACACGAGGAGTGCCTCCGGGTGGGACAACGCCTCACCCGGAGGTCCTGTTCCCTCCGGAGACGGCCCCCGGACACAGCACGGCGCCCCCGCCCGGTCGGGGACCGGACGGGGGCGCCGTGGGACGTGCGGGACCTGCAGGCCTACGAGGTCAGCGGTACTGCTGCATCAGCGGTACTGGCCGAAGTCGTAGTCGTCGAGCGGGACGGCCACGCCGCTGCCGCTGCCGAAGACGTCGGGCGAGTAGTACCCGTCGTCGTAGCTCGGCAGGGCGTACGCCGCGGCGCGCGCCTCCTCGGTCGGCTGCACCTGGATGTTCCGGTACCGGTTGATGCCGGTGCCGGCCGGGATCAGCTTGCCGATGATCACGTTCTCCTTCAGCCCCACGAGGCTGTCGGACTTCCCCTCGATCGCGGCGTTCGTCAGGATGCGCGTCGTCTCCTGGAACGACGCGGCCGACAGCCACGACTCGGTGGCCAGCGAGGCCTTCGTGATGCCCATGAGCACCGGACGCCCCGCCGCCGGGTCGCCGCCCTCGGCGACGACCTTGCGGTTCTGGCCCTCGAACTCGGCCCGGTCCACCACACCGCCGGGCAGGAACTCCGTCGCGCCCGAGTCGATGATCGTCACCCGGCGCAGCATCTGCCGGACGATGACCTCGATGTGCTTGTCGTGGATCGACACGCCCTGCGAGCGGTAGACCTTCTGCACCTGGTCGACGAGGTGCAGCTGCACCTCGCGCGGGCCCATGACCCGCAGGACCTCGTGCGGGTCGGCCGTGCCCTCGAGCAGCTGCTGGCCGACGTCGACGTGGTCGCCGTCCTGCAGCGGCCGCTCGGTGCCGTCGACCTCGATGGTCGACAGCCGCATGCGCTTGGACAGCTTCTCGTAGACGACCTCCTCGCTCCCGTCGTCCGGGATGAGGGTGATCTTCCAGAACTTGTCGCCGTCCTCGAGCTGGATGCGGCCGTCGACGTCGGCGATCGGCGCCTTGCCCTTCGGGACGCGGGCCTCGAAGAGCTCCTGCACACGGGGCAGACCGGTCGTGATGTCCTCGCCGGCCACACCGCCGGTGTGGAAGGTGCGCATCGTGAGCTGCGTGCCGGGCTCACCGATCGACTGGGCGGCGACGATGCCGACCGCCTCGCCGACGTCGACGAGCAGACCGGTCGCGAGCGACCGGCCGTAGCACATCGCGCAGACACCCTGGGCCGAGTCGCAGGTCAGGACGCTGCGGACGCGGACCTTGCCGATGCCGTGGGCGATCAGCGAGTCGATCGCCTGCTGGCCGATGTCGCCACCCTTGTCGAGGACGACGTTGCCCTCGGCGTCGGTGACCGCGGAGGCCGCCGTGCGGGTGTAGACGCTCGTGTCGACGTGCACGTCGCGCACGAGGGTCCCGTCGGGGCCCTCCTCCGCGATCGGCATCGGGATGCCACGCTCGGTGCCGCAGTCGACCTCGCGGACGATGACGTCCTGCGACACGTCGACGAGGCGCCGGGTCAGGTAGCCCGAGTCGGCGGTGCGCAGCGCGGTGTCGGCGAGACCCTTGCGCGTGCCGTGGGTCGAGATGAAGTACTCGACCACCGAGAAGCCCTCGCGGAAGTTGGACTTGATCGGCCGCGGGATGAACTCACCCTTGGGGTTCGCGACCAGGCCCTTCATGCCCGCGAGCTGGCGCACCTGGGTCATGTTGCCGGCCGCACCGGACGCGACGATCCGGGAGATGGAGTTGTCGGCGGGGAAGTTGTCCTCCATCGCCTTCGCCACCTCCTCGGTGGCCTGGCCCCAGATGCGCACCATCTCGTCGTTGCGCTCCTGGAAGGAGAGCGCACCGCGCTGGTAGCGCTTGTTGACCTGCTCGGCGCGGGTCTCGTAGCCGTCGAGGATCTCCTGCTTGCGCGGGGGCACGACGACGTCGTCGATGGCGATCGTGACGCCCGAGCGCGTGGCCCAGTGGAAGCCGGCGTCCTTGAGCCGGTCCAGCGTCATGGCGACCTCGGTCATCGAGTACCGCTCGGCGAGGTCGTTGATGATCGCCGCCTGCCGCTTCTTGGGCAGCAGGTCGTTGACGAAGGGGTAGTCCTCCGGCAGGAGCTCGTTGAAGAGCACCCGGCCCAGCGTGGTGTCCGCGAGCCAGGGCGTGCCCGGCTCGTGGTCCTCGCCGACCATGCCCGGCCCGGGCACGACGGAGCCGCTGAGGCGGATCCGGCACGGCGCCTGCAGGTGCAGCGACTTGAGGTCGAAGGCCATGATCGCCTCGGCCGGGGACGAGTACGCCCGGCCCTCGCCGGCCTCGCCCTCGCGCCGCGTGGTCAGGTAGTAGAGCCCCGTGACCATGTCCAGTCGCGGCATGGCGAGCGGCTTGCCCGACGCCGGCGACAGGATGTTGTTCGCCGACAGCATGAGGATGCGGGCCTCGGCCTGCGCCTCCGCCGACAGCGGCAGGTGGACCGCCATCTGGTCGCCGTCGAAGTCGGCGTTGAAGGCCTCGCACACCAGCGGGTGCAGCTGGATGGCCTTGCCCTCGACCAGCTGGGGCTCGAAGGCCTGGATGCCGAGGCGGTGCAGCGTGGGCGCCCGGTTCAGCATCACCGGGTGCTCGTTGATGACCTCCTCGAGCACGTCCCAGACCTGGCCGCGCTGACGCTCGACCATCCGCTTCGCGGACTTGATGTTCTGGGCGTGGTTGAGGTCGACCAGCCGCTTCATGACGAACGGCTTGAACAGCTCGAGCGCCATCTGCTTGGGCAGGCCGCACTGGTGCAGCTTGAGCTGCGGGCCGACGACGATGACCGAACGGCCCGAGTAGTCGACGCGCTTGCCGAGCAGGTTCTGGCGGAACCGGCCCTGCTTGCCCTTGAGCAGGTCGGACAGCGACTTGAGCGGGCGGTTGCCCGGTCCGGTCACCGGCCGGCCGCGGCGGCCGTTGTCGAACAGCGCGTCGACGGCCTCCTGCAGCATCCGCTTCTCGTTGTTGACGATGATCTCGGGCGCGCCGAGGTCGATCAGTCGCTTGAGGCGGTTGTTGCGGTTGATGACCCGGCGGTACAGGTCGTTGAGGTCCGACGTCGCGAAGCGGCCACCGTCGAGCTGCACCATCGGGCGCAGGTCGGGCGGGATGACCGGGACGCAGTCGAGCACCATGCCGCCGGGGCGGTTGCCGGTGGCCTGGAACGCCGCGACGACCTTGAGCCGCTTGAGCGCGCGCAGCTTGCGCTGCCCCTTGCCCGAGCGGATGGTCTCGCGGAGGTTCTCCGCCTCGGCGTCGATGTCGAAGGTGTCCAGCAGCTTCTGGATCGCCTCGGCACCCATGGCACCGGTGAAGTAGTCCGCGTAGCGGTCGTAGAGCTCGCGGTAGAGCGACTCGTCCTGGATGAGCTGCCCGCGGTCGAGCTTGACGAAGGTGTCCCACACCTCCTGGAGGCGGTCGAGCTCGCGCTGCGCACGGTCGCGCAGCTGGCGCATCTCGCGCTCGCCGCCCTCCTTGACCTTGCGGCGCACGTCGGACTTCGCGCCCTCGGCCTCGAGCTCGGCGACGTCGGTCTCGAGCTTCTGCGCGCGGGCCTCGAGGTCGTTGTCGCGCTGGGTCTCGAGGCGCTTGCGCTCGCCGGCGATCTCGTTCTCGAGCGTCGACTGGTCGTTGTGCCGCTGCTCGGTGTTCACGTCCGTGATCACGTAGGCCGCGAAGTAGATGATCTTCTCGAGATCCTTCGGGGCCAGGTCGAGCAGGTAGCCCAGGCGCGACGGGACGCCCTTGAAGTACCAGATGTGCGTGACGGGAGCGGCCAGCTCGATGTGGCCCATCCGCTCACGGCGCACCTTGGCGCGGGTCACCTCGACGCCGCAGCGCTCACAGATGATGCCCTTGAAGCGGACGCGCTTGTACTTGCCGCAGTAGCACTCCCAGTCCCGGGTCGGACCGAAGATCTTCTCGCAGAAGAGTCCGTCCTTCTCGGGCTTGAGGGTGCGGTAGTTGATGGTCTCGGGCTTCTTGACCTCGCCGTAGGACCACTGCCGGATGTCGTCGGCGGTGGCCAGACCGATCCGGAGCTCGTCGAAGAAGTTGACGTCGAGCAAAAGTTCTCCCCTGGATGGGTGAGTGAATTCTCTAGAGGGGCCGCGATGGCCGGCCGGGCCCGCGGGTGGCGGGCCCGGCCGGCGCGCGAGGCGCTAGTTGACGACGTCGTCCACGGAGGGCGACTCGTTGCGCGAGAGGTTGATGCCGAGGTTCGCCGCGGCCCTCTCCAGGTCCTCGTCGTCGCCGTCGCGCATCTCGATGGCGGCGCCGTCCGAGGACAGCACCTCCACGTTGAGGCACAGCGACTGGAGCTCCTTGAGCAGCACCTTGAACGACTCGGGGATACCGGGCTCGGGGATGTTCTCCCCCTTGACGATCGCCTCGTAGACCTTGACGCGACCGAGCACGTCGTCGGACTTGATCGTCAGCAGCTCCTGCAGCGTGTAGGCCGCGCCGTAGGCCTGCATCGCCCAGCACTCCATCTCGCCGAAGCGCTGGCCACCGAACTGCGCCTTACCACCCAGCGGCTGCTGCGTGATCATCGAGTACGGGCCGGTGGACCGGGCGTGGATCTTGTCGTCCACCAGGTGCAGCAGCTTGAGGATGTACATGTAGCCGACCGCGATGTGGTGCGGGTACGGCTCGCCGGTACGTCCGTCGAAGATCTGCGCCTTGCCGTCCTCGCCGACCAGTCGCACGCCGTCGCGGTTGGGCAGGGTGGACCCGAGCAGGCCCGTGATCTCGGTCTGCCGGGCACCGTCGAACACCGGGGTGGCGGTGTTCGTGTCGGGCGCGACGTAGCGCATGTCCTCGGGGAGGTTGGTCGCCCACTCCGCGGTGTTGTCGGCGTCGACCTCCCAGCCCGTCTTCGCGATCCACCCGAGGTGGGTCTCGAGGACCTGGCCGATGTTCATGCGTCGCGGCACACCGTGGGTGTTCAGGACGATGTCGACCGGCGTCCCGTCGGCGAGGAACGGCATGTCCTCGACCGGCAGGATCTTGCCGATGACGCCCTTGTTGCCGTGGCGGCCGGCGAGCTTGTCACCCTCGGAGATCTTGCGCTTCTGGGCCACGTAGACGCGGACCAGCTCGTTGACCCCGGGCGGCAGCTCGTCGTCGTCGTCGCGCGAGAACACGCGGATGCCGATGACCTTGCCGGTCTCGCCGTGGGGGACCTTCAGCGAGGTGTCGCGCACCTCGCGCGCCTTCTCACCGAAGATCGCGCGGAGCAGGCGCTCCTCGGGGGTCAGCTCGGTCTCGCCCTTGGGCGTGACCTTCCCGACGAGGATGTCGCCGTCGGCGACCTCGGCCCCGATGCGGATGATGCCGCGCTCGTCGAGGTCGGCGAGGACCTCCTCCGAGACGTTCGGGATGTCGCGGGTGATCTCCTCGGCCCCGAGCTTCGTGTCGCGGGCGTCGATCTCGTGCTCCTCGATGTGGATCGACGTCAGGACGTCGTCCTGCACGAGACGCTGCGACAGGATGATCGCGTCCTCGTAGTTGTGCCCCTCCCACGGCATGATCGCCACGAGCAGGTTCTTGCCCAGGGCCATCTCACCGTCCTCGGTGCACGGCCCGTCGGCGAGGACCTGGCGGGCCTCGACGCGGTCGCCCTCGTTGACGATCGGCTTCTGGTTGATGCACGTGCCCTGGTTGGAGCGCGTGAACTTGTGCAGCCGGTGCGTCGTGCGCTGGCCGTCGTCGTCCATGATCGTGATGTAGTCGGCGCAGAGCTCCTCGACCACACCCGGACGGTCGGCGGCGATGACGTCGCCCGCGTCGACGGCGGCGCGGAGCTCCATCCCGGTGCCGACCAGCGGCGACTCGGAACGCAGCAGCGGCACCGACTGGCGCTGCATGTTCGCGCCCATCAGGGCGCGGTTCGCGTCGTCGTGCTCGAGGAACGGGATCATCGCCGTCGCGACCGACACCATCTGGCGCGGCGAGACGTCCATGTAGTCCACGCGCCCGGGCGCGATGAGGTCGACGTCGCCGCCCTTGCGGCGGACCAGCACGCGGTCCTCGGTGAAGTGGCCGTCCTCGGCGAGCGGCGCGTTGGCCTGCGCGACGACGAAGCGGTCCTCCTCGTCGGCGGTGAGGTAGTCGATCTGGTCGATGACGACCCCGTCGACGACCTTGCGGTACGGCGTCTCGATGAAGCCGAACGGGTTGACCCGCGCGAAGCTCGACAGCGACCCGATCAGGCCGATGTTCGGGCCCTCCGGGGTCTCGATCGGGCACATGCGGCCGTAGTGCGACGGGTGGACGTCGCGGACCTCCATGCCGGCGCGCTCACGGGACAGACCGCCCGGGCCCAGCGCGGAGAGCCGGCGCTTGTGCGTCAGCCCCGCGAGGGGGTTGGTCTGGTCCATGAACTGCGAGAGCTGCGAGGTGCCGAAGAACTCCTTGATCGCCGCCACGACCGGGCGGATGTTGATCAGGGTCTGCGGCGTGATCGCCTCGACGTCCTGCGTCGTCATGCGCTCGCGCACGACGCGCTCCATGCGGGAGAGACCCACCCGGATCTGGTTCTGGATGAGCTCGCCGACGGTGCGCAGACGACGGTTGCCGAAGTGGTCGATGTCGTCGGTCTCGACCGGGATCGTGTCGCCGTTGTCGGCACCCACCTCGGTCTCCCCCGCGTGCAGCCGCACGAGGTAGGAGATCGTCTGGAGGATGTCGTCCTCGGTGAGCGTGCCGGTCGACGGCTCGACCTGGAGGCCGAGCTTCTTGTTGACCTTGTACCGGCCGACCTTCGCGAGGTCGTAGCGCTTGTCCTTGAAGAACAGGTTCTCCAGGAGCGTCTGCGCCGACTCGCGCGTCGGCGGCTCGCCGGGGCGCAGCTTGCGGTAGATGTCGAGCAGGGCCTCGTCCTGGCCGGCCGTGGCGTCCTTCTCGAGGGTGGCCAGCAGCGTCTCGGAGAACGAGAAGCGCTCCTGGATCTGCTCGGTCGTCCAGCCCAGGGCCTTCAGCAGCACGGTCACCGGCTGGCGACGCTTGCGGTCGATGCGGACACCGACGGTGTCGCGCTTGTCGACGTCGAACTCCAGCCACGCACCGCGGCTGGGGATGATCTTGACGCTGAAGACGTCCTTGTCCGTCGTCTTGTCGACGGTGGAGTCGAAGTACACGCCCGGCGAGCGCACGAGCTGCGAGACGACCACGCGCTCCGTGCCGTTGATGATGAACGTGCCCTTGTCGGTCATCACGGGGAAGTCGCCCATGAAGACCGTCTGGGACTTGATCTCACCGGTGGTGTTGTTGGTGAACTCGGCCGTCACGAAGAGCGGGGCCGAGTACGTCATGTCCTTGTCCTTGCACTCCTCGACGGAGGCCTTCACCTCGTCGAAACGAGGATCGGAGAAGGAGAGGGACATCGAGCCCGAGAAGTCCTCGATCGGCGAGATCTCGGCCAGGACCTCTTCGAGGCCGCCGACCGGGGTGTCCTCGCCCGCTTCCACGCGACGCTCGAACCATTCCTCGCTGCCGACCAGCCACTCGAAGGACTTGGTCTGCAGGTCGAGGAGGTCAGGGACCTCCAGCGGCTGGTCGAGCTTGGCGAAGGAGACCCGGAGCGGGGCCCCGGGAAAAGAAGCGTGGTGATTCGAGGACCTGGTGGCGCGGGTAACTGCCAAGATGCGTCCTTCCGGAACAACGCTGTCTGACGCTGTCAGTAGCTTCGTCCGCCTGAGACGCAGCGCAGTGCCCCGGGCGGCCGGATCGCGCAGCCGTTCGGAGGACCCACGGTGACGTGGACACACGTGAAGGCAGCGCGATCCGACAGTCTAGCCACAGGCTGACACACGTGTCGAACACCCCCCTCCGTGACTCGCCTGCGGGGCCCGGTCCTCGAGGGTCCGGGGCCGACCGCGGGGTCGGACGTGGGGGTCTCGCGCTGGGAACAGAGTGACCGGTGGCCACGCCTGCGTCAAGTCCGACGCGCAGCCGATCCCCGCGCGTCGCGACCTCCCACCGCAGGTCAGAGCCGTCCCGCACACGGACGGGCCCGGGAGCGACCCCCATCGTGGGGTCTCTCCCGGGCCCGTCGTCGTGCCGGCCCTGCCGCGACTACAGCGGCTTGAGCTCCGTGATCTTCCAGCGGCCGTCCTGCCGGACCACCTGCACCGACAGCAGACCGGGCGCGTTGGTGGTCTGGTTGTTCGTCGTGCGCTCGGCCGTGAACTGCACGAAGGTGATCAGGCTCGCCCGGTCGGCGGTGAGGTCCTGCACCCCGATGTTGAGCACGGTCGCGGTCTGGCGCAGCTTCTGCTCGGTGGCCGGCCCGCGGATCGTCTGGTCGAAGACCTGCAGGTAGTTCGTCGTGAACTCGCCGGTCGACTGCGTGCGCGCGGCGTTCACCGAGTCGTCGAGCTTGGTGAAGTCGTAGGACAGGATCGACTCGAGCGCCCCGCGCGTCTGGCCCACGACCTCCGCGGTGCCCGCGACGTCGACGACGGCCGCGTTGGCGTAGGGCTGTCCCTCCGCGCGGTCGCCGCGCGCCGCGACGAAGGCGAGCGTGGCGAGCACGAGGCACACCACGATGACGGCGGCCAGCACCACGATCAGCCGCTTCGGGTTCGCCCCGAGCGCGGCGAACGGGCGGGTGACGGCGGCCGCGATGCGGGCCCCGCGGGACTCCCCCCGCTCCGCCGGACGCGGCGCGGCGCTCGCCGGCGCCGGACGGGCCGGGGCCGTGCGGTCGAGCACCGAGATGCCGAC
>NZ_JBHSIV010000042.1:0-37854 GCF_042653685.1 Actinomycetospora atypica | reverse complement strand
CCGCCGCCGGCGCGGCGGCCGCGGGCGGCGCCGGGACGGGCGGGGCGAGCGTGACCGCGGCCCCGGCCGCACCCGCCGTCATGACGATCGCCGACCTCGCCTCGATGCAGGTCCTCGCCCAGATCCCCGAGCTCGACGTCGGGCGGATCGTCGGCGGCCAGCCGGTGCAGGTCTCGGTCAACGCGCTGCCCGGCGACAAGATCCCCGGGGCGGTCGCGACGGTGAACCTCCTGCCGGGGTCGGGGTCGACCGTGCAGTACGGCACGGCGGTGGCCATGACCCCGCCCCCGTTGGGTCTGCGCCCGGGGATGTCGGCCAGCGTCGCGATCACGGTGCGGCAGGCGAACGACGTCACCTTCCTGCCCTCGGTCGCGGTGACCCCGATCGGCGGCCCCGACTCCGGGCAGGCGAGCGTCAACGTGCTCGCGGCCGACGGCACCACCGTGCAGCGGATGATCGGGACCGGCCTCGCCTCCGACACCGTCACCCAGGTGACCTCGGGGCTGTCGCTGGGCGAGCTCGTGGTGCTGCCCGACCCCAACACCCCGAACGTGTTCGGCCAGGGTGGTCCGCCGCCGAGCACCCAGGGTCAGCGCACCGGGTCCGGCGGGTGACCACCCCGGTCCTCGACGTGCGCGGCATGTCGAAGGTCTACGGCGAGGGCGAGACCGCCGTGCACGCGCTGCGCGAGGTGGACCTCCTCGTGCAGCGGGGCGAGTACGTCGCGGTCATCGGGCAGTCGGGCTCGGGGAAGTCGACCCTGCTCAACATCCTCGGCTGCCTCGACGCCCCCACGTCGGGGCAGTACCTCCTCGAGGGCCTCGACGTCGCCGACCTCGACGAGCGCCAGCAGTCGATCCTGCGCAACCGGCAGATCGGCTTCATCTTCCAGTCGTTCAACCTGATCCCGCGCACCACGGCGCTGGCCAACGTCGAGCTGCCGCTGATCTACGCCGGGGTGTCCCGGCGGCTGCGGCGCGAGCGGGCCCGGGCGGCGCTCGCGCTCGTCGGGCTCGGCGGGCGGCACGACCACCGCCCCAACGAACTCTCCGGCGGCCAGCAGCAGCGTGTCGCGGTGGCCCGGGCGCTGGTGACCACGCCGGCGCTGCTGCTCGCCGACGAGCCCACCGGCAACCTCGACTCCGCGAGCACCACCGACGTCCTCGGCCTGTTCGACGCGCTGCACCGCGCCGGGCGCACCATCGTGCTGATCACGCACGACGACGAGGTGGCGGCCCGGGCCGACCGGGTCGTCGTCGTGACGGACGGGGTGCTCACCGAGCGGGTGGAAGGCTCCCGGCGGGGCGCGGTCGTGAGCCGGCCGGCCTCGTCGTGAACGTCGTGGAGATCGTCCGGTTCGCGGTCGCGGGCCTCGTCGCGAACCGGCTCCGCTCGATGCTGACGATGCTCGGGATCATCATCGGCATCGCGGCGGTGATCCTGCTGACGGCGCTCGGCAACGGCGCCGCGCAGTACATCCAGGGCCAGATCACGGGACTCGGCGCGAACAGCATCACGGTGATCCCGCGCGCCGCCGGCGGGTCCGCCGGCTCCACGTCCGGGGCCTCGGCGCGCCCGCTGACCAGCGAGGACGCGGCCGCCATCGCCGACCCGCAGGGCGCGCCCGACGTCGCCTTCGTGGCGCCCGTGGTGCAGACCTCGGTCCCCGCGTCGTCGGGACGCAGCTCGACGACCGCGACGGTGGTCGGCTCGACGCCCGACTACTTCCCCGGGTCGAACACCAAGATCGCCGCCGGCCGGGCCTACGACGCGGCCGATCTGGACGACGCGCGGAAGGTCGTGCTGGTCGGGCGGACGGTCGCCGACGACGTGTTCGGCGTCGGCTCCGTGCCGGTGGGGCGGGAGATCCTGCTCGACAACGTGCCGTTCCAGGTGATCGGCGTGCTCGAGGCGCGCGGGCAGGGCGGCGGCCTCGCCAACCCCGACACCAACGTGCTGGCGCCCGTGTCGGCGGTGCAGAGCTCGCTGACCGGCTACGGCAACCTCTCGCAGATCGTCGTCGGCGCCCGGTCCACCGACGCCCAGGCCGCCGCCGAGTCCGAGATCAACTCGATCCTCGACCGGCGGCACAGCATCGCCACCCCCGACGACCGCGACTACCAGGTGATCAGCTCCCGGCAGCTGGCCCAGGTGCTCGACCAGACCCTGTCGGCGTTCTCGCTGCTGCTCGCGGCCATCGCGGCGATCTCGCTGGTGGTCGGCGGCATCGGGATCACCAACATCATGCTGGTCTCGGTCACCGAGCGGACCCGCGAGATCGGGATCCGCAAGGCGCTGGGGGCGCCGCCGTCGGCGATCCTCGGCCAGTTCCTCGTCGAGTCGGTGATCCTCTCGGTGCTCGGCGGGATCCTCGGCGTGGCCGTGGGCGCGGCCGGGACGCTGATCCCGCTCGGCGAGTTCAAGCCGGTCGTCGTGCCCTCGGCGGTGGTCCTGGCCGTCGCCGTGTCGGTCGCCATCGGGGTGTTCTTCGGCGGCTATCCGGCCCGGCGGGCGGCGAAGCTGCGCCCGATCGAGGCCCTGCGTCGTGAGTAGCGCCGTGAACCCAAGGAGTGCGCACGTGACCGAGGAGTCGAAGGACCCCGCCCGGACCGACCCTTCCCAACCCGATCCTGCCGGGACGGACCACGCCCGGACCGATCCCGCCGCGACGGACCACGGCCGGACCGACCCCGCCCGGACCGAGACGGTCGAGCAGACGGACCCGGCCGAGACGGGCCCGATCCTGTCGCCGAGCCCGCAGCCCCGCTTCGCGCCGGAGTCCGACCGCGACGGCGGCCCCGGCCAGGGCTGGGACTCGCACTCCGACGACCGAACCGCGGTCGGCGTGCTCGACCGCCCCGCCGACGACGTGCCGCTGCGCGAGCGGCTCGCCCGCCCCGGGCTGGCGCGCTCGACGCGGATCCTGCTGCTCGTCCTCGGCGCCGTCGTGTTCTTCGGGCTCGGCGCGCTCCTCGGCCGGGCGACCGCGCCCGCCACCGGGCCGGGGTCGGTGCCGCCCACCGTCGGGGTGGTCGAGGCCGTCGACGTCACCCCGAGCGGCTTCCCGGTCCTCACCGTCCGCGGGGCCGACGGGACGCTGACGCCGCTGCAGACCACCCCCGGCACGATCGTCGCCGTGCCGCAGGGCGCCGGCCTCGTCGGGGTCCGGGCGGGGACGCAGGTGACGATCACGGGCGAGCGCGACCAGCGCGGCCAGGTCATCGCGACGCGCGTGGACCTCGCCGGACGCTGACGGGGGCTCCGCCCTCGTGAGCACTTCGGGGGGCCATGACCCACCGAAGTGCTCACCGGGGCGCAGCCCACACCGGTGGCTACCGGTCGGCGCGGTGGCGTCCGCCGTCGTCCGTGTCCTCCAAGCCCGACGACGGGTCCTCCGACCCGGAGGAGGGGGTGGACCCGGTCGGCGGCGTCCCGGTGGTCGGGGCGTCGCCGTCCTTCGAGCCGCCGTCCTTCCCGTCGCCGTAGCCGTCCTTCCCGTCGCTGTCGTCCTTGCCTCCGCCCGTCGTGGGCTCGGGGCTCCCGGTGTCGGGGCGGTCGGAGCTGTCCGGGGCGGGGGTGGTCGACGGGGTCGAGCCGGTGGACGGGGCCTCGGGAGAAGGTCGGGGCGTGGTCGTCGGCTCCGGGTCGGGCGTCGGCCGCCCGGTCGGGGTCGAGGACGGGGCCGTGGTCGGGTCGGGCGGCGGGGGCACGACCAGCGGCGTCCGGGGCGCCGGCACCGACGGGACGGTCGGCAGCGCCGGCGGGGCGGGGACCACCACGGCCGGCGTCGGCGCCGGGTCGAGGGTGTCGACCGCGAGGCGCCGCACGTCGACCGACGAGGCGGTGAAGAGCGAGGCGGGCGCCTCGGGGGCGGCGACGGCCGGGGCGGGGGTGCCCGGCGCCTCCACGCCGGCCGTCGGCCCCACCGGGCCGCGCGACGACGAGGGCGCCTGCGTCGTCGGGGCGGCCGCCTGCAGGGAGTCGGGAGCGGTCCGCACCAGGGGGACGCCGTGCGAGACGAGCGCGACGGCCGAGGCGGTGCTGCCGATCGCGACCGCGCCCACCGAGGTGCGGGCGAGCACCACGGCGGCCAGGGGCTCCGGGGCGCGGTGCCGCCCGCCGCGGTACCGCCGTACCGCGAGGGCGACGACGGTCGGGGCCAGGACGAGCAGGACGACGCCGAGCGCGATGACTCCCACGCCTCCTGCCTCCCTCCGCCGACGACCTATCACCGTCGTCGACGGGGTCCGCAGAAGAAATCCCACACCCGGCCCAACATCAAGAGCCGATCAGCTCAGCGCCGGGCCCGATCCACCCTCGTGGGACCTCCGGACGGGGGATCAGGCCGAGCGCGCGACGTCCCGCCACGCCGAGGACAGCAGCCCGCCCGGGTCCCGCGGCACGAGGCGGCGGGTGGGCGAGGGACGGAAGGCGACCTCGGGCACGGAGGGAGCCGTGAGGGCGTCGAGGCCGGCGAGCGCGTCGGTCAGGCGCTGGGCGTCGGCGCCGAGGGTGACGAGCATGTCGGCGGCCTGACCCTCGCGGCGACCGAGGAGCGCGGCGAGCAGGTCGGACGCGCCGACGGTGTCGTGCCCCTCCTGCACGGCGTGCTCGACGGCGGCCGCGAGGACCTCGTGCACCGCCTCGTTCGCGGTCGGCGGCCCGGGCGGGCCGGACGGGTCGGGCTCGCCGGCCGCGGTCCAGACGGCGAGGGTGAGCGCGACGTCGCTGCCGCGGTCGGTGACACCGGCCGCGGCGAGCAGGCCGGCCTGCGGGCCGTCGGCCCGGACGACGGCCCGCAGCAGGTGTGCGGTGCCGATCCAGCGGTGGTCGCGCCCGGCGGCCTCGTCGAGTGCGAGGTCCAGCACGAGCGTTGCGTCGGGGGCCCAGGGTCGGGCGGCGGGGAGCGCCATGGGCAGAGAGTGGCAGGCCTGGTGCCGCGGTGACGCCGCCCTCGACCGGGCGGGTGACGGATTCGGACGGGCAGTCACCGACGGCACGTCCCGTGTGGGCTGCAGCGGCTCCCGGTGCGACGTGAGTGGGGGACGGCGGGGACGTCCCGGTCGCCGGAGGTCGACCCCGGGCGTCTGCGTCCCCCGATCGGCGGGAATCCGGCGACCCGCGGCGCGCCGGGGACGCCGCCGCGCGGCGGGGTGTGGGAAGGCGTTGGGGCGGTCGGCCCGGCCGCTAGGGTCCTCGCCGTGACCGGGAACGAGGCCGCGACCCAGATCGCCGCCGGGTACGCCACGGACGGTGCCGCGCTGGAGCTGGGCGCGGTGGTGGTCGACGGCACCGCCGACCCCGCGGCCCGCGTGCGCATCCCCTTCGCCACGCTCAACCGGCACGGCCTCGTCGCGGGTGCCACCGGGACGGGCAAGACCAAGACGCTGCAGAACCTCGCCGAGCAGTGCTCCGCGGCGGGTGTCCCGGTGATGCTCGCCGACGTCAAGGGCGACCTCTCGGGGCTCGCACGGGCCGGTGAGCCGGGCGACCGCGTCACCAAGCGTTCCGCGGAGACCGGCGACGACTGGACGCCCACCGCCTACCCGGTGCGCTTCCTCTCGCTGGGGGCCTCGGGCATCGGCGTCCCCGTGCGCGCGACGATCACCGCCTTCGGGCCGATCCTGCTCTCGAAGGTCCTGGGGCTGAACGCCACGCAGGAGTCGACCCTCGGGCTGATCTTCCACTGGGCCGACCAGCAGCAGCTCGCCCTGCTCGACACGAAGGACCTCCGCTCGGTCATCCAGCACCTGCTCTCCGACGAGGGCCGGGTCGAGCTCAAGGGCATCGGCGGCGTCTCGGCGGCGACGGCCGGGGTGATCCTGCGGGCCCTGGTCAACCTGGAGGCCCGCGGCGGCGACGAGTTCTTCGGCGAGCCGGAGTTCGACCCGTCCGACCTGCTGACGGTCGAGGACGGCCAGGGCCTGGTCACGCTGCTGGAGCTGGCCGACCAGCAGGCCGACCCCGCGCTGTTCTCCACCTTCCTCATGTGGCTGCTCGCGGAGCTCTTCGAGGAGCTGCCCGAGGCCGGCGACGTCGACAAGCCCAAGCTGGTCTTCTTCTTCGACGAGGCCCACCTGCTCTTCGCCGACGCGTCGAAGGCGTTCCTCGACCGCATCGAGCAGACCGTGAAGCTCATCCGGTCCAAGGGCGTCGGGGTGTTCTTCTGCACCCAGCTGCCCACCGACATCCCCAACGACGTCCTCTCCCAGCTCGGCGCCCGGGTGCAGCACGCCCTGCGCGCCTTCACCCCCGACGACCAGAAGGCCCTGACGAGGACGGCGCGGACCTACCCGAAGTCGGCCGTCTACGACGTCGAGACCGCCCTGACCTCCCTCGGCACCGGCGAGGCGCTGGTGACCGTGCTCTCCGAGCGGGGCGCGCCGACCCCGGTGGCGTGGACGCGCCTGCGGGCCCCGCGCTCGCTGATGGCCGCGATCGGCGAGCCCGCCGTCACCGAGGCGGCCAAGGCGTCGCCGCTCTGGGCGAAGTACGGCGGGACGATCGACCGCGAGTCGGCCTACGAGCGCCTGGCCGCCCGGACCGGCGCGACGCAGGCGCCGCAGACCCCGGCCGAGCCGGTGCCGGCGGACCAGCCGCCCCAGGCCGCGCCGCCCCAGGCCCCGCCGCCGGAGCAGGACGAGGGACCGGGCCTCGTCGAGAAGGTCATGGCCAACCCCGTGTTCAAGTCGTTCCTGCGCTCGGCGGCGAGCGCCGCCGGCCGGGAGATCACCCGGGGGCTCTTCGGCACCGCACGTCGTCGCTGACCGCGGCGCCGCGGGCGGACGTGGGCCGGGATCCCGGCCGTCCGCCGCACGCGGCCGCCTGTCGGTGGACCGGGGTACATTGAGCAGATCAGGGCTTCCCTGGATCGTGAGACGGCAGCAGTCAACCCGGGGAGGGTCGAGGCCGGACCGGCCGCCACCGCATGGACCGCAAGCGCCTGCTCCGCAATCCACTGATCTGGATCGTGGTGCTCTTCGTCGTCTATCTCGCCGTGTCGTCGCTCTTCAGCGACACACGCGGCTACACGCAGGCTTCCACCTCCCTCGCCCTCCAGCAGATCGACTCGCGCAACGTCGCGGAGGTCACGCTGGAGGACAAGGAGCAGCGTCTGCGGATGACGCTGGTGAACCCCGTCGACGTCCCGCCCGCCGACGGGACGTCCGGAGCGCCCACCCGCACCACGCAGATCTACGCCCAGTACCCGGCCGCCGCGGGCGACCAGGTGTTCACCGAGCTGCGGCAGAACCCTGCCCGCAACGGGTTCGACACCCAGGTCACGCAGGAGTCGCTGCTGGGCCAGATGCTGATCTACCTGATCCCGCTGGCGCTCGTCCTGGTGCTGCTGTTCTGGCTGATGAACTCGCAGGGCGGCGGCAACCGCGTCCTGTCCTTCGGCAAGTCCAAGGCCAAGCAGCTCAACAAGGACATGCCCAAGACGACGTTCGGTGACGTCGCGGGGGCCAACGAGGCCGTCGAAGAGCTCTACGAGATCAAGGACTTCCTCCAGAACCCCACGCGTTACCAGGCGCTGGGCGCGAAGATCCCGAAGGGCGTCCTGCTCTACGGCCCGCCCGGTACCGGCAAGACGCTCCTCGCGCGCGCCGTCGCCGGCGAGGCCGGGGTGCCCTTCTACACGATCTCCGGGTCCGACTTCGTCGAGATGTTCGTCGGTGTCGGTGCCTCCCGGGTGCGCGACCTGTTCGAGCAGGCCAAGCAGAACTCGCCCTGCATCGTCTTCGTCGACGAGATCGACGCCGTGGGCCGCCACCGCGGTGCCGGCATGGGCGGCGGGCACGACGAGCGCGAGCAGACGCTGAACCAGCTGCTCGTCGAGATGGACGGCTTCGACGCCCGCGGCGGGATCATCCTCATCGCCGCGACCAACCGGCCCGACATCCTCGACCCGGCGCTGCTGCGCCCCGGCCGGTTCGACCGCCAGATCCCGGTCACGGCGCCCGACCTCGCGGGTCGGCGCCAGATCCTCGCGGTGCACTCGAAGAGCAAGCCCCTGGCGCCCGACGCCGACCTCGACGGTCTGGCCAAGCGCACGGTCGGCTTCTCCGGCGCCGACCTCGCGAACGTGCTCAACGAGGCCGCGCTGCTCACCGCGCGCCTGAACGAGCAGCAGATCACCGCCGCGAACCTCGAGGAGTCGGTCGACCGCGTCATCGGCGGCCCGGCCCGGAAGAGCCGCATCATCTCCGAGAAGGAGAAGAAGGTCGCGGCGTACCACGAGGCCGGCCACGCGCTGGCAGCGTGGGCGATGCCCGACATCGAGCCGGTCTACAAGGTGACGATCCTGCCGCGCGGGCGCACCGGCGGCCACGCCCTCGTCGTCCCCGAGGACGACAAGGAGCTCATGACGCGCTCCGAGATGATCGCCCGCCTGGTGTTCGCCATGGGCGGCCGCTCCGCCGAGGAGCTCGTCTTCCACGAGCCCACCACCGGCGCGTCGTCCGACATCGAGCAGGCGACGAAGATCGCCCGCGCGATGGTCACCGAGTACGGCATGAGCGCGAAGCTCGGCGCCGTCAAGTACGGCCAGGAGGGCGGCGAGCCCTTCCTCGGCCGCACCGCGGGCAAGCAGAACGACTACTCGCTCGAGGTCGCCCACGAGATCGACGAGGAGGTGCGCAAGCTCATCGAGGCGGCGCACACCGAGGCGTGGGAGATCCTCAGCGTCCACCGCGACTCCCTCGACGCGCTCACCGGCGAGCTGATGGAGCACGAGACCCTGCAGCGCAAGGACCTCGAGCGCATCTTCGCGTCGGTCACCAAGCGCCCGCGCATCACCGCGTTCAACGACTTCGGGGAGCGCACGCCGTCCGACCGGCCGCCGATCAAGACCCGGCGCGAGGTCGCGGCGGAGCGCGGCGAGCCGTGGCCGCCCGAGGACGAGCGGCGCGAGCCGGCCCGGGTCGGTGCGGGCGCCACCAACGGCCACGCGGCGACCCAGAACGGCCAGACCCAGGGCGCCAACGGCCAGGCGCAGAACGGCCAGGCGCCGAACGGCCAGGGGCAGAACGGCCACGGCTGGAACGCGCCGACCACGCCTCCGGTGGGCACCCCCTCGGCCGGTCAGGGCGCCCAGGACCAGGGGGCCCAGCGCCAGGGCACTCAGGGCTGGGGCATCCCCGACGTGTACCGCACCGGGGGCTCCTCGCAGCCGCCGTCGGCGGTGCCGCCGAACTACGGCGCCCCGCCCAACTGGACGCCCGGGACCACGCCGCGCGGGACCTCCTGGGACCCGGGCGCGCGGCCCTACGGCCAGCACGGCTCGGGCTCGTCCCCGTCGGGCTGGAACGGCTCCGGCTCGGCGACGCCCAGCGGGGGACAGCACGCCGCCCCCGAGGACGGCACCGGCTCCGGAGGGTCGTTCACGTCACCCGACGAGCCCTCGACGAACCCGTACGGTGATCCGAACGGCCGTCGGGGCGACGGCCGTCCGGAGAGCTGACCAGCGGCGGCCACCCTCCCCCGACGAGGGAGCGGTCCGCACCGCACCCGAGAGACGGGGCGAGGAAGACGTGACGACCAGTCAGGAGACCGAGCGCGACGGCGTCCGGGCCGGCGACGAGCGCCTCGAGGCGTTCGACGCCGGGCGGGTCGAGGCGGCGGTGCGCGAACTGCTCATCGGGATCGGGGAGGACCCCGACCGCGAGGGGCTGCGCGACACCCCCGCCCGGGTCGCCCGGTCCTACCGGGAGCTGTTCGCCGGTCTGTGGACCGACCCGGCCGACGTACTGGGCCGCACCTTCGGCGAGGACCACGACGAGCTGGTGCTCGTGCGCGACATCCCGCTGTTCTCGATGTGCGAGCACCACCTGCTCCCCTTCCACGGGGTCGCCCACGTCGCCTACCTGCCCGGGACCGACGGGCGGGTGACCGGTCTGTCGAAGCTCGCCCGGCTGGTCGACCTCTACGCGCGCCGGCCCCAGGTGCAGGAACGCCTCACCACCCAGGTCGCCGACGCGCTCGACAAGACCCTCGGGGCCCGCGGGGTCCTGGTGGTGATCGACTGCGAGCACCAGTGCATGTCGGCGCGGGGCGTCCGCAAGCCGGGGTCGCGGACCACCACCTCCGCGGTCCGCGGCATCCTCAAGACCTCCGCGAGCACCCGGGCCGAGGCGCTCGGGCTGATCCGGCACTGACGCCCCGGTGACCGACCCCGCACCCGGCCCCCGTCCCCGCGGGCTCGTCCGCCCGAACCACTGCCTCGTCATGGGCGTCCTCAACGTCACGCCCGACTCGTTCTCCGACGGCGGCCGGTGGTTGCGGTACGAGGACGCCGTCGCGCACGGTGTCGCCCTCGCCGAGCGCGGCGCGACCTACGTCGACGTGGGGGGCGAGTCCACCCGCCCCGGCGCCGAGCGGATCGACGCCGCCACCGAGATCGAGCGCGTGGTGCCGGTCATCGGCGACCTCGCCTCCCGGGGCGTGCGGGTCAGCATCGACACCACCCGCGCCGAGGTCGCCACGAAGGCGATCGAGGCGGGCGCGGAGCTGGTCAACGACGTCTCGGGCGGGCTCGCCGACCCGCACATGGCGCGCGTGGTCGCCGAGACGGGGGCCGGCTGGGTGCTGATGCACTGGCGCGGGCCGTCGTCGCGGATGCAGAACCTCGCGAGCTACGAGGACGTGGTCGGCGAGGTCCTCGCCGAGCTGATCGAGCAGATCGACAAGGCTGTGCTCGCCGGGGTCGACCCGGAGCGGCTCGTCGTCGATCCCGGTCTCGGGTTCGCCAAGACCGCCGCCCACAACTGGCAGCTCCTGCGCAAGCTCGACGTCTTCACCTCGCTGGGCTTCCCGGTGCTCGTCGGCGCGTCGCGCAAGCGGTTCCTCGGCGCCCTGCTCGCCGACGACGACGGCACGCCCCGCCCGCCCGACGGCCGCGAGGCCGCGACGGCGGCGGTGTCGGCGCTCGCCGCGAACGCCGGCGCCTGGGGCGTGCGGGTGCACGAGGTCGGCGCCTCGCTCGACGCCGTCGCGGTCGCCGCCGCGTGGCACTGGGGCACGTCGCGGGCGCCGCTGTCGTGACCACGGGCTCCGACACCATCGAGCTCCGCGGGCTGCTGGTCCGCGGCCACCACGGGGTGTTCGACCACGAGCGCCGCGACGGCCAGGACTTCCGGCTCGACCTCGTGCTCCACGTCGACCTCGCCCCCGCGGGCGCGAGCGACGACCTCGCCGACACCGTCGACTACGGCGCGCTCGCCGAGGCGGCCGCCGCCGTGGTGGCCGGGCCGCCGCGGTCGCTGATCGAGGCCGTGGCCGCCGACGTCGCGCAGGTGGTGCTCGACGACCCGCGGGTCGCCGAGGTCGAGGTTGTCCTGCACAAGCCCCAGGCCCCGATCGAGCGGCCGTTCGGCGACGTCGCGGTGCGGATCCGCCGGAGACGGAGCGGAGCGGAGCTCGACCACGCCGGACGGAGACGGGCATGACGACGGCCGTGCTCTCGCTGGGCTCGAACGTCGGCGACCGGCGCTCCCACCTCTCGGCCGCGCTCGCGTCCCTGTCCCCGTGGCTGCGCGCCGTGTCGTCGGTCTACGTCACGCCGCCGTGGGGCGGGGTCGACCAGGACGACTTCCTCAACCTCGTCGCCGTGGTGGACGACCCGGCGGCCGCGCCCGACGACTGGCTCGACCGGGCCCAGGCCGTGGAGCGCGACCGCGACCGCGACCGGTCCGACGACGCCGTGCGCTGGGGCCCGCGCACCCTCGACGTCGACGTGCTCGTCGTCCGCGGTGCCGACGGGCCCGTCACCAGTCACGACCCCCGCCTCCTGCTGCCCCACCCCCGGCTCGGGGAGCGGGCCTTCGTGCTGGTGCCGTGGGCCGAAATCGAGCCCGACGCCGAGGTCCCCGGGCACGGCCGGGTCGCCGACCTGCTCGCGGCCCTGCCGCCGGACGACCGGGCCGGGGTGGTCCCCGACGAGGGGTCCGGTCCCCGGTGACCACCCGCACCAGCCCGTCGCTGCTCCTCGTCCTGGCCGTCGCGGCCGGGCTCGCCACCAACCTCGTCCTCGGCCTGGCCTACGGCTCGATCCCGCCGCTGCCGGTCCCGGCCGGGGTGACGTTCCTGGTCCTCGGGCTCGTCGAGGGCGGCGTCGCCTTCGTGCTCTACCGCCGGATCCGGCAGCGCCCCCGCGCCCGGCCGGTCGACGCGCTGTCCGCCGCGCGGGCCGTGGCCCTCGCGAAGGCGTCCGCGATGGCGGGCGCGGTGGTCGGCGGGGCCTGGTGCGGGGTGCTCGCCCACGTGCTGCCGCGGCGGGCCGAGGTGGCGGCGGCCGCGTCGGACACCGTGGCCGCCGTGATCGGGATCGCCGGCTCCGTGGTGCTCGTCGGGGCCGCGCTGGCGCTCGAGTGGAGCTGCCGGACGCCCGAGGACCCCGACGCGCGGGTCCCGGACGAGCGGCGGTAGACCGACCGCGCCGTGGCCGGGCGGACCCGGTGGGTACCCTCGGGGACCATGGCATCCCCCGACGGGGCCGGACGACGCCGGATTCCGCGCCCGTCCGTCCCCGCCACCGGCTCGGGGCGCCCCGGCGACCCGATCGTCCGGGTGCTCCTGGGGGCGACGGGCGTCCTGGCCGCGATCGCGGCGATCCTCGTGGTGGTCAGCGAGGACGGCCGGCTGCTGCGCCTCGGCGTGGTCGCCGGGCTGTGGGCGGCGCTGCTGGCCGTGGCCGCGCTCGCCCGGCGCAGCGGTGGGGGAGCCGACGCCGCGGAGCGCGAGATGGAGTCGATGCGCCGCACCTACGAGCTGGAGCTCCAGGCGGAGATCGACGCGCGGCGCGAGCACGAGCTGACCGTCGAGCAGTCGGTCCGCCGGGAGCTCGCCGAGGCGCGCGGCGACGAGATCGCGGGGCTGCGCGCGGAGATCGAGCGCCTGCGCACCCACCTGGAGAACGCCGAGACCCACGCGGTGCCGCCGCAGCTGGCCGTCGTCGCCCCCGACGACCGCGGCGCCCCGCCGCCGCACCCCGGCTACCGCCGCCCCGGCCCCCGCCGCCCGGGCCCCAACGAGACCTCCCACCCGTCGCTGCCGGGCGACGGCCGGCCGCTGCGCTCGGTCGCCGAGGGCCGCACCGTCGCCGAACTGCTCGCGGCGCACGCCGCCGAGGACCGCCGGCGCCCGCCGCGCTCCCCGTCCACGCGGTGGTGACCGCGCCCCGCCGCTACGGTGCGGCAGCGTGATCGCCACCCCGGTCCGGCTCGCTCCCCAGCAGCGCCGGACGCTCGTCTGGCCCGTCGTCGGGCTGATCGTGCTGGCCGTCTGCGCCCTGGCCGCGGTCGGCCTCGCGAGCACCGAGATCGGTCCCGGCGGCGTGATCGTCGGGGCGATCTGCGCGATGCTGCCGGTGGGGCCGGTGCTGCTCGCCTTCGCCTGGATCGACCGCTGGGAGCCCGAGCCGCCCCGCCTGCTGCTCACCGCGTTCCTGTGGGGCGCCGGGTTCGCCGCGCTCGTCGCGCTGATCATCAACTCGAGCGCGGTCCTCGCGGCCGAGCTGCTGCTCGGGCAGGGCCAGGGCGACGTGTTCGGCGCCGTGATCTCCGCGCCGCTGGTCGAGGAGTTCGTCAAGGGCGCGTTCGTGGTGGGGCTGCTGCTGTTCCGCCGCCGCGAGTTCGACGGCATCGTCGACGGGGTCGTCTACGCGGGCTTCGTCGGCGCCGGCTTCGCGTTCACCGAGAACATCATCTACTTCGGGCGGGCCTTCACCGAGGCGGGCACGTCGCCCGCCATGGGCATCGTCGTGACGTTCGTCCTGCGCGGGCTGCTCTCCCCGTTCGCCCACCCGCTGTTCACGGCGATGACGGGGATCGGCGTCGGGATCGCGGCCAGCGTCCGGTCGCGGGCCCTCGGGGTCGGCGCGATCCTGCTCGGCTACGTGCTCGCGGTCGTCCTGCACGCGCTGTGGAACTCGGCCACCCAGCTCGGGCCGGGGTTCTTCGGCATCTACGTCCTGATCATGGTCCCGCTGTTCGTCGCGCTGCTCGGCCTCGTGGTCTGGCAGCGGCGCCGCGAGCGCGCGGTGCTGGCCCGGCAGATGCCGGGCTTCGCCGCCGCGGGGTGGATCGCCGAGAGCGAGGTCCCGCTGCTGGGCAGCATGTCCGGACGACGCCGGTGGCGCACCGCCGTCCGGCGCTCGGCCGGGAGGTCCGCGTCGGAGGCCGTCGTCCACTACCAGCACGCCGTCTCCGAGCTGGCCTTCCTGCGGGCCCGGGCGGAGCGGGGCGCGATCCCGCCGAACCCGGTGTGGCACGCCGAGCTCCTCGACAACGTCGTCCGCACCCGCATGGCCGCGGTCAACGCTCCGGGCGTGCCCCACCAGCATCAGACGCCGCCGTTCCCGCCGAACCAGCAGTACGGTCCGCCGCCCTCGACCCCGTTCCGGGCGCAGGACCCGCCGCCGCAGCAGTACGGCCCGCGCCCGTTCCCGCCCTCGGGCCCGCCGGCGCAGCACCCGCCCACCGGGCCCTGGCAGCAGCGTCCGCCCGGAGCCTGACGAGGGGGCTCCCCGCCTCCGCGCTCACGGCGGGCGGGCCGCTGCCGAGGTGCAACCGGGTCCCGAGGACCCGGTTCCCGCGGTCGTCCGCGGAGCGGGCGTCGCAGGCCGTGACCGGACCCGTACGACCGGGCCCGGGACCCCCGGTGAAGCCGATCACCCCCGCCCACCCCGGGCCTGGAGCGCGTCTACCCTCGCGGTCGCATCGTCCGGTACCCGCGCGTCGCGGGACGGGAACGACGACCAGACAGGGGTGTGCCGTGAGCGCCTCCGGCAATGACGCCGCCTCCCGACAGGGCGACGCCGGCTCCCGCCAGGGTGACGCCGGCCCCCGGCCCGCACGTCTCGACGTCGGTGTGGTCTCCGCCGGCCGCGTCGGTGCCGTGATGGGTGCCGCGCTCGCGGCCGCCGGCCACCGGGTCGTCGCGGCCTCCGCCGTGTCCCGCGCGAGCCGGGCCCGCGCGGAGAACCTCCTGCCGGGCGCCGAGATCCTGCCGCCCGACGAGGTCGTCGCCCGCGCCGACCTCGCCCTGCTGGCCGTCCCCGACGACGTGCTGCCGGGCCTCGTCCGGGGCCTCGCCGCCGCCGGCTGCCTGCGCCCGGGCCAGATCCTGGTGCACACCTGCGGCTCGCACGGGGTCGGTGTCCTGGCCCCCGCGGTGGAGCACGACGTGCTGCCGATCGCGCTGCACCCGGCCATGACGATCACCGGCCGGCCCGAGGACGTCACCCGCCTCACCGGCGCGTGCGTCGGGGTCACGGCGCCCGACTCAACGAACGACGACGCCGAGGCGGCCTGGCTGGTCGGCGAGGCGCTCGTGGTCGAGATCGGCGCCGAGCCCGTGCGGATCGCCGAGGACCTGCGCCCGATCTACCACGCGGCCCTCGCCCACGGCGCGAACCACCTGGTCACCCTCGTGCGGGAGGCCGCCGACCTGCTCTCGGACGCGGGCATCGAGCCGGCCGAGCGGGTGCTCGCGCCGCTGCTCTCGGCCGCACTGGACAACGCGCTGCGCCACGGCGACCGCGCGCTCACCGGGCCGGTGGTGCGCGGCGACGCCGGCACGATCGCCACCCACCTGCGCCACCTCGACGCCCGCGCCCCCGCGTCGGCCCCCCTGTACCGCGCGCTGGCCCTGCGCACCGCCGAGCGCGCCCGCGCCGGGGGCCTGCTCGGCGCCGACGACTCCGCCGCCATCCGTGACGTCCTCGAGAGGCACACGCCGTGACCCGCCCGTCCAGCCTGCGTACGCACGACCTGCTGGGCCGCAAGCGGCCCGGCTACACCAAGGACGGGCTGACCGTCCACACCGACCCGAACGCCCTGCGCCGCGTCACTAAGGCGATGCGCGGCGGCGGCCGGCGGGTCACGCTCGTCCCGACGATGGGCGCCCTGCACGACGGGCACCGCGAGCTGATGCGCCGCGCCCGCTCCATCCCGGGCTCGAGCACCGTCGTCTCGATCTTCGTGAACCCGCGCCAGTTCGGGCCGACCGAGGACTTCGACCGCTACCCGCGCGCGTTCGAGGCCGACCTCGAGATGTGCCGCGAGGAGGGCGTCGAGCTGGTGTTCGCCCCCGACGTCGACACGATGTACCCGCCCGGCTTCGCGACCTCGATCGACCCCGGCCCCATCGGCGACGAGCTCGAGGGCGCCGCCCGGCCCGGCCACTTCGCCGGGATGCTGACCGTGGTCAACAAGCTCCTCGCGATCGTCGTCCCCGACGTGGTGTTCTTCGGCGAGAAGGACTACCAGCAGCTCACGCTGATCCGGCGCATGGTGCACGACCTCGACGTCGACGTGCACGTGGTGGGCGTCCCGACGGTGCGCGAGCGCGACGGCATGGCGCGCTCCAGCCGCAACGCCTACCTGACGCCCGAGCAGCGCGAGCAGGCCGTCACCATCTCGGCGGCCCTCTCCGCCGGCCAGTACGCGGGGGAGCAGGGGCCCGCCGCGGTGGTGGCGGCGGCCCGCGAGGTCCTCTCCGCCGAGCCCGCCCTCGAGGTCGACTACGTCGAGCTCCGCGACCCCGAGCTGGGGCCCGCGCCCTCGATCGGCGACGCCCGCCTGCTGATCGCCGCCCGCCTGGGCGCCACCCGCCTGATCGACAACGCCCACGTCTCGGTGACGGAGAGAGTCTGATGCTGCGCACGATGCTGAAGTCCAAGATCCACCGGGCGACGGTCACCGACGCGAACCTCCACTACGTCGGGTCGGTCACCGTCGACACCGACCTCATGGCGGCGGCCGACCTGCTCGAGGGCGAGCAGGTCGCGATCGTCGACGTGACCAACGGGGCGCGCCTGGAGACCTACGTGATCCCGGGCGAGGCCGGGTCGGGCGTCATCGGCATCAACGGTGCCGCCGCCCACCTGGTCCACCCCGGCGACCTCGTCATCCTCATCGCCTACGGGCAGATGGAGGACGCCGAGGCGCGGGCCTACCAGCCGCGCGTGGTGTTCGTCGACGACCGCAACCGCGTGCTCGACCAGGGTTCGGACCCGGCGTTCGTGCCCGCGGACGCTCCCGAGGCGTCGCTGCTCGTCCCGGGCACGCGGGCCGCGTCGTTGAACTAGAAGCGGCGCGACGGGGGACGAGGCCGTGCTGCTCTGCATCGACGTCGGCAACACGCAGACGGCGCTCGCGCTCTACCCCTCGGGGTCCGACGACGACGCGGCCGTCGCGTCCCGGTGGGACGCGCGGATCCGGACGGAGCGCCGCGCGACCGCCGACGAGCTCGCGCTCACCGTGCGCGGGATGCTCGGGCCCCTGCTGGCCGAGGTCGACGGGGTCGCGGCGCTCTCGACCGTCCCGGCCCTGCTCCGCGAGCTGCGGGGGATGCTCGACAAGCACTTCGCCGGCGTCGAGCACGTGCTGGTGGAGCCGGGGGTGCGCACCGGTGTGCCGCTGCTGGTCGACAACCCCAAGGAGGTCGGCGCCGACCGCGTGGTGCAGGCGCTCGCCGCACACCAGCGCTTCGGCGGGCCGTGCGTGGTGGTGACCTTCGGGACCTCCACCACGGTCGACGCCGTGTCGGCGGCCGGGGAGTTCCTCGGCGGGGCGATCGCGGCCGGGGTGGCGGTGTCGGCCGACGCGCTGGCGGCGCGGGCGGCGGGGCTGCGCCCGGTGGAGCTGGTGGCGCCGCGCTCGGTGCTCGGCCGCTCGACCGTGGAGGGCATGCAGGTCGGCCTCGTCCTGGGCGCCGCGGCGATGGTCGACGGCCTGGCCCGGCGCCTCGGCGCGGAGATCGCGGCGAAGGACGCCTCGGGGCGCGGGCCGGTGGCCGTCGTGGCGTGCGGCGGGCTCGCCCCCGTGGTGGCGCCGGAGTGCGAGACGGTCACCCACCACGTCCCCGACCTCACGCTGCAGGGGCTGCGGCTGGTCTTCGGCCGGGTGCGGGCGGCGGCGCGGGCCCGGGAGGACCGGCGCCGCACCGGTCAGCCCGCCGAGGGCCGGCCGGTCGAGCCCGGGGCCCGGAAGGCGCGCCGGTAGGACAGCGGCGACAGCCCGACGTCCGCCGCGAGGTGGGCGCGCAGGGACGCCGCGGTCCCCAGCCCGGCCCGGCCCGCCACCTGCTCCACCGGCAGGTCGGTGCCCTCGAGCAGGTGGCGCGCCAGGGCGACCCGCTGCGCGACGAGCCACGCGTGCGGGGAGGTGCCGGTCTCGGCGCGGAACCGGCGCGCGAAGGTGCGCACGCTCATCCGGGCGTGCCCGGCGAGGTCGGCGACGTCGAGCGGGTCCCCGAGGTGCTCGAGTGCCCACGCGCGGGTCGCCGCGGTGGCGCCGTCGCCGCCCTCGGGCAGCGGGCGCTCGATGAACTGCGCCTGCCCGCCGTCGCGCCACGGGGCCACGACGAGGTGCCGGGCCACCTCGTTGGCCACCGCCGCCCCGTGGTCGCCACGCAGCACGTGCAGGCACAGGTCGATGCCGGCGGCGAGGCCCGCGGAGGTGGCGAGGTCGCCCTCGTCGACGAAGAGCACGTCCTCGTCGACCTCGACCCCCGGGTGCAGCCGGCGCAGCTCCGCGGCCCGCGCCCAGTGGGTGGTGGCCCGGCGGCCGTCGAGGCGGCCCGCGGCGGCCAGGACGAAGGCGCCGGTGCAGATCGACATCCACCGCGCGTGCGCCGGCACCGTCGCGAGCGCGGCGTGCACCTCCGGTGGCAGGACGCCGTCGCGCCGGGCGGGGACGTAGTGCGTGCCGGGGACGATCACGGTGTCGGCCGCCGCGAGGGCCTCCGGGCCGTGCTCGAGGTGCAGCGCGTAGCCCGCGGTCGTCGCCACCGGGCCGGGCTCCAGCCCGCACACCCGCACGTCGTAGAGCGGCCGGCCGTCGCGCTCGGCGGTCCCGAGGACCTGCGGCGGGATCGCGAGGTCGAAGCCGACCACCGGGGGCAGGGCGAGCACCGCCACCACGTGCGTCATGGCCGGATTCTTGCACGCCCTGGCGTTCCTGCCACTGGTACGACGAGGCCCGGGGCGGCATCCTCGACGCTCGTGACCGACACGGCCCCGACGACCGCGACGCCCCGGACCCGCACGAGCTGGTGGCCCTGGGCCGTCGCCGCGACCGCGTTCGTGGCCCTCATGGGGGCCGCCGGCTTCCGGTCGGCGCCCGGGGTCCTCATCGCCCCGCTGCACGACGAGTTCGGCTGGTCCACCGCGACGATCTCCACCGCGGTCTCGATCAACCTCGTCCTCTACGGCGTGTTCTCGCCCTTCGCGGCCGCGCTCATGGAGCGCTTCGGGATGCGCCGGGTGGTCTCGGTCGCGTTGCTGCTCGTCGCGGCCGGGAGCGGCCTGACCGTGGTGATGACCCAGGTCTGGCAGCTCATGCTCTTCTGGGGCGTCCTCGTGGGCGTCGGTACCGGGTCGATGGCGCTGGCCTTCGTCGCGACCGTCACCGGGCGCTGGTTCGTCCACCGCCGCGGCCTGGTCAGCGGGGTCCTCACCGCGGCGGGCGCGACCGGGGGACTGGTGTTCCTCCCGCTCATGGCCTCGCTGTCGGAGACCCTGGGCTGGCGGGCGGCGTCGCTGCTCGTGGCGGGCGGCGCCCTCGTCGTCGTGCCGGTGGTGCTGCTGTTCCTGCGCGACCACCCGCGCGACGTGGGGACCGTGGCGCACGGCGCCGACCCCGCCGTTGCCGACGACGCCCCGGCCGTCACCGGCGGCGCGGGCCGGCGGGCGGTCTCCGTGCTCGTCGAGGCGGCCCGGACGCGGACGTTCTGGCTGCTGGCCGGCGGCTTCGCGATCTGCGGGGCGACGACGGTCGGCCTGCTCGGCACCCACTTCGTGCCTGCGGCGCACGACCACGGGATGCCCGCGACCACGGCCGCCGGGCTGCTCGCGGTCGTCGGGGTGTTCGACGTGATCGGGACGATCGCGTCGGGGTGGCTGACCGACCGCTGGGACCCGCGGCGCCTGCTCGCCGTCTACTACGGGCTGCGCGGGGCGTCCCTGCTGGTCCTGCCGCTGCTGCTCGCGCCGACCACGGTGCCCCCGATGTGGGCGTTCATCGTCTTCTACGGGCTGGACTGGGTGGCCACCGTGCCCCCGACGGTCGCGCTGTGCCGGGAGCGCTTCGGGGCGCGCGGGCCGATCGTGTTCGGCTGGGTCTTCGCGTCGCACCAGGTGGGCGCGGCGCTCGCCGCGTTCGGGGCGGGCCTCGTCCGGGACACGACGGGCAGCTACGACGGCGCGTGGTGGGGCGCGGGCGCCCTGTGCGCGATCGCGCTCGTCCTGTCCCTCGCGGTCCGCCGCCACGGGGACGCCGGGGCGGTCAGGGAGGCGGACCCAGCTCCGCGTGCCGTGGGTCGCTGACCGGGAGCAGGTGGCGCAGCCGCTCGACCAGCG
The DNA here is from genome assembly GCF_042653685.1 of Actinomycetospora atypica. Lineage (NCBI taxonomy): Bacteria > Bacillati > Actinomycetota > Actinomycetes > Pseudonocardiales > Pseudonocardiaceae > Actinomycetospora > Actinomycetospora atypica. The sequence goes on along the minus strand of NZ_JBHSIV010000042.1, from coordinate 17,492 downwards.
CGAGGTCGTCGCGCCCCGCGGGGGTACGGGACAGGGCCCACAGCGCGGCCGTGTCGCCGCCGCGCAGGACGGCGGCGCGCACCCCGACGTCGAGCTCGTCGCGCAGCGCGCGGATGCCGGGGGCGTCGGAGGTCGGCAGGAGTTCGCCGCGCCCGACCAGGGCGGTGTCGGGGACCCGGCCCGCCCGCAGGGCGTCGCGCATCGTCAGGAAGTCGGCGTCGACCCGGGCGTCGATGCGGTAGGGCTGCGGCTTGACCACCCCCGTGCCGTTCGGCACCGCCTCGAGCAGGCCGCGCAGGCGGTGCATCTCGGCCCGGACGGTCACGGGGTTGCCGCGCTCGCCGTAGAGCTCGACCGCGAGGGCGTCGGCGGAGAGCCCTTCGGGGTGCATCGCGAGCAGGGCGAGCAGCTCGGCGTGCCGGGCGCCGAGCCGCACCGGGCGGCCGTCGAGGCGGGCGACGGGGCGCGGGGCCCCGAGGAACGGCAGGGCCAGGGTGCGGGGGACCCGGGTGGTCGAGGGCCGCTCCAGGCGCAGCAGCCAGCCCTCGGCGAGCGGTTCGACGATGCCCTCGCCGTGCTCGGCGAGGCTGACGCGGCCGCCGGAGCCGGGGAGGTCGATGCGGCGGTCGATCCATCCGTGGGGTGTCGCGGCGAGCACGCGGCCCGCGGGGCTGAGCAGGGCGCCGGGGGAGTCGCCGAGGCCCGAGAGGTGCGGGAGGTTGCGCGTCCGCAGGCGTTCGTCGCGGATCGCCTGGCGGGTGGCGAGGTGGTTCTCGGCCAGCCGGGCGGCCGCGGTGACCAGCGCGAGCGTGCTGGGGTGGAAGGTGCGGACCGCGCCGGTGAGGTCGACGGCACCGATGGTCTCGCCCGAGTCGGGGTCGCGGATCGGGGCGGCCGCGCAGGTGAACCGGTGGTACTGCGCGACGAGGTGCTCCGAGGAGTGGATCTGCACGGCCGCACCGGAGGCGAGGGAGGTGCCCATCGCGTTGGTGCCGGCGGAGTCCTCGCTCCAGCGGAAGCCCTCGGCGAGCTCGAGGTCGTCGGCCAGGTGCAGCATCCCGGCCGCGCCCTCGCGCCACAGGATGTGCCCCTGGGCATCGGTGACGATCATGACGTGCATCGCCTCGTCGGCGATCTCGAGCAGCGTGGTGCGCAGGATCGGCAGCACGGGCGCGAGCGGGTGGGCCTCCCGGACGGCGGCGAGCTCGCCGTCGGCGAACACGTGCGCCGGGGCGCCGCGGTCGGGGTCGACGTGGGCGGCGAGCGACCGGCGCCACGACTCGGAGACCACGGTGCGGGGGGCCACCTCGCCGCTGCCGCCGCCGAGCACCGCGTCGCGCACGCGCGCGAGCAGCGCCGCCCGCTCGACCGGGTCGCCCCAGAAGTCGAGACCGGTTCTCGCCATCCACCACCCCGTGGACCTCGCCGCCAGGAGAACATCATCGTGCGCCGGACGGAGAGGTGAGGCAACCCTGACCTACCTGCTCCGGACTGCCCGCAGTTGCGGCAGACGGTCGAAGATCATGACCGCATCTGCGTGCAACTCTGCTGCAACCCCCGAGTCCCTAGCGTCGTGCATCACAGACGCACGCGCAGCGTGAGTCACACCGAGTACGGACAGTGATCCCCTGGAGGACCATCGATGACCACCTACGCGCCCCCCGGGACCGACGGCTCCGTCGTCACCTTCAAGTCCCGCTACGACCACTGGATCGGCGGCGAGTACGTCGCGCCGGTCAAGGGCCAGTACTTCGAGAACCCGACCCCGATCACCGGTCAGAACTTCTGCGAGGTCGCCCGCGGCACCGCCGAGGACGTCGAGAAGGCCCTCGACGCCGCCTGGGCCGCCGCCCCGGCCTGGGGGAAGACCTCGGTCGGTGAGCGCGCCGGCATCCTCAACAAGATGGCCGACCGCATGGAGGCCAACCTCGAGAAGATCGCCATCGCCGAGAGCTGGGAGAACGGGAAGGCCTGCCGCGAGACCCTCGTGGCCGACATCCCCCTCGCGATCGACCACCTGCGCTACTTCGCCGGGGCGATCCGCGCGCAGGAGGGTTCGCTCTCCCAGATCGACGAGGACACGGTCGCCTACCACTTCCACGAGCCGCTGGGCGTCGTCGGGCAGATCATCCCCTGGAACTTCCCGATCCTCATGGCGATCTGGAAGCTGGCCCCGGCCCTGGCCGCCGGCAACGCGGTCGTCCTGAAGCCCGCCGAGCAGACCCCGGCGTCGATCCACGTGCTCATGGACGTCGTCGGCGACCTGCTGCCGGCCGGTGTGCTGAACATCGTCAACGGCTTCGGCGTCGAGGCGGGCAAGCCGCTCGCGTCCTCGCCGCGCATCCGCAAGATCGCCTTCACCGGTGAGACCACCACGGGCCGCCTGATCTCCCAGTACGCCTCGGAGAACCTGATCCCGGTCACGCTGGAGCTCGGCGGCAAGAGCCCCAACGTCTTCTTCGACGACGTCTCCTCGCAGAACGACGCGTTCTACGACAAGGCGCTCGAGGGCTTCGCGATGTTCGCCCTCAACCAGGGCGAGGTCTGCACCTGCCCGTCGCGGGCGCTCATCCAGCAGGGCCACTACGACGAGTTCCTGGCGCAGGCCGTCAAGCGCACCGAGCAGGTCAAGCAGGGCAACCCGCTCGACACCGACACGATGATCGGCGCGCAGGCCTCGAACGACCAGTTCGAGAAGATCCTGTCCTACATCGACATCGGCCGCCAGGAGGGCGCGAAGATCCTCTGCGGCGGCGAGAAGAGCGACCTCGGGGGCGACCTCTCCGGCGGCTACTACATCCAGCCGACGGTGTTCGAGGGCAACAACGCGATGCGCATCTTCCAGGAGGAGATCTTCGGGCCGGTGCTCTCGGTCGCGAAGTTCACCGACTACGCCGACGCCATGTCGATCGCCAACGACACCCTCTACGGCCTCGGGGCCGGCGTGTGGTCGCGCGACAACACCACCGCCTACCGCGCCGGCCGCGACATCCAGGCCGGCCGGGTCTGGGTGAACAACTACCACCAGTACCCGGCCCACGCGGCCTTCGGCGGGTACAAGCAGTCCGGCATCGGGCGTGAGAACCACAAGATGATGCTCGACCACTACCAGCAGACCAAGAACCTGCTGGTCAGCTACTCGCAGAACGCGCAGGGCTTCTTCTGACCGAGGGGTCAGCGCCGGCAGGAGGAGGAGATCGCGTGACCGAGATCGGCACGGACACGGACGTCACCGCGGAGGTGCCGGAGGTGCCCGGCTCGGGGACCACGGCGCGCGTCGCGCTGTCCCCGGCGGCCTCCGAGCTCCTGGTGACGCTCACCGGCATCCACGGTCCGCTGATGTTCCACCAGTCCGGCGGGTGCTGCGACGGCAGTGCGCCGATGTGCTTCCCGGACGGGGAGTTCAAGCTCGGCGGGCAGGACGTCCACCTCGGGGACCTCGAGGTCGAGGGACTGGAGAAGCCGATCGGCTTCCACATGTCGGCGTCGCAGTTCGAGTACTGGAAGCACACGCACCTCACCGTCGACGTCGTCAAGGGGCGCGGCAGCGGGTTCTCGGTCGAGGCGCCCGAGGGCGTCCGGTTCATCATCCGCTCGCGGCTGTTCTCCGACGACGAGTGGCGGGCCCTCGAGGGCGCGTAGCTCCGTCGCACCACCACCGAAGGGCACTTCCGGCCTCGTGCCGGGGGTGCCCTTCGGTGTCTCATCAGGACCTGCTTCATCCGCTGTTCTCGACGAGGAGACCTCATGTCCGAACCCAGCACCACCCTGCGCGAGCTCACCGGCATGCCCGACGTCCCGGCGTCGCTGGCGGAGTCCGCCCTGATCATGATCGACCTGCAGAACACCTACACCCGGGGCGTCATGGCCCTGGAGAACGTCGAGCCGGCCATCGAGGAGGCGGCGCGGCTGCTCGAGCGGGCCCGCTCGGTCGGCGCGACGATCGTGCACGTCCAGCACGACGCCGGTGCCGGCTCGCCCTACGACGTGAACGACGAGATCGGCGCCATCGTCGACGCGGTCGCCCCGCGCGACGGCGAGCACCGCATCGTCAAGAACTTCCCCAACTCCTTCGTCGGGACCGACCTCGACGAGTTCCTGCGCGGGGCCGGGGCGACGAACCTCGTGCTGGCCGGGTTCATGACGCACATGTGCGTCAACTCGACGGCGCGCGGCGCCTTCAACGCCGGCTACGCCCCGACCGTGGTGTCGGCGGCCACCGCGACCCGATCCCTGCCGGGGCCCGACGGGACGGTGCCCGCGACGTCGCTGCAGGCGGCGAGCCTGGCCGCGCTGTCGGACATGTTCGCGGTGGTCGTCCCCGACTCCGCCGCCGTTCCCGACTGACGAATACCTTTCCACTCGTCCCGTCGGGGTGACCGCCCGGATGTGAGATCGAGTGGAACAGCCCACGTGGGTCGACACGGCACCGTGAGCACATTTACGCTCCGCCGCGAACCATTCCGGTTCACGGCGCACCCACGAGTGCGCCGATCAGCGGGGGACGTGGAAGGAATTCACGCGTGGCGCAGAAAGTGGTCGTGACGCTCGTCGACGACCTCGACGAGTCCGAGGCGGACGAGACCGTCGAGTTCGGGATCGACGGGAGCAGCTTCGAGATCGACCTGTCGGACGCGAACGCGGCGAAGCTGCGCGACTCCCTGGCCGACTACATCGGCCACGCGCGGCGATCCGCAGGTCGGCGTCGGTCCACCGGTCGGGGCGCCGCCGCCGCGCCCGCCGCCGCTCCGGCGCGCAAGGGTGGTGGCCGGGCCTCGGTCGACCGGGAGCAGAACCAGGCGATCCGGGAGTGGGCGCGCAAGAACACCGAGTACAACGTCTCCGAACGTGGGCGGATCCCCACCGAGGTCAGCGAGGCGTACCACAAGGCACACAGCAGCTAGTGGTTCGTGGCGGTCGACCTGCTCGACCGCCACGACCGCCGTGCCATTCACTTCCGTTCGGCTCCACGACCGTGAAGAAGAGGTCAAATCCGCATCCGCGGATCAGAGGTCCGCTATTGGTACGCCCCGGGCGGCCTTTCGGTCCACCGCCGCGAACTCCGTCCGGTCCTCACGGATCGTCCCCGACAGGAGGGCGCGCAACAGATCGGGCACCGCTGCCGCGGCATCCGCGGCTTTCTGCGCCGTCTCGGCCCGCAGGTCCCCGACCGCCGGAGCCCCCGGGACCGTGAGCCAGTCGTCGAGCAGCTCCGGGGTCATCTCCGGGTGGAACTGGACGCCCGCGCAGCGCCCGTGACGGAACGCCGCCACGCCGTCGTCATCGGTGGCGAGCACCGTGGCCCCCGGCGGCGGCACGAGCTGGGCGGCGTGCCAGGAGAACCACGGTCCGGCGGCGACGCGGTCGTCGTGCGGCGTCACCTCGCGCCACCCGAGGCGCGGCACCGGCAGCGGGCGGGTGGACCCGCCCAGCATCTCCGCGACGAGCTGGGCGCCGAAGCAGACGCCGAGCACCGCGGCGCCGCCGCGCCGGGCCGCGTCGAGGAAGCGGACCTCGTCGGCCGCCCAGCCCGCGATCCGCTCGCGGGGCCAGGGCGCCCCGAGGGTCACGACGAGGTCGTACGCGGCCGGGTCGGGGAAGCTCACCGCGACGTCGGGGTCGTCGAACCGGTCCTCGCCGACCACGGTGAACCAGGTGACCGGGCCGAGGTCGAGGTGGCCGAGGCCGGCGACGTGGTCGTGGCCGATGACGAGGGTGCGCACGACGGCCTCAGGTCGCGGTCGCGTGCGCCGCCAGGGCCGCGCGGTCGAGCGTCATCCGGCGCCCGCCGGGGTGCAGCACGAGCAGGCCGCGCGCGGCCAGCTCGTGCAGGGCGCCGTTGACGCTCTGGCGGGCGACGCCGAGGCGCTGCGCGAGCAGGGACTGCGGCCCGCGGAGGTCGACGACGTCGCTCCCGGCGGCGAGCTCGAGCAGGAGCGTGGCGACGCGCTGGTCCACGCGGCGCCGCAGCCCGCTGCGCGCGCGGTTCTGCAGCCCGACGATCCGGACGAGGTCCTGCGCGATCGCGAGGAGGGCGTCCGGGCTGGTCCGCAGCGCCCGCAGGGCGGCCGCGGCCGGTACGACGAGGACCGTCGACTCCCGGACGGCCACCGCGTCCTCCGTGCGCGGGGCGGGCCGCAGGACCTCGAAGTAGCCGAACGCGTGCCCCTCGAGGGCCACCCCGAGGTCGATGACGTCCCCCGTCGCGGTGTGCAGGCGCGCGACGACGACACCCCGGCACAGGACGAACATCGCGTCGCCCGGGCCGCCCTCGAGGAAGACCGGTTCGCCGGCCCCGTAGCGCCGGAAGGTCGAGGCGCCGGCGAGCGCCCGGATCGCCCCGTCGTCGAGCTCGCGGAACTGGGGGCACCGGCGCAGGACGTCCTGGACGCGCCCGGTCCGTTCGTCGGTCACCGACACCAGGAATCCCCCGTCCCCCCGCCCGAAGGTCCTCACCCGCCCGGCCCAGCGCAGCTGTCGTCGCGCTGACAGCGCGTCGATCATGCGGCTCCTAGCGTCGGACGTCCACGGACCGGTGCGAATCCGACATCTCCGGACCGTGCCGATCACGGGAGGCCGCGGTGCGGATGTACGGAGGTGGGCGCGCCGCGGTGGTGGGCGCCCTGCTCGTGGTGGTGACGGTCCTCGCGGCCTGCGGCAGCCCCGCTCCGGCGGCCGCGCCCCCGCCGACGACCCCGGCGTCCCCCGCCGACGGGGTGCAGGGGCCGTTCGGTGGGCCGTCCGCCTCGGACGGCGTCCCCGGGGGTGTCTCCGTGTTCACCCCGGTCGCGGCGTCGGTCCTCGACGCCCCGATCCCGGTGCCCGCCACCGACGGCCGTGTGCACCTCGCCTACGAGCTGCAGGTGACCAACATCCTCACCTCGCCGGCGACCGTCGACGCGGTGGAGGTCGTCGGGGACGGCCGGCCGTTGCTGCGGCTCGAGGGCGACGGCCTGGCCGCCTGGATCAAGCCGTTCGGCGGCACCGTGGGGACCCGCGACCTCCAGGGCGGCCAGGGCGGCCTGATCTGGCTGGACGTCTCGCTCGCCCCGACCGATCCCGTGCCCGCCCGCCTCGAGCACCGCCTCACCGTGCGCTTCGCCCAGCCCGACCCGCCGCTGGTGCCGGCGACCCTCGTCGAGCCCGTGGGCGGGGTGGACGTGGACCGGGCGCCGCCGGTGCGGATCTCGCCGCCGCTCGCGGGCGGCGGCTGGGTCGACGGCGACAGCTGCTGCCGGCTGGGTGCGCACCGCGGGGCGGTCAGCCCGATCGACGGCCGCCTGTGGGCGCCGGAGCGGTTCGCCATCGACTACGTCCGGGTGGACGCCTCCGGCCGGATGATGACCGGGGCGCCGACGGACCTGGCCAGCTACCCGTACGTGGGGTCGGACGTCCTGGCCGTCGCCGACGGGCCGGTGGTCGGGCTCGTCAGCGACCTGCCGATGCAGCCGCCCGGGGCGAACCCGAACGGCCTGTCGCTCGCCGAGTACGGCGGCAACCACGTGGTGCAGGACCTCGGCGGCGGGCGCTACGCCTTCTACGCCCACCTGGAACCGGGCAACCCGCTGAACCTCGCGGTCGGCCAGCCGCTGCGCCGCGGGCAGGTGCTCGGGAAGCTCGGCAACTCCGGCAACACGAGTGCCCCGCACCTGCACTTCCACGTGATGGACCGGACCGACCCCCTGGCCGCGAACGGCCTGCCCTTCGAGTTCGACTCGTTCACCCTCGAGGGACGCGTGACCTCCGACGAGTCGATCGTGCAGGGGTCCTCGGGGCCGGTGCCGTTCGGGATCGACCGGGCCGGGGCGGGCCCGCAGACCGGGCGGTCACCGCTCATCCTCGACGTCATGGGCTACCCGGCGCCCTCCTGAACCGGGGACCGAGCGGGTCGGTCGGCAGCATCTGCCGACCGACCCCGGACGTCGCCCGATCCGGGATTACTCCCTCGGCGAACGCCTTCCCGGAACAGCGGTGCAACGGGCATCGTTGGACACGACACGGTGGCCAGCAGGTGGCCGTGCGGGGTGCGCGTCCGCGCTTCCCGGCAGTGGTCGGTCATCGCTGATCGACGTGGACGGACGTGGCTGCCGTCACGGCGCTACACGCCGTGACACCCGGTCTCGTCGCCCACGGCGATTAGGATGGTCGTACGGTGCTCTGCTATCACGCCCCCGCGAGGGCGTGGGAGGGCACCAGCCAGGGTCCGCGGGAGGCCTCACCGCCTAGCGGGAGAGGTGGCCGCGCGGGAGTCCGCCGGCGCAGCAGTCAGGAGTGACGAATGTTCGAGAGGTTCACCGACCGCGCGAGGCGGGTGGTCGTCCTGGCCCAGGAAGAGGCCAGGATGCTCAACCACAACTACATCGGGACCGAGCACATCCTGCTCGGACTGATCCACGAGGGCGAGGGCGTCGCCGCCAAGGCGCTCGAGTCGCTGGGCATCGCCCTGGAGGGTGTGCGCCAGCAGGTCGAGGAGATCATCGGCCAGGGTCAGCAGGCCCCGAGCGGGCACATCCCGTTCACCCCGCGCGCCAAGAAGGTGCTGGAGCTGTCGCTGCGCGAGGCGCTGCAGCTCGGCCACAACTACATCGGCACCGAGCACATCCTGCTCGGGCTGATCCGCGAGGGCGAGGGCGTGGCGGCCCAGGTCCTCGTCAAGCTCGGAGCCGACCTCAACCGCGTGCGCCAGCAGGTGCTGCAGCTGCTCTCGGGCTACCAGGGCAAGGAGCCCGCGGAGTCCGGCGGTCAGCGCGGCGAGGGCACGCCGTCGTCGTCGCTCGTGCTCGACCAGTTCGGTCGCAACCTCACCCAGTCGGCCCGCGAGGGCAAGCTGGACCCGGTCATCGGCCGGGAGAAGGAGATCGAGCGGGTCATGCAGGTCCTCTCCCGGAGGACCAAGAACAACCCCGTCCTCATCGGCGAGCCCGGCGTCGGCAAGACCGCCGTCGTCGAGGGCCTGGCGCAGGCCATCGTCAAGGGCGAGGTGCCCGAGACGCTGAAGGACAAGCAGCTCTACACGCTCGACCTCGGGTCGCTCGTGGCGGGCTCGCGCTACCGCGGTGACTTCGAGGAGCGCCTGAAGAAGGTCCTCAAGGAGATCCGCACCCGCGGCGACATCATCCTGTTCATCGACGAGCTCCACACGCTCGTGGGTGCGGGTGCCGCCGAGGGCGCGATCGACGCCGCGTCGATCCTCAAGCCGATGCTGGCCCGCGGCGAGCTGCAGACCATCGGGGCGACGACCCTCGACGAGTACCGCAAGCACGTCGAGAAGGACGCCGCGCTCGAGCGCCGCTTCCAGCCGATCCAGGTGGGGGAGCCCTCGGTGGCGCACTCCATCGAGATCCTCAAGGGCCTGCGCGACCGGTACGAGGCGCACCACCGCGTCTCGATCACCGACCCGGCGCTGGTCGCGGCGGCCACGCTGGCCGACCGCTACATCAACGACCGGTTCCTGCCCGACAAGGCGATCGACCTGATCGACGAGGCCGGCGCCCGCATGCGCATCCGCCGCATGACCGCGCCGCCGGACCTGCGCGAGTTCGACGAGAAGATCTCCGACGTGCGTCGTGAGAAGGAGTCGGCGATCGACGCGCAGGACTTCGAGAAGGCCGCGCGCCTGCGCGACGAGGAGAAGCAGCTCCTCGGCCAGAAGTCCGAGCGGGAGAAGCAGTGGAAGTCGGGTGACCTCGACGTCGTCGCGGAGGTCGACGACGAGCTGATCGCCGAGGTGCTGGCCAACTGGACCGGCATTCCCGTCTTCAAGCTCACCGAGGAGGAGACCACGCGTCTGCTCCGTATGGAGGACGAGCTCCACAAGCGGATCATCGGGCAGGAGGAGGCCGTGCGTTCGGTCTCCCAGTCCATGCGCCGCACGCGGGCCGGCCTCAAGGACCCGAAGCGTCCGTCGGGGTCGTTCATCTTCGCGGGGCCCTCGGGCGTCGGGAAGACCGAGCTGACCAAGGCGCTCGCCGAGTTCCTGTTCGGTGACGACGACGCGCTCGTCCAGATCGACATGGGCGAGTTCCACGACCGCTACACCGCCTCGCGGCTCTTCGGTGCCCCTCCCGGGTACGTCGGCTACGAGGAGGGCGGCCAGCTCACCGAGAAGGTGCGCCGCAAGCCGTTCTCGGTGGTGCTGTTCGACGAGATCGAGAAGGCCCACTCCGAGGTCTACAACACCCTGCTGCAGGTGCTCGAGGACGGCCGTCTCACCGACGGCCAGGGTCGCGTCGTCGACTTCAAGAACACGGTCATCGTGTTCACCTCGAACCTCGGCACGCAGGACATCTCGAAGGCCGTCGGCCTGGGCTTCCAGTCGGGGTCCGACACGTCGTCGAACTACGAGCGCATGAAGAACAAGGTCACGGACGAGCTGAAGAAGCACTTCCGTCCCGAGTTCCTCAACCGCATCGACGACATCGTCGTGTTCCACCAGCTCACCGAGAACGAGATCGTGCAGATGGTCGACCTGCTGATCGCGCGCACGGAGAAGCAGCTGGCGAACAAGGACATGGCGCTGGAGCTCACCGACCAGGCCAAGAAGCTGCTCGCCCAGCGCGGCTTCGACCCCGTGCTCGGTGCGCGGCCGCTGCGCCGCACGATCCAGCGCGAGATCGAGGACCAGCTCTCGGAGAAGATCCTGTTCGGGGAGATCGAGCCCGGGCAGATCGTGCTGGTCGACGTCGAGGGCTGGGAGGCGGAGGTCGACGACAAGGGCGTCACCAAGCCGGCTCCCGAGTCGGCGAAGTTCACCTTCCGGGGCGAGCCCAAGCCCACCCCGGTGCCCGACACGCCCGAGGTGGCCACGGCCGGCACCTCGGACGCGGCCGAGGGCTGATCCAGCCCTGAGACCACGAACGCCCCGTCCCCCTCGTGGGGGGCGGGGCGTTCGTCGTTCTCCGGGTCCCCCGGTGTGTCAGCGATGGCCCATCGCTGACGCCGGACGTCAGGATCGGGACACGCTCAGGGGGTCGGACGTCCCGGCCCGGCCGCGCCCTGCTGCTTGCGCCCGGCGCGCATCGACACGACCACGATGAGCGCGAGGCTGATCCAGAGCGCGTACTGGTCGATCTTGAGGACGACGTCGACGGCGGTCTGTCCGAGCGAGTAGCCGAGCCACGTGACGAGTCCCGCGATGAGCCCCGCCCCGATCGCGTCGAAGACGAGGAACGCCACCAGCGGGATCCCCGAGAGGCCGGCCAGCAGGAACAGCGGCAGCGAGGGCACCCCGGGCAGGGCGGCCGCGACGACGAGCAGCGCCTTGCCCCACGCCGGCCAGGACTGCACCTTCTCGACGAAGCGCTGGGCGCGGCCGGGCGGGGTGAAGAACCGCACGCCCTTCGCGCCCCACCGGCGGCCGGCCCACCAGAAGAGCCAGTCGAACTTGATCATCCCGAAGACGCCCGCCGCGACCACGAGCCAGACGTCGGTGCCGCCGACCCGCGCGAACGCCGCCGCCGCGCCGATGGCCGAGAGGCTGCCCGTGACCGCGGCCAGGGCGAGGGGGTGCGTGGCCAGCAGGAACGGCCGCACCGGGAGCGACAGCAGCATCACGACGATGATCGTCAGCGTCGAGTAGATGAGGACCTTGTCGGCGCGGGCCATGGGGCTCTCCCACGGCCGCATGTCGCGCCACTGCTGCTTGGCGGCCTCGATCTCCTCGGGGGAGTACTCCTTGCCGAACCACGTCGTCCGCGGCGCGGCCTGGGCCTCGGGCGCCGGCGCATGCTCGGCAGAGGGGGTGGTCGGCCGGGCGGTGCCGTCGGGACCGACCGCCGCCTCGTCGGGATTCGCCACGTGTGCCTCCCCCGGGCCCGGCGGCCGATCCGCCGTCGGAGTGAACCGTAGTGGGTGCGGTGCTCAGGGGGCGTACAGCGACGCCAGCGCCGACACCGCGTCCGCCATCTGCTCGCGCAGCGTCGCCGGCGACACCACCTCCACCTCGGCGCCCAGCCCCAGGAGCTCCGAGCGGGTCGCGGCGATCGACTCCATGGGGATCACCGCGCAGGTCCAGCCCTCGTCGTCGACCGGCCACGTCCGCTCCGCCAGCGCCCGTGCCGTGTGGGGGCGCAGCACCACGGGGGCGAGCTCCATCCCGCACGGGGACAGCCGGACGGAGGCCTCGGCCTGGTAGAGCGTCGCGTCCAGCTCCGAGGTCCGGGCCGTCCAGTAGTGGAAGAGGTCGAACCCCTCGGGCCGCTCGAACCGCCCGTCGAGCGTCTCGAGCTCCAGCACCCGGGTGATCCGGTAGGTGCGGGGGTCGCCCCCGGCGTGCGGCCGCGCCACGAGGTACCAGACGCCGCCCTTGAGGACGATGCCGAGCGGCTCCAGCTCGCGCTCGACCTCGGTGGAACCCCAGCGCAGGTAGCGCACCCGCACCACCCGCTGGTTCCACACGGCGTCGGCGATCCCGGTGAGCGTGGGGACGTGGTCGGCCTCCCGGAACCAGCCGGGCGCGTCGAGGTGGAAGCGCTCGGCGATGCGCCGGGAGCGCTCCGCGAGCTCGTCGGGCAGGGCGGCCTGCACCTTGAGCTGCGCCGCGGCGAGCACCCGGCCGAGGCCGAGCTCGGCGGCCACCGTCGGCATCCCGGCCATGGCGAGCGACTCGGCCTCGTCGGGCGACATCCCGGTCAGCTGGGTGCGGTACCCCTCGAGCAGGGAGTAGCCGCCGTCGGGACCGCGGTCGGCGTACACCGGGACCCCGGAGGCCGACAGGGCGTCCATGTCGCGGTAGATCGTGCGGATCGAGACCTCGAGCTCGTCGGCGAGCTCGCGCGCCGTCATGCGTCCGTGCGTCTGCAGCAGGAGCAGCAGGGAGAGCAGTCGGCTCGCTCGCACGGGGTCAGGTCTACCCCATCACCTGACAGGTTTTGTCACCCACCCACCGGTGCGCGCTCGTCGGGGACCCCGTCGTCGTCGGCGTCGAGGAGCAGCGGGTCCTCGACGCCGCCCCGCACCGCCTCCAGCTGCGCCGACACCGCGATCCCGGCGAGCAGCGCGACACCGGTCGCGAACGCCCAGAGCAGCAGCACCATGATCCCGGCGAGCGGCCCGTAGGTCGCCGAGAACTCCCCGGAGACGGACACGTAGAGCGCGATCGCGCCGGAGGCGACCAGCCACGCGGCCACCGTCAGGCCCGCCCCCAGCCCGAGCCAGGACAGCCCCGGCTGGTGGCGTCGGGGCGCGAACCGGAAGAGCGTCGTCACGGCCACGACGAGCGCCGCGAGGCCCACCGGCCAGCGCACCACGTCCCACACCGTCTCGGTGACGTCGCCCCAGCGGTAGACCTCCTCGATCGCGTCGCCGAACGGGCCGCCGGCGACGATGAGGACGAGCCCGACCCCGAGCGCCACCCCGGCGGTCGCCGTGAGGGCCGCGGCCCGGGTGTACTTGCGCAGGGCCGGTCGGTCGCGCTCCACGCCGTACACGCGGTTGGCCCCGCGCTCGAGCTGCGCGAAGGCGCTCGTCAGGGCCGCGAAGGCGGTGACCAGTCCGAAGCCGACGGCGAGCTCGCCCAGGTTCTCGCTGCGCGGGTCGTCCTCGTCGTCCCCGGCCGGGGCGGACCCGCGGTCGACCACGTCGGCGAGGAGCTGGTCGCCGGTGCCGGGGGAGACCGCGACGACGGTGCGCGCCACGACCTGCGCGACCGACTCGGCGCCGATCACCGACGCGAGCCCGCTGCCCGCGATGATGAGCGGCACGGTCGCGAGCGCCAGCTGCAGGGCGAACGCGCGCGCGTGGCTGAAGCCGTCGCCGTAGCGGAAGCGCAGGAACGACCCCTGCAGCAGCGCGAGGAGGCCGACCCGGCGGGCGGTGTGCCACGCGTCGTCGGCGGAGAGGTCGCCGCCGTGCATGTCCGTGGTCTCGGGTACGGCGCGGACGGAGCTCACGGCGCCATCATGACCGGACCTGACAGGAGGTGTCAGTGGGGGCAGGGCAGGCTGCCCGCATGGACGTCACGCGCAGCGCGGCCCTCGCGTTCCGGATCGCCTCCCAGGGCCTGCGGCGGGAGGGTCCCGACGAGGCCGCGGCCGTGCTCGACCTCGGGGTCCAGCACCACGGCCACTCGGTCGCGCTGGCGACCGCGGCCCGGCTGCCCGACCCGGTCGGCCCGGGCGAGCTCGCCTGGACCCACCGCGGGGCCCCGCACCGGCACACGCCGGGCTCGCTGCAGGAGTGGGCCGCCCGGCTGCGCCCGCTCGACGAGGCCGATGCCGCCGCGCGGCTGAACAAAGCCGTCCCCGAGGCGCTCGTGGCGATCGACCGCACCGCGGCGGCGCTGGCCGAGGTCGTCACCGGGCCGATGACGAAGGGCGAGGTGTCGACGGCGGTGAGCCGGGTGCTGCCGCGGGAGATGCAGCGCGACTGCGCGGGCTGCCACGCGGTCCACGTGCACGAGCAGCTGATGCGCCTCGCCGCCCTGCCCGCCGGCATCACCGTCGACGCCGGCCGCACGATGCTCCTCACCCCGCCGCCCGCGGGCTGGCGGCACTCGGAGGGCCCCGGGACCGTCGAGGCCGTGGCCCGGCTCGTGACGGCTGCGGTGGCGGTGCTCGGGCCCGTCTCCACCGCCGACCTCGGGGGGTGGGTCGGCACCTCGGCCACGACGCTGCGCCCGGCCGTCGAGGCGGCGGACCTCGCGGCGGTCACGGTGGAGGGCCGCCGGGCGTGGGTGACGCCGGACGCGCTCGACCGGCTCGCCGACCCGCCCGCCCCACCCGGGCTGCGGCTGCTGCCGCCGTTCGACCCGCTGCTCTCCGGCCGCGACCGCAAGCTCCTCGTTCCCGACGATGCGCGGCGCCGGCTGCTGTGGCCCGCGCTCGGCCAGCCGGGCGCGGTCCTGGTGGGGACGGAGATCGTCGGGACGTGGCGCCCGTCGGCGTCGGGGACGAAGCTCTCCCTCGCCGTGACGGCGTTCGACGAGCTCCGCCCGGACCTGCTGGACGACGAGGCGGAGCGGGTCGCGGCCGCGCGGGGTCTGCGGCTCGCCGGGGTGACCGTGGCGTAGAGCTCAGCGCCAGGCGTCGGCGAGCCGGGCGTCGAGCGCCTCCAGGGTCTCCCGCGCCCCGGCGGCGATCGCGACGCCGCGCCCGTGCCGGACCTCCGGCTCGCGCACGTTGACCCGCACCAGCCGCCCGGAGGCCGCGCTCGCGAGCTCGGCGTGGCGTCGCACCGTGGGCACGGCGGTACCGGCGCCGAGCTCGATGACGGCGGTGTCCGGGTGGGCCCGCAGCCAGGTCCGGTGCTCGGCGGCGCGTGCCGCGTGGTGCCCCGGCACCCACGACCCGTCGCCGAACATGAGGATGTTCGGCCGGGCGACGGCCCCGCACCGCGGGCACGCCGGCAGCGGCGGCACGGCCCGCATCGTCGCCTCGTCGATCCCGACGACGACGTCGTCGGCCGACCACGTGCCGTCGTGGCAGGGGACGGAGCACTGCAGCGCGCCGATCGCGCCGTGGCACTCGGTCACGGCCTCCGGAGCGAACCCGGCGGCCTGAAACGCTCCGTCGACGTTCGAGGTGAACACCCGCGTGGGCAGGCGCCGCGACCAGCCGAGCAGCACCCCGAAGCCGGCGTGCGGCGTCGTCGCGCGGTAGAGCGCGAGCCGGTGGCCGTAGAAGCCCCAGGCGAGCTCGGGATCGTCGTCGAAGTGCGCCGGGTCGGCCAGCTCCTCGAACCGCAGCCCGAGCCGCCGGTAGGGCGGGTAGGCGCGCCAGAAGCCCTCGGGGCCGCGGAAGTCGGGCAGCCCCGAATCGACGCCCATCCCGGCGCCGGCGGCGACGACCAGGGCCGCCGCCCCGCGCAGGAGGTCGGCGGCCCGGTCGAGCTCCTCGGCCGTCGGTGCGGTCAGGACTCCCCGCCGGGCTTGCCGACCGAGAGGACCACCTCGAACTCCATGAGGTCGGCGCCCGAGGACACCGGCTGCTTGCGCTCCCCGGCGTGCGCGGCGGCCGCGGCGCCGCCGTCGCGCCAGTTGACGAACGCCTCCTCGGTCTCCCAGCGGGTGTAGACGAAGTAGCGGTCGTCCCCGGCGGTGGGGCGGAGCAGCTCGTAGCCCAGGAAGCCCGGGGTGTCCTTGATCGACTCCCCGCGGGCGGCGAAACGGCGCTCCAGCTCCTCGCCGTTGCCCTCGGGGACCTTGATGGCATTGATCTTCACGACGGACATGACTCCACCCTACGACGAGTCGTCGGACTCCCCGGGGAGCGCGAAACGACCGTCGGCGAGCTGCTCGACGAGGCCGTCGACGAGCAGCGAGTCGAGGCAGCGGGCGCGCTGGGCGGGGTCGGTGAGCCACGCGGCCTCGAGGGCGTCGGGGCCGACGGGGCCGGGGGCGCCCCGCAGGACGTCGAGCAGTCGGCCGCGGACCTGCCGGTCGGTGCCCGCCCAGCGCTGGGCCCTGCGCACCGGCCCGTCCCACGCGGGTCGGCCCGCGTGCTGCCAGGCGCAGAGGTCGAGGACCGGGCAGTCGGTGCAGCGGGGGCCGCGGGCCACGCACACGGTCGCGCCGAGCTCCATCAGGGCGGCCGACGTGCGGGCGGCGGCGTCCTCGTCGGGCGGCAGCAGCGCCTCGGTGTCGGGCAGGTCGCGGGCGGCGGCGTCGCCCGCCTCGGCGCGCCCGTGCACGGCCCGGGCGACCACCCGCCGGACGTTCGTGTCGACCACCGGGCAGCGGCGCCCGTAGGCGAAGGCGGCGACCGCGCGGGCGGTGTAGGCGCCGATGCCGGGGAGCGCGAGCAGGGTCGGGACGTCGTCGGGGACGACGTCGCCGTGCTCCTCGGCGATCACGGCGGCGGCGGCCTGCAGGCGCAGGGCCCGGCGCGGGTAGCCGAGCCGGCCCCAGGCGCGCAGCACGTCGGCGGTGGACGCCGCGGCGAGGTCGGAGGGCCGCGGCCAGCGGACCAGCCACTCGCGCCAGAGCGGGTCGACCCGCGCGACCGGGGTCTGCTGCAGCATGATCTCGCTGACCAGCACACCCCATCCGGTGACGTCCGGGGCGCGCCACGGCAGGTCGCGGGCGTGGGCGGCGTACCACGGCAGGAGCCGGTCCGAGAGGGCGTGCGCGGTCATCGCCGGAAATCCTGCCCCGCGCGGGACGCCACTCCCCGCTCGGGTGAGTTCGGGGAACGGCGCGGCGCGGGACGGTCGCACTGTGCGACACAGCTTCTACCGTCCGTCACATGCTGGAGCCGGTGGGACCGCTCCCGCCGTCGGTGTACTGGCGGCGGCGGGCCGTGGCGACGATCGCCGTGGTGCTCGTCCTGGCCTGCCTGATCTGGGCCCTCTCGGCGGCGCTGTCCGCCGACGACGGCGTCGAGGCCGCGCCCGCCCCGGCTCCCGCGACGAACACCGCGCCCCCCTCGCCCGTCGCCTCCCGCAGCGCGCTCGCCGTCCCGCCCGGCGGCGACCCCGCGCTCCCCGGCACCCCGGGCTGGGGACCGGTCGGCATGGGCACGCCCGCCCCGCTGCGCCCCGGCGACGGCCCGACCGGG
>NZ_JBHSIV010000041.1:0-38290 GCF_042653685.1 Actinomycetospora atypica | reverse complement strand
CGCCGCAGGGCCGCGCCGCGGGCGGGCACGGCCACCGGTCCGGTGGGCGGCTCGGGCGCGCGGGCGAGGGCGCCCGGGGCCATCGCCGCGAGCGGCGCCGAGACGGCGGGGACGGCCGCCGGGTGGGGGTCGACGACCGCGGTGGCGCCCGCGACCGTCGGTGCGGCGGCGGTGACGGGGTCGAGCACGATCGGCGACCGGGCGGCCGCTCCGGCCGGTCCCGCCGCCAGGGCGGCCGCGGGCACGGCGAGGGTCTCCTCGTCGAGCCCCAGCAGCGGGGCCAGGGCCCGCAGCCGCTCGCGGGCCGCCTCCGCCGAGGGCCGCTCCACCGGGGTGGACGCGGTCATCGCGGTCAGGAGGGAGCGGAGGTCGTCGGGAAGGTCCTCGGGGACCACCGGGTCGCGGTGCAGGCGCGCGACCGACGACTCGACCGGTCCCCCGGGGAACTCGCGCTGCCCGGTGAGGCACTCGAGGAGCACCAGCCCGAGGGCGTAGACGTCGGCCGGGGAGCCCACGTCGCCGCCGCGGACCTGCTCCGGGGCGAGGTAGGCGGCCGTGCCGGTGACCTGGCCGTGCACGGTGGTGGCGGTCGCCACCGCGGCCACGCCGAAGTCGGCGAGGACGGGATGGACGCGCAGCGGGCCCTCGTCGGGGTCCGGCTCGGCGTGGTCGAGCAGGATGTTCGCGGGCTTCACGTCGCGGTGGACGATGCCGAGCGAGTGGACGTGGGCGAGGGCCGCGAGCAGCTCGCCGGCCAGCCCGACGACGACCTCCGTCGGCAGCGGGCCCCGCTCCAGGGTGTCGGCGAGCGAGCCGCCGGGGACGAGGCGGGTCACGAGGAAGACCCGGTCGTCCACCTCGCCGACGTCGAAGACCTCGAGGACCCCGGGGTGCGAGACCTGGGCGGCGGCCTGCAGCTCGCGGCGCACGGAGGCGGAGTCGAGGGTGCCGACGCCGGGGGCGAAGAGCTTCACGGCGACGTCGCGCTGGAGCAGCCGGTCGTGCGCCCGGTACACCGTGGCGGTGGCGCCCCGGCCGAGCCGCTCGCCGAGGTCGAACCGGTCGCCCACCGTGACCGGCACCGCCGGGCCCTCCGCGACCGTGGCCACGGTCGACGTGCCGTCGGTGGCGTGCCCGGGGTCCGCAGTCACGCCGGAGATCGTGACCCATCGCATCCGACCGGGGTCATCCACCCCCCGTTCGGGCGCACGGGGCACACCTGCCGCACACGGTAATCGTTTCCATCAATGGTGGGGATCACCCCTCCGGGCAGCGGGAACGGCCCGCGCCCCGGGTTAGCGTCGATCATCCGGCCGAGCGGCCGCGGTGACGAGGAGGCAGCAGATGGTGGCGTGGGGTCCCCTGGCGGCGAAGGCCGTCGGCGCGGTGGCGAGCGGCGTGGCCGGCGTCGCGGTGGTGGAGGGCGTGAAGAAGCTCTCCGGCGGTCGGGCGGTGCACGAGTCCGCGGTCGCGGTGACCACGCTCGGTCTGCGCGCGGCCCGCGCCGCCGAGACCGGCGCCGAGCGGGTGCGGCTGAACACCGCCGACGTCGTCGCGGAGGCCCGGGAGCGGATCGGCGAGCAGGCCCCGCCGCCCGGCGCCGTCGAGAAGCACGACCACGAGCACTGAGGTGAGCTCCCCCGCGCGCCACCTCCACCCCGTCCCGGAGCCCGCTCCCGACCTGCGGGTCGTGTCCGACGCTGCCGGCCGGGCCCGCTTCGACGCCCCCGGCCTGCGCGGGTCGCCCGGGCGGGCGGTCGCCGTGGAGGAGGCGCTCGACGACGTCGAGGGCGTCCGCCAGGTGCACGCGTTCCCGCGCACCGGGGCCCTCGTCGTCTGGTACGACCGGGCCCTCTGCTCGCCCGACGCGATCACCGGTGCCTACCGCGCGGCCGTCACGACCACCACCGAGCCCGCGACCCGGGCGCCGCGCTCGGCCGAGGTCGGCAACGGCGACCTGCTCCGCATGGCGGTCGGCGGGATCGCCCTGCTCCTGCTCGGCGGGCGCCGCTGGGTGCTCCGGCGTCCCCCGGTGCTCGGGGCGACCAGCCGCACCGTCGCCACCGGCGTCACGATCTTCACCGGCTACCCCTTCCTGCGCGGAGCCCTTCGCGCCCTCGTCGGCGGCCGGGGCGCGGGCACCGACGCGCTCGTCTCGGCGGCGACCGTCGCCTCGCTCGTGCTGCGCGAGAACGTCGTCGCCCTGACCGTGCTCTGGCTGCTCAACATCGGCGAGTACCTGCAGGACCTCACGCTGCGCCGCAGCCGCCGCGCCATCTCCGACCTGCTCACCGGGGCCCGGACCACCACGTGGATGCGGGTCGGGGACACCGAGATCGAGGTCCCGATCGAGCGGGTGGGGGTCGACGACGAGGTCGTGGTCCACGAGCACGTGGTGCTGCCCGTCGACGGGGTCGTCGTCGAGGTGTCGGCCCAGGGCTGCCTGCTCGACCAGGCGGCCATCACCGGGGAGAACCTCCCGGTGACCGTCGAGGTCGGCGACGCCCTGCACGCCGGCTCGGTGCTGCTGCGCGGCCGCCTCGTGGTGCGCGCGACCGCGGTCGGCTCCGACACCGCCGTCGGCCGGATCATCGAGCGCGTCGAGGCCGCCCAGTCCGACCGGGCGCCGATCCAGACCGTCGGCGAGAACTTCAGCCGCCGCTTCGTCCCGCTGTCCTTCGCGCTCTCGGCCGCGACGCTGCTGATCACCCGCGACGTGCGCCGGGCCATGACGATGCTGCTGGTCGCCTGCCCCTGCGCGGTGGGCCTCTCGACCCCCACCGCGATCAGCGCCGCCATCGGCAACGGCGCCCGCCGGGGCATCCTGATCAAGGGCGGCTCGCACCTCGAGTCGGCCGGGCGGGTCGACGCCGTGGTGCTCGACAAGACCGGCACCGTCACCACCGGCCGACCCGTGGTCACCAACGTCGTGTCCTTCGACGACGCCTACTCCCCCGAGCAGGTCCTGGCCCTCGCGGCCTCGTCGGAGATCCACTCCCGGCACCCGCTCGCGCAGGCGGTCATCCGCTCCACCGAGGAGCGGCGCATCGAGATCCCGCCGCACGAGGAGTGCGAGGTGCTGCTCGGCCAGGGCATGCGCGTGCAGTCCGACGGCCGGACGCTGCTGCTGGGCTCGCGGGCGCTGCTGCGCCAACAGAAGGTGACGGTCACCCGCAAGGCCCACGACTGGGTGCGCCGCCTGCAGCGCGAGGCCGAGACGCCGCTGCTGCTCGCGGTCGACGGCCGGCTCACCGGCCTGATCAGCCTGCGCGACACCGTCCGCCCCGAGGCGGCCGAGGTCCTCGCCGCACTGCGCGTCGACGGGGTCCGCCGCATCGTCATGCTCTCCGGCGACCACCCCGACGTCGCCGAGGCGGTGGCGCGCGAGCTCGGCATCGACGAGTGGCGCGCCGAGGTGATGCCCGAGGACAAGCAGGACGCCGTCCGCGCCCTGCAGGCCGAGGGCTACACGGTCGCGATGGTCGGCGACGGCACCAACGACGCCCCGGCCCTCGCGCTGGCCGACCTCGGGATCGCGATGGGCGTGGCCGGCACCGACGTCGCGGTGGAGACCGCCGACGTGGCCCTCGCGGGCGACCGGCTCGGCGCCCTGCTCGAGCTGCGCGACCTCGGGCGCCGCGGCGTCGGCGTGATCCGCCAGAATTACGGCATGTCCATCGCCGTCAACGCCGTGGGCCTCGTGGTCTCCGCGGGCGGCGCCCTCTCGCCGGTGGTGGCGGCGATCCTGCACAACGCCTCGTCGGTCGCGGTCGTCGCGAACTCCTCGCGCCTCATCCGGTACCAGCTCCCGCCGGGTCGTTGACGTGGCGGGCCGTCGACGGCGGGAGGACGTGGCACCGGAGGTCGAGCCGTCCGAGGTGACGGCGCCGATCCCGGTCCCGGGTCCTTCCCGACGACGGCCGGCCCCACCCGAGGCCCACGGCCACGGCCACGGCCACGGGCCCGCTCCCGCCGTCGGTAAGCGGGTCCGCACCGTGCTCGCCGCGCTGCTCGTCCCCTGCGCGCTCGCGGTGCTCGTCGGGCTGGTGCTCCTCGCCCCGTCCCCGGGCGAGTACCGCGCGGTGCTCGACGGCAGCCACGCTGCGGCGGCCGGCACCACGAGCGGGGCCGCGGCCGCCGTGGCCACGCAGCCGCTCGACGGCACGATCGTCCGCGCGGGCGCCGAGGCCGACTGCTCCGACCCGAACCTCGCCGCCACCGAGGCGGGGTCGGGCTGCTTCCCGCTGCAGGTCCGCCTCGACGAGGGCCCGGCATCCGGGCGCACCATCGACACCCTGCTCCCCGGAGGGCCGGCGACCCCGCGGTTCACCGACGGCGACGCGGTGGTCGTCGCCTGGTCCGGCGGCGACCCGGCCGACGCGAGCGGCTACCAGGTGGTCGACCGGCAGCGCGGCGGCTCGATGCTGCTGCTCGCCGGGGTGTTCGCGCTGGCCGTCGTCCTGCTGGGGCGCTGGCAGGGGCTCGGGGCCCTCGGCGCCCTGGTGATCACCCTCGGGGTGCTGGGGGTGTTCGTGCTGCCGGCCCTGCTCACCGGCGCGTCCCCGCTCGCGGTCGCGCTGGTGGCGGCGGGCCTGATCGTCGCCGTGGTGTTCCCGACGATCCACGGCTTCTCCGCGCGCACCGCGACGGCCGCGCTGGGCACCGTCGTGAGCCTCGGGCTCATCGGCGTCCTCGCCGTCGTCTTCGGCGGCCTCACCCGCCTCACCGGGCTCGACGACTCCTCCACCGAGCTCATCGGCGTCCTCGGCGCCACCATCGACCCCCGCGGTCTCCTGCTCGCGGGCCTCGTCATCGGGGCCCTCGGGGTGCTCGACGACGTCACCGTCACCCAGACCTCCACCGTCTGGGAGCTCCACCGGGCCGACCCGACCACGCCCACCCGCGCCCTCTATGCCGCCGCGATGCGGGTGGGGCGCGACCACGTGGCCTCCGCCGTGAACACCCTCGTCCTCGCCTACGCCGGCGCCGCCCTGCCCCTGCTGCTGCTCTTCACGCTCTCGGGCCGCGGGGTGGGCGACCTGCTGACCGCCGAAGACGTCGCGCAGGAGGTGCTGCGGACGCTCGTCGGCTCGATCGGGATCGTCGCCGCGGTGCCCGTGACGACGATCGTCGCGGCGGTCGTCGTGCGCTCGGGGACGGCCGAGGCCGCGGTCGCCCCGGCCCGACGACGCCGCGCGAGGTCGGGCGGGTGACGCGCGACCTGGAGATGCGCGTCGGGGCCGCGGGGGCGGCCGTCGTCGGGGTCGCCTTCGGCATGGGCCGGTTCTGCTTCGGGCTGACGCTGCCCGCCCTGCGGGTCGACCCCGGCCTCTCCCCCACCGGCGTCCCCGACGCCGTGCTCGGCCTCATCGCGGGCGGCACCTTCGCGGGGTTCCTCGCCGGGATCGTCGGGGCGCCCCTGCTCGCGGCCCGCCGCGGGCCGCGGGCGCCCACCACGGTCGGCGGGGTGTGCGGGGTCCTCGGCGCCCTCGTCGTCGTGCTGGCCGGGTCGCCGCCGGTCCTCGCGCTCGGCGCCGTCCTCGCCGGCAGCGCCGCGGGCTGGGTGTGGGCGCCCTACTCCGACGTCGTCGCCGCCCTGGCCCGCCCCGAGCGGCGCCCGCGCCTCATCTCGCTGATCAGCACCGGGACCTGCGCGGGCCTGGTCCTCGTCGGGCTCGTCGCCATCGCCGCCGGGTCGCAGTGGCGGGCGGTGTGGGCGGCCGTCGCGCTGTGCTCGGCCGCCGCCGCGCTGCTGAACCTGCGGTGGGTGCCGCCGGTGCCCGCCCGGCAGATCGCCGGGAACCCGGTGCCGTGGCGCTCGATGCGCGCCCCCGCCCTCTACGCCGTGGTCTACCAGGCCGGAACCGCGGTCGCGTTCACCTACAGCGCCGAGGTCGCGACCCGGGCCGGGCTCACCGCCGCGGTCCGGCCGCTGCTCTTCGTGATCATCGGCGTGCTCGGGACGGCCGGGCTGTTCACGGGGGCGATGGCGCGCCGGTTCGGCCCGGGCCGGGTGGCGGCCGGCTGCCTCGCCGGGATCGCGGTGTCCCTGCTCGTCCTCGCGGTGGGCGACCGCTCCCCCGTGCTCGCCCTCGCCGCGGCCGCGGTGTTCGCCCCCGGCTACATGATCGGCGCCGCCGCGCTCGCGGTCTGGACCGCGGCGGTCGTCCCCGCCGACCCCGGCCGGGCCCTCTCGGGCGCGATGGTGGTCGGGGCCGTCGGGGCGATCGTCGCGCCGATCGTGGTCGGCGGGCTCGTCGCGCCGCTGGGCCTGCCGGTGCTGCTGGTGGCCACCGGGGTGCTGTGCGCGACGACCGCCGCCGGGCTCAGGTTCCGCAGTAGGTGACGAACGGCCCGGTGCCGGGCTCGGTGTACCGCTCCCGGCCGGGCTGCTCGGTGTACGGGTCGGTGACCACCGCGAGGAGGTCGCGGAACGGCTGCAGGTCGCCCCGCTCTGCGGCGGTCAGGGCCTCGTCGACCAGGTGGTTGCGCGGGACGTAGAGCGGGTTGACCGCGTCGCGGTCGAGCTCGGGGGTCCACCGCGCGGCCCAGGTGTCGAAGGCGTCCCGGTCGACGAACAGGTCGCGCGGGTTCGTCGAGCGGAAGAACGTGGTCCAGTCGACCTGCTGGGCGTGGAGCAGGGCGAGCAGGTCCGCGACGAGCGCCGGGTCGGGCTCGCGGAGCCCGAGCTTCGCGGCCATCCCCGCCTGGAAGTGCCGCTCGTAGACCTCGCCGAACTCCTGCACCACCGCCGTCGCCGCCTCGACCGCCTTCTCCTGGTCGGCGTCGATCAGCGGCAGCAGCGCCTCCCCGAGCCGCGCCAGGTTCCAGCGCGCGACCGGCGGCTGGTGGCCGTAGGCGTAGCGGCCCGCGTGGTCGATGGAGCTGAACACGGTCTCCGGGTCGAAGCGGTCCATGAACGCGCACGGCCCGTAGTCGATCGTCTCGCCGGAGATCGTCGTGTTGTCGGTGTTCATCACGCCGTGGATGAAGCCGACCAGCATCCACCGGGCGATCAGCTCGGCCTGGGCGTGCACCACGCGGCGGTAGAGGTCGAGGTAGTCGGTGGCCTCCGGGTAGTGGCGCGCGATCGCGTGGTCGGCCAGGGCGCGCACCACCTCCGGGCCGTGCGAGGCGGACGCGTACTGGAACGTCCCCACCCGCAGGTGGCTCGAGGCCACGCGGGTCAGCACCGCCCCGGGCAGCATCCCGGTGTCGCGCGGGATCTCCTCGCCCGTGGTGCACACGGCCAGGCCGCGGCTCGTCGGGACGCCGAGGGCGTGCATCGCCTCGCCCATGAGGTACTCGCGCAGCATCGGCCCGAGGGCGGCCTTCCCGTCGCCGCCCCGGGCGAACGGGGTGCGGCCGGAGCCCTTGAGGTGCAGGTCGTGCCGGCGCCCCTGCGGGTCGACGAGCTCCCCGAGCAGCAGGGCGCGCCCGTCGCCGAGGCGCGGCTGGTACATCCCGAACTGGTGCCCGGAGTACGCCATCGCCACGGGCTGCACGGCCTCGGGCACGGTGCCGGTCAGCAGGCCGTCGGCCTGCAGGGCCTCCGGGTCGAGACCCAGCTCGCGCGCCAGGTCGTCGTTCCGGACGACGACCGCCGGGTCGCGGACCGGGGCGGCGGCCCAGTTCGCCACGAGGTCGGGGACCGCGTCGGCGTAGGTGTGCTCGAGCTGCTGGAGGGCGGTGCTCACTCCCTTCACGCTACGCGGACGGATCCCGGTGCGCCCCGGGACGCGGTGCCGGGGTCGGGTCCGGCAGCAGCTCGACCCAGCCGTGCGTTGCGTCCAGCCGGATCCACCGCCCGTCGGGGACGAGCCGGGTGGCGTGCTCGACCCCGACGACGGCGGGCAGGCCGTACTCCCGCGCGATCACCGCACCATGGGTCATCAGCCCGCCGACCTCCGTCACGAGCCCGCGAACCGTGAGGAACACCGGCGACCGGGAACGCCGCGGTGGTGACGCAGTACCCGGCCGGGACCCGGACCCCATCGATCCGGGTGAGCTCGCCGAGGTTCGCGGCCTTCCCCCCGACGTCCGCGACCCGCGTCCGGTCGATGTCGCGGAGGTCGGGAACCAGGTCGGGCAAGGGGTCGCTCCCGGGTCGTGGCCGCAGTGGGCGGCGATTCTCGGGCCCGTCCGGGCTCTTGTGGCAAGCCCCCCTCCCGGCCATATCCTGGTCACGGCAGGGAACGGAGTCCGTGCCGGACCGTGATCAGCGCCGGACCGTGTAGTGCAGATGCAGCACGCGGTCGCCCTGGACCACCCGGTCCGGGTCGTCGAGCAGGACCGCGCCGGAGTGCGAGCCGAAGAACCGCACCCCCTCGCCGAGCACCACGGGCGCGACGTCCATCGCCACCTCGTCGACCAGGCCGGCGGTGAAGGCCTGGCCCCCGACCTCGCCGGCGGAGACGCAGACGAGTCCGTCCCCGGCGAGCTCCTTCGCCCGGGCGATCCCGGCCTCCACCGACTCCGCGGTGTGGGTCGGCGCGTCGGGGTGCGCCGCGAGCCACTCCTCGGGCAGGGGACGGTGGGTGACGACGACCAGCTGCTCGGCGGCGGCCGCCCGGCCGTCCCATCCGTTCGTGAGGTCGAACAGATGCCGGCCGATCACCTGGATGCGGATGGCGTCCCAGAAGGGCTGGGCGTACTCGGCGGAGGAGCGGGAGACGTGGAACGTCCAGCCGCTCGCGTGCGCGGTGAGCTCGGTGTCGCCGTTGCCGTACCAGTCGAACAACGGACCCACCTGGTCGCCGGGGCCGGCGATGAAGCCGTCCACCGACACGACCGCCTGCATGACGACCCTGGCCATCCGATCCCCCTCCGACGTCGATCGGGGGGAGTCTGCCAGCGGGTCAGTACTCGTAGGCCGGGCTGGGCTCGCCGGTCGGTACCGCGTCGAGCACCGTCACGGTCGGGACGAACCCGGTCTCCCGGGTCGCCGTGCCGGGGACGAGCCGCACCCGCGCGGTCACCCACCGGTCCCCGCCGACACCCGGGCCGCCCACGCGACCGCCCGGGTCGTCGAGCCGGACACGCACCGGGCTCGCGTCGGCGGCGCAGCAGGAGATGACGAGCCGGGCGAGGTCGACGCCGGCCCCGGTGCGGGAGGGCACGACGAACCCGGTCAGCGTGACCTCCCGTCCGGCGAGCGCGCCGCCGTCGGGGGTCGCCGCGGCCCGGGCGACGAGGTCGACCAGCGCGATCGCGGGCGCGGGGCCCGCCGGCAGGGGCTCGTCGGGCACCCGCCCCACCGCCACCGTCCGCGTCCCCGCCAGGTCGACCGCGTCGGACCCGAGCGACGGCGGCGCGGCGAGCAGCACGACGAGCACCGGGACCAGCAGGAGCCAGGCACTGCGTCCGTGGCCGTGGTCGTCGTGCCCCTCCGCCCTCCCCCGCAGGTCACCCACCACGTCGATCAGCGCCAACCCCACCAGCACCACCCCGGCGAGCGCGACCAGCGGGGCCATCCCGGGACGGACGTAGTGCAGCACCGTGCCGTCGACGACGATCAGCACGAGCAC
Organism: Actinomycetospora atypica; assembly: GCF_042653685.1. NCBI lineage: Bacteria > Bacillati > Actinomycetota > Actinomycetes > Pseudonocardiales > Pseudonocardiaceae > Actinomycetospora > Actinomycetospora atypica. The sequence continues at coordinate 28,763 of NZ_JBHSIV010000041.1, read as the reverse complement.
GGCGCCGACGAACACGAGCAGCGCGTTGCGGACCTCCCTCGTCATCGGGTGGAGCTCCGCTGCGCTGCGTCTCCCGGCGTCACAGCCCCACCACCAGCCCGGCGCCCACGGCACAGACGATCGCGACCACGAACGTGAGCGGGGCGAAGCGGGCCGCGAACCCCCGCCCGAAGGTCCCCGCCTGCAGCGCGATGAGCTTGAGGTCGACCGCCGGCCCGACCACGAGGAACACCAGCCGGGGCAGCAGCGGCAGCGCCGACAACGACGCCGCGACGAACGCGTCGCCCTCGCTGCAGAGCGACATCACCACCGCGAGCACGGCCATCACCAGCACGGCGAGCACCAGCTGCTCCCCCAGCCCGGCCGTCCACGAGGCCGGCACGAGCGTCGTCAGGGCCGCGGCGGCCAGCCCGCCCAGCACGAGGAAGCCCCCGGCGTCGACGAGGTCGTGCCGCGCGGTCGCGGCCGCCACCCGCCACCGCGGCCCGCCGTCTGGGGCCGGGACCCGCCGGACGCGCTCGGCGATCCACTCCGCGCGCCCCACGCGGACCCAGATCCAGCCCGTCACGGTCGCCGTGAGGAACGACCCGAGGAAGCGGGCGCCGACCATCTCCGGGGCGTCGGGGAAGGCCACCGCCGTGGCCACGAGCACCACGGGGTTCACCGCCGGCGCCGCCAGCAGGAAGGACAGCGCCACCGCGTCGGGCACCCCGCGCGCGATGAGCCGCCGCGCCACGGGCACCGAGGCGCACTCGCAGCCCGGCAGCACCACCCCGGCCGCCACCGCGACGGGTACGGCGGGCCCGGCGCGGGCGGGCAGGACCCGCCGAAGCAGCGCCGGGGAGACGTAGGCGGTCAGCAGCCCCGAGAGCAGCACGCCGAGCACGAGGAACGGCAGGGCCTGCACGACGACCGCGACGAACACGGTGGCGCCCACCCGCAGCTGCGGGGTGACCAGCGGATCGACCCCGAGCACGCGCAGGCCGAGCGCGGCGACGAGCACGAGGGCCAGGACCTCCACCGGCCCCACCCGCCGCGCCACACCCGTCGTCATGGGCAAGATCGTGACAGAGCGGTCCGACACCCCGGGCCGGAACCGGATTCACGGGAGGCCGCGCATGCGCATCGTCGTCGACGACCTGTCGGGCCCGGAGATCGCCCGATTTTTGACCGAGCACCTCGCGCACATGCGGGAGGTATCGCCGCCCGGGAGCGTGCACGCGCTCGACCTCGACGCCCTGCGCCGGCCCGACGTCACCTTCTGGTCGGTGTACGACGCCGACGAGCTCGTCGGCTGCGCCGCGCTCAAGCGCCACGACGCGACCCACGGGGAGATCAAGTCGATGCGGACGCACCCCGGCCGTCGACGCTCCGGCGTCGGGGCCCTGCTGCTCGAGCACGTCCTCGCCGCGGCGAAGGCCATGAACCTGACCCGCCTGAGCCTCGAGACCGGGGCGACCGACCACTTCGCCCCGGCCCGGGCCCTCTACGCGAGGTACGGGTTCGAGCCGTGCGGGCCGTTCGCCGACTACACCGACGACCCGCACAGCGTCTACCTCACGCGGACCCTGTGACCGCCCGCCGGCTCAGCACCGCGTGGACCGCGAAGGCCACGCCCGCGCCGACGAACCAGGAGAACGCGGCCGCGTCGGACGACCCGAGCAGCACCAGCGCGAGCGCCAGCACCGCCCCGGCGATCGTCGCGCCGATCGCGACCGGGTTGTAGCCGCCGCGGAAGTGGTACTGCCCGGCCGGGTCGAGCGTGTACATCGCGTCGACGTCGATGCGCTGCTTCTTCACCAGGAAGTAGTCGGCGATCAGCACCCCGTAGAGCGGGCCGATGAAGGCCCCGAGGGTGTCGAGCGTGTAGTGGATGACGTCGGGGTCGCTGTAGAGGTTCCAGGGCGTGAGCACCACGGATCCCACCGCGGCGATCATCCCGCCGGTCCGCCAGCTGATCTTCTGCGGGCTCACGTTGGAGAAGTCGAACGCCGGCGAGACGAAGTTCGCGACGATGTTGATCCCGACCGTCGCGATCATGAACGTGAGGGCGCCGAGCACCACGGCGTACGTGGAGTCGAGGCGCGCGACCGTCTCCACCGGGTCGTCCATCAGCTCGCCGAACACCGGGCGGGTCGCCGCCGCCGTCACCACCACGAGCAGGGCGAAGACCAGGAAGTTCACCGGGAGCCCGAGGAAGTTGCCCTTGCGCACCGCCGCGAAGCTCTTCCCGTACCGGGAGAAGTCGCCGTAGTTGAGCATCGGGCCGGAGAAGTAGGAGACGACCAGCGCCACCGCGGTCGCCATCACCGGCAGCACGGCCCAGCCCGAGACCAGGTTCTCGGAGAGGTTGAGGTCGAGGTTCGACGGCCCCGCCCGGACCACCAGGTAGCCCGCGAGCAGGAACATCACGACGTAGACCGCCGGCCCGCAGAAGTCGATGAAGCGGCGGATGGCCTCCATGCCCTTCCAGAACACCAGCGCCTGCGCCACCCACATGATCGCGAACGCGACCCAGCCGACCAGCGAGAGCCCGGTGAAGCCGGTCGAGTCGTCCGCCCACGGCGCGAGCCCGGGCCAGAGCTTGAGGGCCACGACGACGAGCGAGGCCGAGGCCAGGTAGGTCTGGATGCCGTACCAGGCGACGGCGATGAGCCCGCGGATGATCGCCGGGACGTTCGCGCCGAGCACCCCGAACGCCGAGCGGCACACCACCGGGTAGGGCGTGCCGGTGGCCTGCGAGGGCCGGGCGACGAGGTTGCACAGGACGTAGACGATCGCGATCCCGACGAGCAGCGCGATCAGCACCTGCCAGGCCGCGAGTCCCAGCGCGAAGAGGCTCCCGGCGGTGAGGTAGCCGCCGACGGAGTGCACGTCGGACATCCAGAAGGCGAAGAAGTTGTACGAGGTCCACGTCTGCTCGCGCAGCGGGGCGAGGTCGGCGTTGGTCAGCCGGGGGTCGTACCCCGCGGCGGCGTCGACGGCCTCGGGCAGGGCGGCCGCACCGGTCCCCGGTGGATCCAGCTGATCGGTCATGGCGGCGCCTCCCGGGTACTCGACCGGGTGACGACGTTAGGTGGGCACGCTCACGACCACACCTCTCGCGGCGATCCTTCACCCAATCCTCACACGCGCGACCTCGACGTAACGTGCGGCCCGTGCGGATCCTCGTCGTCAACGTGAACACCACCGCCGCGGTGACCGACGGCATAGTCGGGCAGGCCCGGGCGGTCGCGGCGCCGGGGACGGAGATCGTCGGGCTGACCCCGCGCTTCGGGGCGGAGTCGGTGGAGGGCAACGTCGAGAGCCACCTCGCCGCCCTCGGGGTCCTCGACGCGGTGCTGCACCACGACGGGCCCTACGACGCGGTGGTCCAGGCGGGCTTCGGCGAGCACGGCCGGGAGGCGCTGCAGGAGGCGCTCGACGTGCCGGTCGTCGACATCACCGAGGCGGCCGCGACCACGGCGACGTACCTCGGGCGCAGCTACGCGGTGGTCACCTCGCTCGACCGCACGGTGCCCCTCATCGCCGACCGCCTGCTCCTCGCCGGGCTCGACCGGCGCTGCGCCGCGATCCGCGCCTCGGGCCTCGCGGTGCTCGAGCTCGAGAGCGACCCGGCCCGGGCGGTCGACGCGATCGCCGAGCAGGCCCGGGCGGCGGTGCGCGACGACCGTGCGGAGGTGATCGTGCTCGGCTGCGGCGGCATGGCCGGCCTGACCGGGGCGGTCCGGGAGCGGGCGGGGGTGCCGGTGGTCGACGGCGTGCCCGCGGCGGTGACCGTCGCCGAGTCCCTCGTGCGGCTCGGCCTGACCACCTCGAAGGTCCGCACCTACGCCCCGGCCCGCCCGAAGCACCTCAGCGGCTGGCCGTTGGCCTGACTCAGCGGGAGCGCAGGTAGCGGATCAGCAGGGTGCCGTCGTCGACGAGCAGGGAGTCGACCTCGAACCCGCGCGGGTCGTCCAGCGGGTCGGCCGAGCGCGCGAGCCGCCCGGCCCTCCCCGCCACGGCCAGCGGCACGATGCTCACCCGCATCTCGTCGACCAGGTCGGCCTCGAGCAGTTTCCCGACGAGGCCCGGCCCGCCCTCGCAGTCGATGCGCCGCAGACCGCGGTCGGCCAGCTGGGCGACCGCGTCGGCGAGGTCGACGTCGTCCTCCCCCGCGATCAGCACGTCGGCCCCCGCGTCCTTCCACGCCTGCTGCTTGTCGGTGGGCGCGCTCGCGCACGTGATGACGATCGTCGGGACGAGCACGTCGACGATGCTCGTGGCGTCGGCGGGCAGCGAGCCCGACGTGACCACGGCCAGCGGCGGCGCCTCGGACAGCCCCTCCCGGCGACGGCGTGCGGCCGACTCCCCCTCGGGGCGCAGCCCCGGGTACTCCTCGGCGACCGCGGTGCCCGAGGCGAGCAGGACGACGTCGGCGAGGTCGTGGCCCAGCTGGAAGACCCGGCGGTCGGGCGGGGTGGAGAGCCCCGCGCTCGTGCCGTCGATCTCGATCCCGCCGTCGAGGGAACTGACGAAGTTCACCGCGACCCAGCCCCGCCCCCGATCGGGGTAGCGGTAGAGCCGCTCGAGGTCGTCCTGCCCCACCTCGGCCGCCGGGAGCGGCCACACCTGGTGCACTACATCCACCTCTCGGCGCGCGAGGGCGGGCGGTGCCCGGCGATGCTCGCGACCATCTCCAGGGTCTGGCGGGTCTCCTCGACCTGGTGGGCGCGGACCATCGCGACCCCCGCCTGCGCGGCGAGCGCGGTGGCGGCGAGCGTGCCGGTGAGACGGCCGTCCAGCGGCACGTCGAGGGTCTCCCCCACCACGCCCTTGTTCGACATCGCCAGCAGCACGGGCCAGCCGGTGTCGACCAGGCGCGGCAGGTTCCGCAGCACCTCGAGGCTGTGCAGGGTGTTCTTGCCGAAGTCGATGGTCGGGTCGAGCAGGATGCCCTCGGCCGGGACGCCGGCCTCCACGGCCCGGCGCGCGAGGTCGACCGTGACCTCGACGACGTCGCCCATCACGTCGTCGTAGCTCGGCTTCACCGGGTCGGTCCGCGGGGTGAGCCCGCCGGTGTGGGCGGCGACGTACCCGGCCCCGTACCGCGCGGTGACGGCCAGGATGTCGGGGTCCCACCCGGCCCAGCTGTCGTTGACCAGGTCGGCCCCCGCGGCGAGCAGCACCTCGGCGACCTCGGCCCGGAAGGTGTCGATCGAGATCGTCAGCTGCGGGAACCGCTCGCGCGCCCAGGTGATCGTCGGGCGGACCCGGTCGATCTCCTCGGCCGCCGTCACCTCCGGGCCCGGGCTCGCCGGGATGCCGCCGAGGTCGACGACGTCGGCCCCCTGCGCCACGGCCCGCTCGATCGCGGCCTCCGCCGCCGCCGGGGCCCACGTGGCGCCCTGGTCGTAGAACGAGTCGGGCGTGCGGTTGACGATCGCCATGAGGAGCGCGCGGTCGCGGCGGAGGGGCCGGCCGTGGATCGTCATCTCGACGCCCGCGCGGGTCGGGGCGCTCACCGGATGACCGTGGTCTCGATCAGGATCGGCATGAGAACTTGATACACGGGCCCGGCGGGCGACGCTTCGTCAGTGGCCCTTGAACGCCTCCGCGAGCCACCACGACGGCTCGTCCGCGGTCACCTTGGCGTCGACCACCAGCGGCCGGTCGCGCGGGCCGGCCAGCCAGGTCCCGACGATGCCGAGGTCGGCGGTGGACCGGACCACCGCGGCGTCGCACCCGTAGCCCCGGGCGATCGCCGCGAGGTCGACGTCGGGGAAGCGCACCGTCCCGTGGTCCTCGCCCGCGAAGTGGTGGAACTCCGCGCCGTACCCGGCGTCGTCGTAGACCACGACGACGAGGCCCAGGCCCAGCCGCACGGCGGTCTCCAGCTCGGAGATCCCCATGAGGAACCCGCCGTCGCCGCACGCCGCCACGGGCAGGCGGTCGGGGCGTGCGAGGGCCGCGCCGATGGTCGTCGCGAGGCCGAGCCCGACCGACTGGAAGCCCTGGGTCAGGAGGAAGCCGGCCTCGTCGGGAACCCGCAGGCAGCTCGACGGGTGGCCCATGAAGTTGCCGGAGTCGACCCCCACGGTGCGCTCGGGCGGCAGCAGCCCGTCGAGCGCGACCGAGAGCACCCGCGGGTCGATCCGGTCCCCGACGACCTCCTCGGGTGCGGTGGGGGCGGCGCGCAGACGGTCGGCGATCTCCTCGCTGCGGTAGCCCTCCTGCCCGTCGACCACCGTGAGGACGTCGCGGGCCGTGGTCGCCACGTCGCCCAGGAGCCCCAGCGCGACCGGGCGGGTGGCGCCGAGCGCCTCCGCGGTGTCGTCGACCTGCACGAGGGTGGCCTGCGCGGTGAGCTCGCCGTGGCGCGTCGTCCACGCCGTGAGCGAGGCGCCCCAGGCGACGATCAGGTCGGCGTCGCCGATGAGCTCGGCGGCCAGGGGCGTGGAGAACCCGCCGGAGATGCCCAGCGACCAGGGCGAGCCGGTGAACAGGCCGTGGGCCACGGCGGAGGTCGCCAGCAGGGCCCCGCTCCGGTCGGCCAGTGCCTCCAGGTCGGCCCGCGCCCCGCGCGCGCCCCGGCCCGCGACGAACACCGGGCGCTCGGCCTCGTCGAGCAGCGCGGCGAGCTCGACGACCGAGTCGGCGTCCGGGGTGGGCGGGCCCCACGTCGTCCGGGCCGGGGCCGGCCCGTCGACGGCGGGGGCGGCCTGGACGTCGAGCGGGAGGTTCAGGACGACGGTGCGGCGCTGGTCGCGGCAGATCCCGTAGGCACGGACGACGTCGGCGGCGGCCGAGGCGGGCGAGTGCACCCGCTCGGGCACGGCGCCGACCGAGCGGACGAGTGCGTCCTGGTCGATGCGGAAGTTGTTGCGGACCTGCGCCCCCGGGGTGTCGGCGGCGAGCACCAGCAGCGGGGTGCGCGACTTCGCGGCCTCGGTGATCCCCGTGATCGCGTTCGTCAGGCCGGGGCCCTGGTGGACGGTGAGCACCCCGACCTCGCCGGAGGTGCGCGCGTAGGCGTCGGCCATCGTCGCGGCGCCGCCTTCGTGCCGGGCGGCGGTGTAGGCCACGCCGGCGGCCCGCAGCGCGTTGGTCACGTGGAAGTTGCCGCTCCCGACGACGCCGACGGCGTGCCCGACCCCCAGCTCGGCGAGCAGTGCGCCGACCTGCTCGGCGACCGTCGTCACTGCTCCACCAGCGCCAGCACGCGGGCCGGCGAGCCGGAGCCCCCGACGATGGGCAGCGGCGACACGACGAGCACCGCGCCGGTGGCGGGTAGCCGCCCGAGGTTGCGCAGGCTCGTCAGGCCCCACTTGTTCGCGCCCATGAGGAAGTGGTGGCAGGAGAACGGCGGGTCGAAGCCGCCGGCCGCGCCCGCGTCGGTGCCGACGGTCTCCACCCCGAACCCGGCGAGCGGCGATTCCTGGGCGATCCACCGGGCGCACGCGCTCGACACCCCGGGGGTGTGCGGGCCGGCGTCGTCGGCGTTGACGAACTCCTCCTGCGTCGCGCCCCGGGCCTCCCAGCCCGTGCGGTAGAGCAGCCACCCGCCGTCGGGCAGCGGCCCGTGCTCGGCCTGCCACGCCTCGAGGTGGGAGACCTCGAGCAGGAAGTCGGCGTCCGCGTCCACCTCGGCGGTCACGTCGATCACGGCGACCGGCGCCACGAGCGTGGTCAGCGGGACCTGCGAGACGTCGGGGCCGTCGCGCCCGGTGACCCAGTGGTTGGGGGCGTCGAGGTGGGTGCCGGTGTGCTCGCCCGTGTGGATGTCGTTCCAGTACCAGGCCGGCCCGCGGTCGTCGTAGCGGGAGAGCTCCTCGAGCCGGAACCGTGAGGTGTTGGCGAACGGCTCGGGCAGCTCGAGGATCGGCGTCGACTCCTGGAGCGGGGTCGTCAGGTCGATCACCTCCACGGCGCCGCTGCGCATCGCCTCGGCGAAGGCGGTCAGGACGGACACGGGCATCTCCTCGCGGGTCGTGGTCGACGCGCGAGATGTTGCCATCGATCACCGACAATGAACGCCGTGCGCGCGGTGGTGGTCAGTGAGTTCGGGGTCGAGCCGACCGTGGTGGAGCGGCCCGACCCGGTCCCGGCGCCCGACGGCGTCGTCGTGGACGTCGAGGCGACCGGCCTGTGCGCGAGCGACCGGTTCGCGTGGCGGGGGTACGACGACGGCGTCCGGCTCCCGTTCGTCCCGGGGCACGAGCTGGTGGGGCGGGTCGTGGCGGTGGGCGACTCGGTGGAGCGGGCGCGGGTCGGCGACCGGGTGGTGACGCCGTTCGTCTGCGGCTGCGGGCGGTGCCCGACCTGCCTCGCCGGCCAGGCCCAGGTCTGTCCGCACCAGGAGCAGCCCGGCTTCACCCACGACGGGTCCTTCGCCGGGCTGGTCGCCCTGCACCACGCCGACGCCAACCTCGTCGTCGTCGGTGACGACCTCGACGCCGGCGGGGCGTCCCTGCTCGGCTGCCGGGTCGCGACGGCCTTCCGCGCCGTCGTCGACCGGGGCGGGGTACGCGCCGGCGACCGGGTGCTCGTCCTGGGCGCGGGCGGGGTGGGCCTGGCCGCCGTCCTCATTGCGCGGGCCCTGGGCGCGGAGGCCGTGGTCGCCGACCCGGCGCCCGCGGCCCGGGCCCGGGCGCTCGAGCTGGGGGCCTCGGCCGCGGTCGATCCCGCCGACCTGCCGGACGCCCTGGACGGCGGCGCGGACGTCGCGGTGGAGGCGGCGGGCCGGGCGGAGTCGCTGGCGCTGGGCGTCCGGTCGCTGCGCCGGCAGGGGACGCTCGTGCAGGTGGGGCTGCTGAGCGCCGACCCCGTGGTGGGAATCCCCGAGATGATCGCCCGCGAGCTCACGGTGCGCGGCAGCCACGGCATGGCCGCGTCGGACTACCCGCGCCTGCTCGACCTCGTCGGGACGGGCGAGCTCGACCCGGCCCGGCTGGTCACCCGGCGGATCGGGCTCGACGAGGCCCCCGCGGTGCTCGCTGCTCCCCCGGTGCCGGGCGAGATCGTGGTGGTCGAGCCCGGCCGGTAGCCAGCAATGGCGCAGTGCTGACACCTGACGTCAGATCGGCGCCACTCGCACATCCGGCTCAGGAGACGGCGCGCTCCGCCGTGGTCCAGTGGGCCGCCCGCAGCTCGCGCTTGAGGATCTTCCCGGCCCCCGACATCGGGAGCGCCTCGACGAACTCGACGGTGCCCGGGCACTTGTAGCCCGCGATGAGCTCCCGGCAGTGCGCGCGGAGATCGTCCGCGCTGGTCGAGGCGCCCGGAGCCGTCACGACGACCGCGTGCACCCGCTCACCCCAGCGCTCGTCGGGAACGCCGATCACGGCGCACGCGGCGACCGCCGGGTGGCGGGCCAGGGCGTTCTCGACCTCGGCGGAGTACACGTTCTCGCCGCCCGAGACGATCATGTCCTTGATCCGGTCGACGACGAACAGATAGCCGTTCTCGTCGAGGTAGCCGCCGTCGCCGGTGTGCATCCAGCCGCCGCGCAGGGCGGTCGCGGTCTCCTCCGGCCGGTTCCAGTAGCCCAGCATCACGTGCGGGCCGCGGCAGACGATCTCGCCGACGGTCCGCGGACCGACCTCCTCGTCGTCGGGATCGACGATGCGCAGCTCGCTGTGCGGGGCGGCCCGGCCGGCGGAGCGGCGCAGGCCGTCGCGGCCGTGGTCGTCCGGGGTGAGCATCGTGCACACCGGGGAGAGCTCGGTCATCCCGTACATCTGCGTGAACTCGGCGGCGGGCAGCCGGGCGGCGGCCCGCTCGAGGACGGCCTCGCTGATCGGGGAGGCGCCGTAGATCAGGCGGCGCAGGCTCGAGAGGTCGTGGTCGCGGGTCTCGGGGGCGTCGACGAGCATCTGCACCATCGTCGGGACCAGCAGCACGTCGGTGACCCGGTACTCGGCGATCGCGTCGGCCACGGAGGCCGGGGTGAAACCGGGGACGATCACGTGCGTGCCCCCGACGAGGTTGCGGGCCACCCAGGCCGCGCCGTCGGCCAGGTGGAACATCGGCGCCGTGTGCAGCAGCCGCCCGCCGGGGACGAGGAAGTGCTCGGTGGCCGAGCTGCCGAGCGCGGAGGCGAGCAGGTTGGCGTGGCTGAGCATGACGCCCTTGGGGCGCCCGGTGGTGCCGCCGGTGTAGTAGATCGCCGCGAGGTCGTCCCCGCCGCGGCCCGCGTCGGGCACCGGGTCGTGGCCGGCGATCAGGTCCTCGTAGGCGAGGGCGCCCGCGGGGGTGATCCCCTCGCCGCAGTGGATCACCGTCTCGACGACCGGGGCGCGCTCGAGGACGTCGGGGACCACGCCGGCGAAGGCGTCGTCGACCACCAGGACGCGGGTGCCGGAGTCGACGAGGGAGAAGGCGATCTCCTCGACGCTCCAGCGGGTGTTCACCGGGACGCCCACCCCGCCCGACCACGGCACCGCGAGCTGGAACTCGTGGTAGTCGTCGCGGTTCAGGGCGAGGATCCCGACCCGGTCGCCGTCGCCGACCCCGAGGTCGCGCAGCGCCCCGGCGAAGCGGGTGACGCGCTCGTGGCACTGCGCCCAGGTGCGGGTGCGGTTCCCGAAGATCGTCGCGGGGAGGTCGGGTCCCTGTTGCACCGCGCGCTCGAGGGCCTGTGTCAGGCGCATGGTGCCCACCTCTCCGTCGAAGTGCCGCGGAGCTTATCGTCATTCACTTTCGAGGACCAGGGGCTGCAGCACCGCGCGGGCGAGGGCCGCGATCTCGGCGTCGCGGCCGGGCCGGGCGCGCAGGTGCCGGATGCGCGTGAGGCTGTTGACCACGGCGAGGGCGGCGTGGACCAGGACCCGGGCCTCGCGCACGGCCAGGTCGGGCCGGGCGGCGCGGAGCAGGCCGACCCACTCGGCCACGTACTCGAGCTGGTGGGCCCGGAACGCGGCGTGCCGGTCCCCGGGGAGGTGGACGATCTCCGAGAGCAGGGTCCCGACGAGCTGCGGGTCGGTCGAGGCGAAGGCGGTGTAGTCCTCGACGAGGCCGGCCAGGGCGCCCGCGGCGTCGTCGGCCCGCGCGAGGGCGTGGTGCAGCCCGAGCCAGAGGCGCTCCTCGCCGCGGCGCAGGGCGGCCTCCAGCAGGTCGGCCTTCGTCAGGAAGTGGTGGTAGACGCTGGGGCCGGCGATGCCGGTGGCGGCGCCGATGTCGGCGAGCCCCACCGAGGGGTAGCCCCGCGCGGCGAATAGCCGGATCGCGGCGGCGAGCAGGGCCTCGCGGCGAGACGCCGGGACGAGCCGAGGCGGTTCGTGCGGCACGGCCGCCGACGAGGGCGGGGGGTCGGGGAGCCCGACGACGAGGCAGGCGCGGGCGGCGTCGGCGATCAGGCCGTGGAAGCGGTCGTCGTCGAGCGTGGTGCGGTGGTACGACGGGCTGCCGAGCACCGAGAGGGCGGCCCAGCCCCGGACGTCGGCGTCGGGCCCCGGCACCCTCCCCGCGAGCGAGCCCGCGAGGCGGCGGAGCCGGACGCGGACCGCATGCTGCTCGTCCTCGGGCAGGTGCCCGGCCTCCCGTTCCCAGAGCAGCCCGAAGCCGCGGCGCTCGAGGGCGACGCGGGCGAGCCCGTCGGGGTCGGGCTCGGCCTCCTCGAGGCGGGCGAGGTCCTCGTCAAGCACGGCCAGCAGGAGTTCCTGCTTGCCGCGGACGTGGCGGTAGAGGGCGCTGGCGCCGATGTCGACCGCCGCGGCGACGTCGGCCATCGCGACCCGGTGGTAGCCCTGGCGCGCGAACCGGTCGCGCGCCGCCGCCAGGATCTGCTGCCGGCGGTCGCGGGGCCGCCGCCGCGGCGTCGTCGTCCCGGTCGTCATCATTCCCTTCCAGCCATGTGCTGAGCTAACCATCGTTCACATCGTGGCGCCAGGCCGTGCCCCCGGCCGCCCGCTCCGACTGTCGCCGCGGTGACACACCGAGCGTGACGACGGCGGCAGACCGGCACGAGCTCCGGCGGCACGCTCTCCTCACCGGCCGCGGACCAGCGGCCACCAGCTCCGAGGAGTCCCCATGACGCACCCCGCCGCCCCCGCCCCGTTCTCGTCGCCCGACGCGGCCGGTGGCGCCCACGGCGTCGGCGCACCGCAGGCCCGCCCCGAGGGCACCCCGCCGCCGCGCGCGCCGTGGTGGCGCCGCCCGACGCCGGTCTTCTCCCTCGTGCTCGGCGTCGTCGCGCTCGTGTTCTCGGTGATGCAGCTGGTCGGCGGCATCAGCACCCTGCTCGGCCCCGGGGTGGTGTCCTCGGACCAGGTGGCGGGCGAGATCCAGAGCCGGCTCACCAGCGGGCTCGCGACCTGCCCGGACGACCTGCCCGCCCGCGTCGGCGCGAGCATCGGCTGCACCGTGCTCGACGGCGCCGACACCGTGACCGTCCGCGCCACCGTCACCGCCGTCGACGGGGAGGACGTCAACTACCGCATCGAGACCGTCGGCTGACCCGGCCGGCCGGCCTCAGGCCGAGGCCCGGTCGAGGCCCCGGGAGAGCTCCGCGAGGGCGGCGTCGATCTCCGCCCGCAGCGCGTCGGACGACGGCGCGTCGCCGTCAGGACGATCGAGCCAGCGGTCGAGCCCCAGGCGCATGGCGGCGACGGCCGCCGCCGCGCACACCGAGGGGTAGCGGTCGGTGGCGGAGTCCCCCACCCGGTCGGCGATCGCCGCCGCCAGGGAGGACTCCGCCTCGACCAGCACCGCGAGCTGCCAGGGCAGCAGGGCCGGGGTGGTGCGGATCAGCCGCAGGACCGTGAGGTGGTCCGCGGTCGCGCCGTCCTCCACGGCCATCACCGTCACGACGGCCTCCCCGAGCGCGCGGAGCACCGACTCCGCGCGCGGCCGGGCCCGGAAGCGGTCGACGAGCGCCACGGCACCGTCGCGGGCCGCCGCCACCACCGCCTCCTCCTTGCAGGAGAAGTAGTGCCGGAACGTGCGGGGAGCGATGTCGGCGGCCGCGGCGATCTGGTCGACGGTGACGCGGTCGAGCCCGTCCCGGGCCACCAGCCGCAGCGCCGCCTCGCGGACGGCGAGGCGGGTGGCGAGCTTCTTGCGCTCGCGGAGGCCCGGGACGACGGTCGTCATCCCCAGGCCACCGGCAGCGAGTGCACCCCGAAGATCAGCATGTCGTTGCGCAACGGGACCTCCTCGCGTCCCACGGCCAGACGCAGGTCCGGCAGCCGGGTGACCAGCTCGGACAGCCCCACCCGCATCTCGATGCGGGCGAGCTGCTGGCCGAGACACTGGTGGATGCCGTGGCCGAACGCCAGGTGCGGCACGCGGGGGCGGGTGAGATCCAGGCGGTCGGGGTCGTCCCAGTGGCGGGGGTCGCGGTTGGTCTCGGGCGTCCCGATGACGACCGTGGCGCCGGCCGGGATCGTCACGCCGCCCACCTCGACGTCCGCCGTCGCCACGCGGGTGACCCCGAGCTGGATGATCGACAGGAACCGCAGCAGCTCCTCGACGGTGTCGTCGATCCGCCCCGCGGGGTCGGCGCGCAGGGCGGCGAGCTGGTCGGGGTCGTCCAGCAGGGCGAAGGCGCCGAGCGCGAGCATGTTGGCCGTGGTCTCGTGCCCCGCCCCGAGCAGCACCAGGGCGACGTCGACCAGCTGGGCGTCGGTCAGGGGCGGATCGGCGTCGTGGACGAGCCCGGAGAGCAGGTCGTCGCCCGGCTGCTCGCGCTTGTGGGCCACGAGCCGGGCGATGAAGGCGTACAGCGCGCCGCCCGCCGCGGCCCGCGCCTCGGGGGCGGCGCCGGTGTTCAGCGCGACGGCGCTGTTCTCCTGGAACTCGGCGCGGTCGGCGTAGTCGACCCCGAGGAGCTCGCAGATCATCAGCGACGGGATCGGCAGGGCGTAGGCGGGGACGAGGTCGGCGGTGTCCCCCGCCGAGCGCATCGCCTCGAGGTGCTCGACGGCGATCTCGGTCAGCCGGTCCTCGAGGGCGCGCATCCGTCGCACCGTGAACTGCCCGACGAGCAGCGAGCGCAGCCGGGTGTGCTCGGGCGGGTCCATGAACACGAACATGCCGTCGGTGCGTTCGCCCGGGGCCGGCGCGTCGGGAGCGGGTCCCCCGGTCTCGCCCGGGCCGAGCTGTGTGGCGTCGCGGTGGCGGACCCGGTCGCTCGAGAAGCGCGGGTCGGCGAGGACCCGGCGCGCCTCCTCGAATCCCGTGACCAGCCAGGCCTCGGCCCCGTTGCGCAGGCCCAGGGGCTGGACCCGGTCGGACGTGCGGCGCCCGAGCAGCCCGGGCGCCGGGTCGAACGGGTGGCGCGCGTCGCGCTCCACCAGGTCGGGCGGGAGGACTCCCACCATCGCGACCGGGGAGGAGGTGGTGTCGTCGGTCATGCGGGGCGGCCTCCGAGCGGTGGTGGACGGTCGACCGCGACCCTAGGTATCGGTGCGTGAACGGCAAGTATGCCGATCCGGCATCTTCTGTCGTGCCACTCTCGGCAGGTGACCGGTGCCGCTCGGGACTACGACGACGCCCACGGCGGGCCGGAGCGGGCCCGGGCCGCGCCCGCGCCTTCGCCGGACACGGTCACCCGCAGCCCGACGGCGACGCCCGCTACCCGCTCCTCGCCTTCCGCTGAGCAGCGACGGTGGTTCGGCTCACGTCCGCCTCACGTGTCGCCCACCGCCGTTGGCGGGCAGCCAACATGCGAACGCCGTCGGTGACCGACTCCGAGTCCCGGCGCTCATCCCCGATTCGCCGTGCGGTCACGAGCCGCCGGTGAGAAATGGGAGAACACCTTGGCTATCCACGCCACCATGATCGGCCAGCTCCGCACCCTGCTCACGCTCACGCAGACCGAGGTGCAGATCGCCCGCATCCGCGTCGCCCAGGCCCGCACCGACGCCGTGCGCCGGGAGCTGCAGGAGAACGCCGACAACGCCGAGCGTCGCTCGGCCGAGATCACCCGCGAGCTGCAGCGTCTGGGCGGCGTCGCCGACGTCATCACGCCGCTGGTCGGCCGCCTCGGCGCCCTGGTCAAGGGCACCGTCGAGCAGGCCGAGCCCGTCGACGAGGCCCTCCTCGGCGACCTGCTGCTCGAGCACGAGCTGCACGACCGCGCCATGTACCTCCGCGCCCTCGCCGGCTCGGTGGACGACGCCATCGTCGGCGCGCTCGCCGAGCGCCTGACCACCGCGCACGCCGCCACCGTCGAGTGGCTGTCGACCGTGCTCGCCGAGCAGGCCCTCGGTGGCCCGCCCGCGCTGCGCGCGACGCCGACCCAGGTCGTCGCCGGCGGTCTCACCCGCGCGGTGAACTACCCGGTCAAGTTCGCCCGCGACCAGGTCAACCGCGCCTTCGGGCGCCTGCAGGACACGGGCGACCAGGTCCGCGAGGGCGTCAACCAGGCCGCCGGCAAGGCCGCGCAGTTCAGCGGGAACGCCCGCGACGTGCTGCTCACCGGCCGCAACGCCTCGCTCGAGCGCGCCGAGACCCTGGCGACCCGCCAGGGCGACGTCGACACCGCGCAGGCGCTGCACGAGGCCCGCGCCCGGCTCGGCACGCTGCACGCCTCCGAGCTGCCGATCCGCGAGTACGACTCGCTGAAGGCCTCCGACGCCGCCGAGGCGGCCAAGGGACTCGTCGAGGTGGACGACATCGTGAAGATCGTCCACTACGAGGAGGCCAACAAGAACCGGCAGAGCGTCGTCGCCGCCGCGCAGACGCGCTACGCCACGATCGCCCAGCAGGTCGCCGGCATCCGCTGACGTCCCGCACACGATCCCGCCGGCCGCGGCACCTCCCCGGAGGTGCCGCGGCCGACGTGTGTCGGGTCCAGGACTCTCAGCCGCCGGGCTCGAAGCGGTACCCGCGGCCCGGCTCGGTCAGGAGGTAGCGGGGCCGCGACGGCTCCGGCTCGAGCTTGCGGCGCAGGTGCCCCAGGTAGACCCGCAGGTAGTGGCCCTCGGTACCGTACTGCGGGCCCCACACCTCCTGCAGGAGCTGCTGCTGGGTGACCAGCATCGACGGGTGGCGCACCAGGTGCTCGAGCACACCCCACTCGGTGGGCGACAGGTGCACGTCGGCGCCGTCGCGCACCACTTTCTTCGCCACGAGGTCGACCTCGAAGTCGGGCGTCACCACCCGCGGCTCGCCCTCCCCCGGCACCGCCGCGGCCCGTCGGACCGCCGCCCGTATGCGGGCGAGCAGCTCGGGCATCCCGAACGGCTTGGTCACGTAGTCGTCGGCGCCGCCGTCGAGCGCGGCCACCTTGTCGCCCGCGTCGGTGCGCGCCGAGAGCACGATCACCGGCATCGCGCTCCACCCGCGGATGCCCTCGAGCACCTCCAGCCCCCCGATGTCGGGCAGGCCGAGGTCGAGCACGACGACGTCGGGCGCGGGCCGGTCCGCCGCGGCCCGCAGCGCCCCGGCGCCGGTGGCCACCGGGACCACGGTGTGGCCGTGGGCGGTGAGGTTGATGCGCAGGGTCCGCAGGAGGTGGGGGTCGTCGTCGACGACGAGCACCCGGCTCACGGGACCGACACGGGCGCCGGGACGGCCGCCCGCGGCAACGTCAGCACCATCGTCAGGCCGCCGCCGGGGGTCTCCTCGGGGTCGAGCGAGCCGCCCATCGCCCGGGCGAACCCGCGGGCCACGTGCAGGCCGAGCCCCAGCCCGGCCGACGAGCCGTGCGAGTCGTGGTCGCCGAGGTGCTGGAACGCGGTGAACAGCTCGGTGTCGCGGGCCACGCCCGGACCGCGGTCGACCACGCGCAGCTCCACGCGGTCGTCGTGGGCGCTGGTGCGCAGGACCACCGGCCCGTCGCCGCCGTGGCGCACGGCGTTGTCGATCAGGTTCGCGACGATGCGTTCGGCGAGGCCCGGGTCGGCGACCACCTCGTCCGGTTCCCCGGGCGGGCCCGGCGCGATCTCGACGCGGTCGCGCGCCTCGGGGGTCGGCAGGGCGGCCACGGCGGCGTCGACGATCTCCGCGATCCCCACGGTGGTGCGGTGCGGGGTGATCGCGCCGGTCGCGAGGCGGGAGGAGTCGAGGAGGTTGTCGACGAGGGCGACGAGCCGGTCGCCCGACTCCTCCACCGTCGCGAGCAGCTCCTCGCGGTCGAGGGGGTCGAGGCGCAGCGCCGGATCACGCAGGCTCGACACGGCGGCCTTGATCGCGGCGAGCGGGGTGCGCAGGTCGTGCCCGACGGCCGAGAGCAGTGCGGTGCGCAGGCCACCGGCCTCGGCGCGCCGGGTCGCGTCGACCGCCTGGGCGCTGATCCGCCGGTTGCGCAGGGCGAGCAGCGCCGGGCCGGCGACGGCGGCGAAGAGCCGGTTCTCGGCGGCGGTGAGCGTGCGCCCCGCCCCGACGAGGTGCGAGCCCTCGTCGATCTCGACGTCGGCGTCGGCCTCGGCGGGCCCGCCCGCGAAAGCCTCCGAGCTGCCCGGGTCGGCCCGGGCGGTCTCCGTCCACGTCGACCCCGCCCCACGCTCGAGCACCGCGACCGCGGTGAACCCGAACGCCTCGCGCACCCGCTCGAGCAGGCGCGGCAGCGGGTCGGACCGCGAGATCACCACGCGGGCGAACGAGGTGAGCAGCTGCGCCTCGGTGCGGGCCTGCGCGGCCTGGGCGGCCCGGCGGTCGGCCCGGTCGACCACGGCGGCGACCAGCACGGCGATGAGCAGCATCGTCGTGACCGCCACGAGGTCCTCGAACCGGCCGATCGTGAAGGTGTGCAGGGGCGGGGTGAAGAAGTAGTTGAGCAGCGCCCCGCCGAACAGCGCCGCCACCACGGCCGGCACGAGACCACCGATGATCGCGGTGAGGACCGTGGCGAGGAAGAAGGCGACGGTGTCGGTGGACAGGCCGACCACGGGGAACGACCACCCGAAGCCCGCGGCCAGCAGCGGGAGGACGACCGCGGCCGGCCAGCCCCGGGCAGCCCGCCGGCCCCGCAGGAGGCGCCCGAGGCGGGGCCACCACCCGGCGTCCCCGGCCCGGTCGACGGCGGGGAGCGCCTCGACGTGGGAGACGAGGTGGACGTCGATCGGCCCGGCCGCGGCCACCGCGCGGGCCCCGATCCCGGGGTCGACCAGCCGGGCGAACCGGGAGCGCCGCGAGGTGCCGAGCACGAGCTGCGTGGCGTTGGCCCCGCGGGCGAAGTCGAGCAGGGCGGCCGCCACGTCGTCGCCGACCACGGTGTGGAAGGACGCCCCGACCTCCTTGGCGAGCCGGCGCAGGTCGCGACCGCGACCGGTGTCGCGGACGGCGACGCCGTCGCCGCGCAGCACCTGGACGCACAGCAGGTCGGCCGCGCCCGCCCGCCGGGCGATCCGGGCGGCGCGGCGCAGCACCGTGAGGCTCTCCGGGCCGCCGGTGACGGCGACGACCACCCGCTCGCGGGCCTCCCACACCTCGTCGATCTGCTCGTCGGCGCGGTAGCGGCGCAGCGCCACGTCCACCTGGTCGGCCACCCACAGCAGCGCGAGCTCCCGCAGCGCGATGAGGTTGCCGGTGCGGAAGTAGTGCGCGAGCGAGGCGTCGATGCGCTCGGCCGGGTAGACGTTGCCGTGCGCGAGCCGGCGCCGCAGCGCCTCGGGCGTGATGTCGACCAGCTCCACCTGCTCGGCGGCGCGGACCACCTCGTCGGGAACGGTCTCCTGCTGGCGCGTGCCGGTGATCCGCTCGACGACGTCGTGCAGCGACTCCAGGTGCTGCACGTTGACCGTGGAGACGACGTCGATCCCCGCGGCGAGGATCTCCTCGACGTCCTCGTGGCGCCGGGCGTGCCGGCTGCCGGGGGCGTTGGTGTGGGCGAGCTCGTCGACCACCACCACCTCGGGCGCCCGCGCCAGCACGGCCTCGACGTCGAGCTCGGAGAGCGTGGTGCCCCGGTGGACGACGGTGCGCCGGGGCAGCACCTCGAGCCCCTCGAGCAGGTCGGCGGTGCGGGCGCGGCCGTGCGTCTCGACGAGCCCGACGACGACGTCGGTCCCCCGGTCGCGCCGCCGCCGCGCCTCGCAGAGCGCCGCGTAGGTCTTGCCCACGCCCGGGGCCGCGCCCAGGTGGATGCGCAGCTCCCCGCGCCCGGGGTCGCTCCGCACCGACTCCCGGCCCGCCGGCCGGGAGTCGTACCGCCCGGCTCCGTCCTCCACGTGCTCCATCCTGGACCAGACCCCCGACGACGTCCGCTATCGCAGACCCGGACGGGTGGCCGCGAGCGCCGCGTCGAGCTCCGGGACGTTCACCGTCGGCTCCCCGAGCACGCCGAGCACCCGGCCGCGCGTGGCCTCGGCGACGAGGGCGCGCACCCGGTCCTCGCCCAGCCCGGTCACCCGCGCCACCCGCGGCACCTGCAGGTCCGCGTAGGCCGGGCTGATGTCCGGGTCGAGCCCGGAGCCCGACGCCGTCACGGCATCGTCGGGAACCCTCCCCGGCGCGACCTGCTCGCGCCCGGCGATCGCCGCGCGGCGCTCCGCGACGGCCGTCACGAGGTCGTCGGCGGTGGTGGCGAGGTTCGAGCCGCCCGAGGTCGACGGGTCGGCCGGGCCGAGTCCCGCCGTCGCGGTGTCCGGCGCCGACGCCGAGGGCCGCAGGTGGAACCAGGGGTCGGCGGCCGGGTCGGCCGGGACGGGGTCGATCCCGATCAGGGAGGAGGCGCCGCCGGCCGTCACCGAGCCCTCGGCGCGCTCGTGCAGGCCGGGGAGCCGCGAGACGCCCCAGACGACGGCGGGGTAGACGACCCCGAGGACGACGGTGGCGACGAGCATCAGCCGCAGGGCCGGCCCGAGCTGGCGGAGCAGGCCGCGCAGTACCGGCGTGGCCGGGGTGTCGGTGGGTTCTTCGTCGAGAGTGGTGCTCACGTGGGTCACCCGATCCCCGGGATCAGCCGGACGACGAGGTCGATGAGGGGGATGGCGAGGAACGGCACGATCACGCCGCCGACGCCGTAGACCAGCAGGTTCCGCCGGAGCATCTGCTCCGAGCTGACCGGCCGGAACCGCACGCCGCGCAGGGCGAGCGGGATGAGCGCGATGATGATCAGGGCGTTGAACACGACCGCCGAGAGGATCGCCGACTCCGGCGTGGCCAGGCCCATCACGTTGAGCAGGCCCAGCTGCGGGTACAGCGCGGCGAACATCGCGGGCAGGATCGCGAAGTACTTGGCGAGGTCGTTGGCCACCGAGAACGTCGTCAGCGCCCCGCGGGTGACCAGCAGCTGCTTGCCCACCTCGACGATGCCGATGAGCTTCGTGGGGTCGGAGTCGAGGTCGACCATCGACCCGGCCTCCTTGGCCGCGGTCGTGCCGGTGTTCATGGCGACCCCGACGTCGGCCTGGGCGAGCGCCGGGGCGTCGTTGGTCCCGTCGCCGGTCATCGCGACGAGCCGCCCGCCGCGCTGCTCGCGCCGGATCAGGGCGAGCTTGTCCTCCGGGGTGGCCTCGGCGAGGACCTCGTCGACCCCCGCCTGATCGCCGATCGCGCGGGCGGTCAGCGGGTTGTCGCCGGTGACCATCACCGTGCGGATGCCCATGGCCCGCAGGTCGGCGAAGCGCTCGGCGATCCCGGGCTTGACCACGTCGGAGAGCTCGACGACGCCGCCGAGCTGCACCCCGGCGGGCGACACCTGCCCGCAGACCAGGGGCGTCCCGCCGCGCCCGGAGATCTCCTCGGTGGTGCGGCGGACGCGCTCCTGCGCCGCGGGGTCGACGCCGCCGTGCTCCTCGAGCCACGCCAGGACGGAGGCGACGGCGCCCTTGCGGATGCTCGCCCCGTCGACGTCCACCCCCGACATGCGAGTGGTCGCGGAGAAGGACACGAACTCCGCGCGGGCCTCGTCCGCCGACGCCTCGGCCGGCAGGCCGTACCGCTCCGCGCACAGCCCCACCACCGAGCGTCCCTCCGGTGTCCCGTCGGCCAGGGAGGCCAGCCGCGCGAGGCGGGCGAGCTCCTCGACCGACGTCGCGCCCGCGGGGTGCAGGTCGGTGGCCCGCCGGTTGCCGTAGGTGATCGTGCCGGTCTTGTCGAGCAGCAGCGTCGACACGTCGCCGGCGGCCTCGACCGCCCGGCCCGACGTGGCGAGCACGTTGCGCTGGACGAGCCGGTCCATCCCGGCGATGCCGATCGCCGAGAGCAGCGCGCCGATCGTCGTCGGGATGAGGCAGACGAGCAGGGCGACGAGCACGACGAGCGACTGCGGCTGCCCCGAGTACACCGCCATCGGCTGCAGGGTCACCACCGCGAGCAGGAAGACGATCGTCAGGGCGGAGAGCAGGATCGACAGGGCGATCTCGTTGGGAGTCTTCTGCCGCTGCGCGCCCTCGACCAGCGCGATCATCCGGTCGACGAAGGACTCCCCCGGCCTCGCGGTGACCTGCACGACGATGCGGTCGGACAGCACCGTCGTCCCGCCAGTGACCGCGGACCGGTCGCCCCCGGACTCCCGGACCACCGGCGCGGACTCGCCGGTGATCGCGGACTCGTCGACAGTGGCGATGCCCTCGACGACGTCGCCGTCGCCGGGGATCGTCATGCCGGCCTCGACGACCACCCGGTCGCCGGGCCGCAGCTCGGTCGCCGCCCGCTCGGAGCCGTCGAGCATGCGGGCGACGGTGCCGGTGCGGGTCCGGCGCAGCGCGTCGGCCTGGGCCTTCCCCGGCCCTCCGCGACGGCCTCGGCGAGGTTGGCGAACAGGACCGTGAACCACAGCCAGACGGCCACCAGCCAGGCGAACGCGCTGGGGTCGACGACCGCCGCCACGGTCACGACCACCGAGCCGACCCACACGACGAACATGACCGGGTTGCGGAGCTGCACCCGGGGGTCGAGCTTGCGCAGCGCGAGCGGCACCGCCGCGAGCAGCGCGCGGGGATGGAACGCGCCCGCGGCCACCGCCCGGCCGGAGCCGGACGGGCGCTCCGGTGGGGCGGCCGTCCCGGAGGACGGCGTGAGGACCGACGAGGTCACTGGATCGCTCCGATCTGGGCGGGGTTCGTGAGGCCCTCGGCGATCGGGCTCAGGGCCAGGGCGGGCAGGAAGGTGATGGCGCTGACGAGGACGACGGTCGCGACGACGAGCCCCGTGAACAGCGGCGTGCCGGTGCGCAGCGTCCCGGCCGACTCGGCGCGGCGGGGCTGGGCCGACAGGAACCCGGCGAGCGCGAGGACCGCGAGGATCGGGAGGAAGCGGCCGAGGAGCATCGCCGCGCCCAGCGCGATCTGGAAGAACGGCGAGGTGACGGTGAGCCCGCCGAACGCCGAGCCGTTGTTGTTGGCGGCGGAGGCGAACGCGTAGAGCACCTCGGACAGGCCGTGCGGGCCGCTGTTCGTCAATGCGTCGCCGGTCCCGGGCAGGACGACGGCCGCGCCGGTGCCGAGCAGCACGAGCGCCGGCATGACGAGCACGACGACGGCCGCGCACGTCACCTCGCGGCGCCCCAGCGACTTGCCCAGCAGCTCCGGGGTCCGCCCGACCATGAGGCCGGCGAGGAACACGGCGATGATCGCGACGACGAGGATCGAGTAGAGCCCGGCGCCGACCCCGCCCGGCGAGAGCTCGCCGAAGAGCATGTTGAGCAGCGCCCCGCCGCCGCCGAACGCGGTGTAGGAGTCGTGCAGCGAGTTCACCGCGCCCGTCGAGGTCCCGGTGGAGGTGTCGGCGAACAGCGCCGACGACCCGATCCCGAAGCGGGTCTCCTTGCCCTCCATCCCGCCGCCGGTCGCCGCCGGGGCGTGGGCCTCGGCGGCCCAGATGACGGCGAGCATCCCGCCCCACAGCACCGCCATCACCGCGAGGAGCGAGACGCCCTGCCGGAACGAGCCGACCATCCGGCCGAAGGTGCGGGTGAACGCCACCGGGATCACCAGCATCGCGAGGATCTCGAGCAGGTTCGTGCCGGCGTTCGGGTTCTCGAAGGGGTGCGCCGAGTTGGCGTTGAGGATGCCGCCGCCGTTGGTGCCGAGCATCTTGATCGCCTCCTGCGAGGCGACCGGGCCGATCGCGGCGACGGTCGAGGCGCCGTCGGGGCCCGTCAGGGAAACGCCGGCGCGGAAGCTCATGACGACGCCGCCCGCCACCAGGACGACGGCGAGCACCGTCGCGACCGGCAGCAGGATGCGCACCGTGCCGCGGGTGATGTCGACCCACGCGTTGCCGATGCGGCCGCTGCGCGAGCGGACGAAGCCGCGCACGAGCGCCACGGCCACCGCCATGCCGACGGCCGCGGAGACGAAGTTCTGCACCGCGAGCGCGGCCGCGTTCGCGACGTGGCCCATCGTCGACTCGGGCACGTAGGACTGCCAGTTGGTGTTCGTGACGAACGAGATCGCCGTGTTGAACGCGACGGACGGGTCGACCGCGCCCCTCCCCGCGGACAGCGGCAGGAGGCCCTGCACCCGCTGCACCAGGTAGACCAGCAGCACCCCGACCAGGGAGAACGCGAGGATCGCGAGCGCGTAGGTGCCCGGGCGCTGGTCGGCGTCCGGGTCGACGCGCCCGACCCGGTAGACGGCGCGCTCCACGCGCCAGTGCCGCTCGTCGGTGTAGACCCGCGCCATCCAGTCACCCAGGGGACGCCACGCCGCCGCGAGCAGCACCAGCAGGACGACCAGCTGCAGCAGCCCCGCTGCCGTGTCCGACATCAGAACCACTCCGGGCGCAGCAGGGACACCACGAGGTAGAGCAGCAGCCCGAGCGCGACGATCCCGCCGACGACGTCGCCGGCCACCCCGCTCACAACCGCTCCAGCCCGCGCGCCGCGAGCACCAGGACCGCGAACATCACGATCACCAGGCCCACGTAGAGGAGGTCCGCCACGTCCGCCGTCCGTTCCGGCCGGGCGGCCCTCTTCGCGGGCCGCCGTAGGAGGTCCACCGTGGCCCCGGACGGAGCGCCCGGACCGGACGTTGACGCGTCGTTGACGCCGGCGACGGGGGTGTTCACGCCCCGACGACGGCCCGGACGCCAGGTTGATCGATTTCTCGGTGAGGGACCGTTCGGTCCGCGCCCCGTTCCTTCACACGGAAGTCGATCAACTACGCAGCAGCGCCGCGATGACCGGGCCCTTGGCCGCGCGGTAGGCGGCGAGGTCGCGGTAATCGCCCGCGAGGCCGCGGCGGACGTCGGTGTAGCGGCGGGCGGCGGCGGGGTCGGCGCGCAGCAGGTCGCGCAGCCGGCGACGGTCCTCCGCCGCGGCATCGTCGGGACGCAGCAGCGCGACCTCGACGGCGGTGGGGCACGGGACATCGTCGGGGCGGGCGGAGCGCGACCAGACACCGACGCCGCGCTCGTCGAACTCCCGCGCCTCCAGCGCGGTCCGCAGCGCCTCGTCGTCGGGATCGTCGACGACGGCGAGGAGGTCGACCTGGGCGACCGCGGGCAGGTCGGGGACGGCCGTGGCGCCGACGTGCTCGATCCCGCGCAGGCCCGGCAGGCCGGCGAGGCGCGCGGTCCAGCGGCGCGCCTCGTCGGGCCAGGAGGGGTCGGGCGCGGCCAGGGCGACCCGCCGCGGACGCGGCCAGGTGGCCGAGGCGCGCTGCAGGTCGAGGTCGAGCCCCTCCTCGCTCACGCCGCGGCGGGCTCCAGCGCGCCGACCTGCTCGACCTTCTGCTGCTCGACGACCTCCGGGCGGTAGTGCTCGATGATCTCCATGAACTCCGCGGTCTCGGCGGCGGGGACCCCCAGGAAGCGCAGCGTCGCCTCGATCTCGAACCGCACCGCGTCGAAATGCTCGTTGGTGATGTGCAGCGTGGTGTGCGCCGCGATCATGTCCAGGCCCGGGTAGCACTTCGGTCCGCCCGTGGCCTCGATCGACCACGCCGTGACCAGGAACTTGTAGCCCGGACCGTTGGCGGGATCGCCGTGGTGGGCGTGCACCGCCTCGTTCGCGTTGACGCCGGCGTTCTCGAACAGCCGGTCGACCAGGACGTCGACCGCGCCGGCGATCGCGTAGGTCCCGCCGAGGCGTTCGTAGAGAGAGGTGCTGCTCATGGTGGTGGCCTCCCCAGCTCCGAGGTGATCCAGACCACTGTGCACAGGGGATCGCGTCCAGGTCAATAGCGCGCAACCGGTCGCCCGTTGCCCGGCGGCGCCCGCTGGGCGAGGCTTCGGACCGTGCCGATCCGTGTCCGGGAAGACCCGCACGACGACCGCGTCGTCGTCATCACCATCGACCGCCCGGAGGCGCGCAACGCGCTCGATCCCGACCACCAGCGCGACCTCGGGGCGGCCGTCGCGGCGTTCGAGGCCGACCCGACGAAGCTCGTCGGCGTCCTCACCGGCGCCGGGGACTCGACGTTCTCGGCCGGGGCCGACCTCAAGGCGCTCGTCCCGGCCTACCGCGAGGCGGTCCGTGCCGGGGAGGACCCGGAGTGGAACTTCGGCGGGTTCACCGCGACGACGCGGCACAAGCCGCTGATCGCCGCCGTCAACGGCCACGCCCTCGCCGGCGGCCTCGAGATGGCGCTCGCCTGCGACATCCGCCTGTGCAGCCCGAACGCCACCTTCGGGCTCGCCGAGACCAAGTGGGCGATCATCCCCGGGGCGGGCGGCACGGTGCGGCTCCCCCGGGCCGTGCCGCTGGGGCTCGCGATGGAGATGATCCTCTCCGGCGAGCCGATCGACGCCGCCGAGGCCCACCGCACCGGGCTGGTCAACCGGGTCGTCGAGCCGCCCGACCTGGTCGAGGCCGCCTGCACGCTGGCCCGCTCGATCGCCGCGAAGGGGCCCCTCGCCGTCCGCGCCGCCCGCGAGCGGGTCCTCGACGGCCTCGGGCTCGACCACGCGACCGCCATGGCCCGCGAGCACGAGGCGTTCCTCGCCGTGATGCGCACCGACGACGCCGTGGAGGGCCCCCGGGCCTTCGCCGAGAAGCGCCCGCCGCGCTACCGGGGTGCCTGAGTAGTTCCCCGGTCCCGACGACGCGCGGGCGCGAGCAGGGTCCTCCCCATGACGATCCTGGCCCCCGCTCCTCGTCCGCGCGGCACCGTGTCCGTCCTCGCCGCCGTGCACGCGGCGGTGCTCCTGGCGGTCGGCGGCCTCGTCGGGACGGTCTCCCTGCTGCCGATCGCCATGGCCGCCGACTCGTGCCGCAGCACCAGCACCGAGTTGCTCTGCACCGGGATCCCGCAGCTCGTGGCGCTCGCGGTGATCGGGCTCGGCGTGGTCGCCGCGGGCGTCGTCGCGGCGCTCGGCGCCCGCCGCGGCGGGTGGGGCGCCCTGGCCCATGCCCTCGGCGGCTGGGTCACGCTCGCGACGAGCCTCGTGGTCGCGGGACTGGTCCTCTGGCTCTCGGCCTGAACCCGGCGACATCGTCGGACCCCTGTCGCACACTCGCGGCATGGGGGAACCGTTGATCGGGGCCGAGGACGTCGAGGCGCCCGCGTGGGCACTCGGCATGCAGGCGACGGCCGAGGCGGGGTTGTTCGCAGTCCTGCGTCAGGTTCCACGGACGGCCGCGACTCTCGTGCGGTGGGCCTGGCGGGCGGCACCGCGTTGGACCGCCGCCACCGCGGTGATCCAGGTGGTCTCGGGAGTGGTCACCGCCTCGGGCCTGTTGGCCACCGCGTCGGTCTTCTCCGAGCTGCTCTCCGAGGGCCCGACCCCGGAGCGGCTCGTGGCGGCCCTGCCCTCTCTCGCCCTCGTCGCCGGCGCGCTCGTCCTGCGCGGCGGCCTCGACGCCCTCTCGGGCGCGTCGAGCGCCGTCCTGGTCCCGTTGGTCGAGCAGCACGCCCAGGGCGAGTTGTACGGGGCGCTCGTCCGGGCCGACCTCGTGGCGTTCGAGGACCCCGACTTCACGGCACTGATCGAACAGGCCGACCACGCTCTCCCGAGAATCCGACAGGGCGCTCTGATGGTCGGGGACCTCGTGGCCGGCACGATCTCGGTCCTCGCGGCCACCGTCACGGCCGGCATCGTGCACCCGCTCCTGGCCCCGGTCGTCCTGCTCGCTGCGCTCCCCCAGGCGTGGGCGAGCCTGCGGGGCATCCGACTGATGTTCGCGTCCCACCTGGCCATGACCTCCCGGATGCGGCGCCTCGGCGTCACGGGCTCCCTCATCTCCGAACGCTCGGCGGCCGCGGAGGTCCGCGCGTTCACCACGCAGGACGTTCTCCTGGCCGAGCACGAGCGCATCGCGGCGGACCTCGCGGCGGAGGGCGTGCGGGTCGCCCACCGGCGCAACGTCCTGACGACGTTCGGCCGCGCCCTGTCGGGTGTCGGGGCCGCCCTCGGCTACCTGGTGCTGGGGCTGCTGCTCTACCTCGGCGGACTTCCCCTCGCCCTCGCCGGTACTGCGGTCATCGCCATGCGCACCGCGGCGACGGCGGTGGTCTCCACGGTCACCGAGGCCAACCTGCTCTTCGAGGCCGGCCTGTTCATCGACCTCTACCGCGAGTGCGTCGTGCAGGCACGCCGCCGACGTCGCACCGTGGTCCCCGCGACCGGCGCCACTCCGGTCCCCGATCCGATCGAGCTCCGGGGCGTCTCCTTCCGCTACCCCGACCAGGAGCACGACGCCGTCCACGACGTGGACCTCGTCCTGCGGCGCGGGGAGACGATCGCCCTCGTCGGGGAGAACGGCTCGGGCAAGTCGACGCTGGCGAAGCTCGTCGTCGGGCTCTTCCTGCCCGATGCCGGCGAGGTGCGATGGTCGGGCGTCCCGACGACGGCGATCGATCCCCGGGTGCTGCACGACCAGGTGGCCCTGGTCCTCCAGGAGCCGCTGCGCTGGCCCATGACCGCTGCCAACAACATCCGCATCGGACGGCTCACGCGCGACGACGAGGACGCCTACGACGACGCGCTCCATCGCTCCGGGGCCCGGGACGTGCTCCTGGGTCTGCCGCAGGGCGAGGCGACGGTCCTGTCCCGGGAGTTCCAGCGCGGTCGCGATCTCTCGGGCGGCCAGTGGCAGCGCATCGCGGTCGCCCGGGGCCTCTACCGCGACGCCCCGCTCGTCGTCGCGGACGAGCCCACCGCCGCGCTCGACGCCCGCGCGGAGCACGGCGTCTTCACGGCGCTGCACGAGCTCGCGGCCGGACGCGACCGGGTGACCGTGCTCGTCACGCACCGACTCGCCAACATCCGCAGCGCCGATCGGATCGTCGTGATGGACCGTGGTCGGATCGTCGAGGAGGGGACGCACGAGGCGCTGATGGAGACCGATGGGCTCTACGCCGAGCTGTTCCGGCTCCAGGGGTCCGCCTACTCCGAGCCCTCCCGGTAGACGCTCAGTTCGACGAGGTTCGCGTCCGGGTCGCGGACGTAGAGGCTCTCCATCGTTCCTTGCGCGCCGGTGCGCTCCACGGGCCCGATCTCGATCTCCACCCCGGCGTCCCGGAGCTCCGTGGCCACGGCGTCGAGCGGACCGTCGACGACGAAGCAGAGATCGGCACTGCCGGGTGTCGGCCGCAGGGCGTGCGGCTCGACCGGCGCCGCCGCGTCGTGCAGGTTGATCTTGCTCGCCCCGAAGGTGACGGCCTTGCGCCCCTCGCCGAAGGTCACCTCCGTCATCCCCAAGCAGGTCGCGGTAGAAGGCGAGCGAGGCCTCCATGTCGGCGACGGTGAGGACGAGGTGGTCGAGCCGGTCGATGCGCACGCGGGGGCACGGTAGGGCATGGCGATCGTTGCCAATCCGTGATGCGTCGTCGGCGGTCGTCCTGGGCTTTTCCCTCCGTGATTGTCGGGGGTTCGATCTAGTGTTCGAATCATGACAGCGGTGGTGGACCACGACGCGGCACCGGCCGCCGACCCCACCGGGCTGCCCGGACAGTGGGTCGACGCCGGGATGAGCGCCCAGTTCGCCGCCGCGAACACCCAGGCCT
>NZ_JBHSIV010000040.1:0-41797 GCF_042653685.1 Actinomycetospora atypica | reverse complement strand
GGCGTTGGCCGTCGCGAGCGACACCGCGGCCGGGTCGGCCCGCAGGACGACGTCGGGGTCGAGCACGGCGAGCAGCGCGCCGAAGTCGCCGTCGCGGGAGGCGGCGAGGAACGCCGCCACCACCTCGCGCCGCCGGGCGAGGTCGTCGGCCCCGTCCGCGGCCGCGCCCCCGCGGACCCGTCGCCGCGCCCGGCTCGCGAGCTGGCGGGTGGCGGGGACGGAGCGCTCGACGATCGGGGCGATCTCGTCGAAGGGCAGCCCGAACACGTCGTGCAGGACGAAGGCCAGGCGCTCGGCCGGGGCGAGGGCGTCGAGCACCAGCAGCAGCGCCGGTCCCACCGCGTCGGCGGAGACGGCGAGCTCCTCGACGTCCGCGTCGTCGTGCAGCTCGTCGGAGGCCGGGTCCTCGGGGTGCGTGCGGCGGGTGCGGAGCAGGTTGAGCGCGAGCCGGGCGACGACCGTGGTCAGCCACGCGGGCAGGTCGACGATGGCGTCCGGGTCGTCCTGGCGGGCCAGGCGCAGCCACGCCTCCTGCACGACGTCCTCCGCCCCGTCCGGCCCGACGAGGCGCCGGGCGACGGCGAGCAGGTGGGGGCGGTGCCCGGTGAAACGGGCGGCGAGCGATCCGGTCGGGTCCATCGGTCACGTTCCTCCGCGCGTCGGTGTCACCACCCTGACCGACCGGCCCGGCGGAACGTGACCGGGCCGGCGGTCCGACCCCGAGGAGTCCTCATGACCACCACCGTCACGCCGCGAACTCCCGAGGCGCGCATGCCCAACCCCGCCGGGCTGGTCCCGGGCGCGGGCGAGGCGGTCGGCGCGCTGGCCGCGGCGGCCCACGCGGGCGGGCTCCCGCCGAGCCTGCTCGACCTCGTCCACCTGCGGGTGTCGCTGATCAACGGCTGCTCGTCGTGCGTCCTGGGCGGCACGCGGTCGGCCCGGGCGGCCGGGGAGACCGAGGACCGGCTCGCCACGGTCGGCGCCTGGCGGGAGGCCCCGTTCTTCACCGACGCCGAGCGCGCGGCCCTCGAGCTGGCCGAGCTGGTCACCCGGCTCGCTGACCGCGGCGACGCGGTCCCCGACGCGGCGTGGGACGAGGCGAGGAGCCACTTCGACGAGCGCGGGCTCGCCGCCCTGCTCCTCTGGATCGCCACCTCGAACCTGTTCAACCGGCTCAACGCGCCGGTCCGCCAGGTCGCGGGCACGGGGTGGGCGTAGCCCCTGTGAGCACTAATCCGCCCCTGGACACGGTGCGGGGCGCGGGAACGCGGCGCCAACCCCGCGCTGCCCTCGGTCTTGAACCGGGCGAGCTTGACGTAGAACACCGACCGGGACACCCCGGCCTCCCGGCACACCCGGGCGACGTTGACCTTCTCCCCGGCCGCGGCCCGCGCGACCGCGGCCACCAGCGCTGGATCCATCTCGAACCCTGTCCCGCCCACACCCGGACAGGCTGCTCACCACCGTGACCAGCCCACCCGCAGGGGCGTACTCAGTGTCCGCGATGTGCTGAGACATCAACTGTCCGGGAAGTCCTGAGCACAGACACCGCCCCTGGACACGGATTAGTGCTCACGTGCCTCCGGCACCTCAGGGCAACGGCGTCAGCAGCCGGTGGGGGGCGCGCAGGGCGACGCTGACCGGGTCGTCGCGCCGGGCCTCGTCGGGACCCTCGAGGGGCCGGACGACGAGGTCGAACGGCGCCGGCACCGTGCCGCACGTGGGGCAGGACCCGTCGGTCGCGGTGTCGGTGCCGCAGGCGGCGTGGGCGAAGCGGCGGACCGTGCCGCCCGCGTCGCGCTGCGCCGCCTCCCCGAAGGCCGCGAGCGCCCGGAGCGCCGGCCACAGCGGGTACGCCGCCTCGCACACGCGGTAGGACCCGTCGTCCTGGCGGAGCAGGCCGGCGGCGACCAGCCGGGCGAGGCGGTCGGCGAGCACGGCCCGCGGGACGTCGAGCCGGGCGACGAGGTCGGCGAAGCGGTGCACGCCGAAGAAGCAGTCGCGCAGCACGAGCATCGTCCAGCGGTCGCCGACCACCTCCAGCGCCCGGGCGATCGCGCAGTCCTGCTGCGGATAACCCTGGCCGAGAGGCATGCCCGACAGGATAGTTCAATGACCGAACCAGGCCGTGCTAGCGTCCCGGACCGTGCGGTCCCCTACGCGATCCGTGTCCCCCGGCGCCACCCTCACCGTCGCGGCCGCCGCGACCTTCCTCGCGCTCGTCGCCTTCACCACGCCGCTCGCGACGCTGCCCGCGACCTCCGCGGCGCTGGGCACCGGCCCCGAGGGCCAGGCCTGGATCCTCAGCTCGATGAGCATCGGGCTCGGCGTCGCGCTGCTGCCCTCCGGCGCGGTCGCCGACGACCTCGGCCGGCGCCGGGCGCTCGTGCTCGGGTGCGTGGTGCTCGCCCTGTCCTCGGTGGTGTGCGCCCTCGCACCGAGCACCGCGGTGCTGGTGGGCGCCCGGATCGCCGCCGGGATCGGGGCGGCCGCCCTCGTCGCGGCGAGCCTCGGGCTGATCGGCCACACGTTCCCCGCGGGCACCCCGGAGGCGCGCACCGCGAGCGGCGTCTGGGGCGCGGCGCTGGGCGGCGGGATCGCCGTCGGGCCGCTGCTCGCCACGGGCGCGGAACGGCTCGCCGGCTGGGCGGCGTCGTACTGGCTCGAGGCGGTCCTCGCGGCCGCGCTCGCGGTGGCGGCGGCGCTGCTGCTCGACGAGTCGAGGGCCGAGACGCCCCGCCCGCTCGACGTGCCGGGCGTGGTGCTCCTCGCCGCCGGGGTGGGCGTGCTGCTGACCGGGCTCGTCGAGGCCCGCAGCGGACCCTTCCGGACGATGCCCGTGACCCTCGTCGTCGGGGGCCTCGTCCTGCTGGCCGTGTGGCTGGTCGTGGAGCACCGGCGCGAGCACCCGATGGTCGACCCGGAGCTGTTCCGCTCCCCGCGGTTCCTCGCCGTCACGCTCGCCGCCCTGGCCACGGGCCTCGGGATCATCGCGGTCTCGTCGTTCATGCTGAGCGTCACCCAGCGCGCCCTGGGCGTCGCGGCGGTGCTCGCGGCCGTGATGCTCCTGGCCTGGTCGGGGACGAGCGTCGTCACGTCCCTGCTGGCCCGTCGGCTCCCGGCGTCGGTCAGCGGCCGGATACAGCTGGGCGTGGGCCTCGTCGTCATCGCCGGCGGGGAGGCGCTCCTGCTCGGCGCCGCCCCCGGCGACTCGGCGTGGACGTTCGTCCCGGGCCTGCTGGTGGCCGGCATCGCCAGCGGGGTGGTCAACGCCGCGCTCGGCCGCGAGGCCATCGCGAGCGTCCCGCCGGGGCGCGGTGCTATGGGCAGCGGCGCCAACAACACGGCGCGCTACGTCGGGTCGGCGATCGGGACGACGGTCGTCGCGGTGGTCGCGACCCGACCCGGCCTGCCGGCCGGCCCGGTCGGTCAGCTGGCCGGGTTCGACGACGCGGTGCTCGTCGGGGTCGCGTTCACCCTCGTCGGCGCCCTCGCGGTGTTCGCCTGCCGCCCTCGCACCCGACCGGCCGAGAAGGCAGACTCGGGGCATGGACAAGGCAGCGCTCGCCGAGACCCAGGGCCCCCTCAAGCAGCAGTACCGTGACGACCCCGAGTCGGCCGTCGTCGTCCTGAAGGCCGACGGCGACCTCGACGGCTCGGGCATCGCCTGCCGTGTGCAGACCGCGCAGGCGATGGTCGAGGCCGGGCTGCACCCGGCCACCGGCGGCACCGGGGAGCTCCTCTGCTCCGGCGACATGCTGCTCGAGGCCCTCGTCGCCTGCTCCGGGGTGACCCTGCGGGCGGTCGCGACGTCGATGGGCGTCGACGTCCGGGGCGGGACGATCCACGCCGAGGGCGACCTCGACTTCCGCGGCACCCTCGGGGTCGCGAAGGACGCCCCGGTCGGCTTCCGCGCGATCCGGCTCTCGTTCGACCTCGACACCGACGCGGACGCCGACACCCTCGCGACGCTGCACAAGCTCACCGAGCGGTACTGCGTCGTCTACCAGACGCTCGTCCGCTCGCCCGAGGTCACGCTGAACCTCGACACCCGCGAGACCGCGCAGGCCTGACCCGCGCCCCGACGGAGCGAACGGCACTCTCGCGCACATAGAAGCAGCGAGAGTGCCGTTCGCTTCGGCACCAGAGCCGTCCCGACGAGGCCCGCGGGCGTCAGTCGGTGTGGTAGGGGTCGTAGTGGATCTGCAGGAACGGGGTGCCGGCGTCGAGCATCGCCGAGACCGTCGAGCGCACCATGGGCGGTGAGCCCGCGACCACCACCTGGCGGTCGGCCCACGCGCCGTAGCGCGCGACGACCTCGGCGAGGGTGCCGGTCTCGGCGCCGTAGCGGCGACCGTCCTCCTCGACGACGGGGACCACCGTGAGCCAGGGGTTGTCCTGGGCCATGCGGCGCAGGGTGTCGATGTCGTAGAGCGAGCTCCACGTGCGGCCGCCGACGAACAGCGCGACCTTGCGGTCGGACCCGTCGACCATCAGCTGCTCGATGAGCGAGCGGGCCGGGGCGAGGCCCGTGCCACCCGCGACCATCAGCAAGTCGGCGCGCGAGCGCGGGTCGAGCGTCATCTGGCCCATGGGCGGGCCGATGCGCCAGACGTCGCCGACGCGGGCGTGCGACACGATCGCCCGGCTGACCCAGCCGCCCGGGACCGTGTGGACGTGGAACTCCATCACGCAGTCGGGCCCCGGCGCGTTGGCCGGCGTCAGCGAGCGCCACATGCGCGGGCGCTGGGGGGTCTCGACCGAGACGTACTGCCCGGCCAGGTAGGGCACCGGCTGGCTGGTCTGCACCCGCACGATCGCGAGGTCGGGGGCCACGCGGCGGTGCTCCATCACGCGGGCCATCCACACGGCGGGGCCGCGCTCGGCGTCCGCGGCGTCGCGCATCGCCTGGGAGACGACGCCGTAGGCGCCCACCCAGGCCTGCTCGACCTCGGGGGTCCAGAGCCGCGGGCCCGCGATCTCGCCGAGGGCGCCGAGCAGCGCCTGGCCGACGCGGTCGTAGTGCTCGCCGATGACGCCGAACTTGCGGTGGTCGCGGCCGAGCTGGCGCAGGAACACCGTCAGCTCGTCGGGCCGGTCGACCATCTGCACGACGTGGATGAGCGCGCGGAGCAGCCGGGTCCGCTGCAGCTCCATCGTCACCGGGAAGAGCTCGCGGGTCTCCGGCGCGATGCGGAAGAGCCACCCGTAGAAGAGCTGGGTGAGCTCGTCGGTGCGCGAGCTGACCGCCTCGAAGCTGGTGCGGATGATCGCCACCATGTCCGCGGCGTCGTTCGACGAGCCGGCGTCCCGCGGGGCGGGGAGGCCGGCGTCGGGCACGTGGTGCGAGCCCAGGGGGGAGGACATCGAGCTGGTGCGGGCGGGCTCGTAGGGCTCGGGGGCGGAGTGCCCGCCGGCGAAGCCGGTGCCCTGGTAGCCGCCGCCGGCGTAGTCGGTCCCGGCGTAGCCGCCGGTGGCGTGGCTCGCGGTGTCGTAGCCGCCGGAGTAGCCCCCGGAGGGCAAACCGCCGGAGGAGTAGCCCCCGGGGGAGTAGCCGCCCGCGCCGGGACCGCCGGTCTCGTAGCCACCGGTCTCGTACCCGCCCGGCTCGTAGCCGCCGGTCTCGTAGCCGCCCGGCTCGTACCCACCGGAGCGGTGGCCGCCGCCGAGGAGGCCCGGGTCCTGGCGGGACGCGGGCACACCGGCCGGCGGGAAGGCGGTCGTTCGCGACGACGGCGGGGGCGGGGGGACCGCGCCGCGGCCCAGCGGATGGCTCATGGAGGTCCCGTCGTCGCGGCGGTCGTCGGCGATGTCGAACACGGCGTCGTCGGGGTCGTAGGACCCGGAGCCGAAGGGGGCACGGCCCGGCGTCGCCGGGCCCGGGGGGTCGAGAGGTCCGGCGCCGGACGACCCGTAGGGGCCACCCGCCGGACCGCGGTCGAGTGCTGCTGCGCCCCACCCGGTGCGGTCACCGGTCGTCCAGGCGTCGTGGTGAGGACCCTCAGGTCCGGCGGAACCGTGACGCCCCGCGTCCGGACCGTTGTTCCTCGCTGCCGTCACGCCGGTCGACTCCTCATCTCGCGATGACTCGCTCGCCCCCCGCCGGGCCACCCTAGCGGTGGGCACTAGGACGCGACGCTACTCCGCGTTCGTGCCCGGTCGTCCTGGGTGGCGGGATGTGCGGTCAGCGTACGACCACGACCGGTGAGTGGTGATGACGCGGGCCACCATCGGGCGACGAGTCGATCGGCGTGTCATCCGTCGTCGGAACCCGACCGCTCAGTCGTCGGACGGCTCGGGGGTCTCCTCCCCGACGAGGGTCGACGGCTCGAGGTCGGGATCGGCGGTGGTCGGCAGGGTCGAACGCTCCGCGACCGGACGGGCCCTCGCGGTGGAGGTGGGGCGGTCGTCGTCGGTGTCCGGCGCGGTGGAGCGCGGGGTGGCCGACCGCGTGACCGTGGGGCGCCCGGTGGTGGTGCGCGGCGTCGAGGTCGTCCTCGGGGGCCGGGCGGTGCGGGTGGTGGTCGTGGCCCGGGGGGTCGTCGTCGAGGTCGGGGCCCGCCCCGACGAGGGACGGGCGGCGATCCCGGCCCGGACGCGGTCGTCGGGCCGGATGAGGTCCTCGCCCGCCACCGCGGGGTCG
The DNA here is from genome assembly GCF_042653685.1 of Actinomycetospora atypica. Lineage (NCBI taxonomy): Bacteria > Bacillati > Actinomycetota > Actinomycetes > Pseudonocardiales > Pseudonocardiaceae > Actinomycetospora > Actinomycetospora atypica. The sequence goes on along the minus strand of NZ_JBHSIV010000040.1, from coordinate 35,154 downwards.
AGGTCGGCCGCGGTGGGCTCGACGGTCTCGTCGCTCGTCGTCGGGACCAGGGGGGAGGCGGGGTCGGCGAGAGCGGGGGAGGGGCTGGCGGGCAGCTGGCCCTCGGTCCCGGTGGGGGTGAGGCCGAGGGCGAGGCCCACGCCGCCGACGGACAGGGCGCCGAAGGCGGCCACCGCGGCGGGGACGGCGAGCGAGCGCCGGCGGCGGGTCCGCCGGGCCCGGGGCGCGGCCTCGTCGAGCAGGGCCGCCATCTCGTCGGCGCGCTCGCGCAGCTCGGCCGGGCGCACGCGACGGTCCCGCCGGGCGGTGCCCGCGCTGCTCCTGCGTCGGCTCACGCCACGTCCTCCCGCCGTCGGATCGTCACGCTCGGTCGGCGGGACGATTACTGCCGGTCGCCGGTGAGGGTGCCAGAGGGGACGGGGTCGGCGGGGGTCCACCCGTCACGGACCGCACGGACGAGTGACGCTCCGTGAGAGCGTGCCTCCCTCTCCCCAGTGGCGGGGGACCCCCTACAGTGGTCGACCGTTACTGGTCACGGCGAGGTGTCGACGTACCCGGGGTGGATCACGATTGCGCCGAACAGTCGATCGTGACACCCCGAAGAGCTGAAGATTTGGGTCCGAACGGCTAGATCCGCTCGTGGGTCCGGCGGGTGAGGATGGAAGAGCGGGCGCGCGGGGGTCCGGCTCGGGTCGTCGGCGGCATCGCCGGGCGGTCGTCATCGACAGCAGGACCTGTGAGCACACGGAGGTGGCATGGCGCGCGGGATGGCCACGATGGCCGTCGTCGGGACCACGGCCGAGGACGCGGCCGCAGGTCCGGCGACGCCGGTGAACGGGACCCCGGCGGTCGCCGCCCCACCCGCGACGGGAGCCGACGTCACCGTCCCCGAGTCGCGCGGACGTGCCGATGCGGGGGTCCCGACGACGCCGCTGGTCGCCCCGGTCGCCGGAGCGCCGGTGGACGCGGTCGCCGCGCCGACCCTCGCCGCCCCGACCGTGGCCACCGCCGCCGAGCGGCCCCGGCCGCGGCCTCAGCCGGTGGCCGAGCCCGCTCCGGCGGCGCCCGTCGTCGCGCCGGTCGACCCGGCCGAGGCCGAGGAGTTCCTGCGCCTCTTCCACACCGAGGCCGAGGAGCCCGGGGCCACGGCCGTGAAGGGGGTCGCCGCGCGCGCGGCCTCGTTCGAGGAGCGCCTGGCCGAGGTGCGCGACGAGATCGCCCGCACCGGGACCTACGTCCACACCTCCGCCGAGCTCACCTTCGGCGCCCGCGTGGCGTGGCGTCAGTCCGCGCGCTGCATCGGGCGGCTCTACTGGCGCAGCCTGCACCTGCGCGACCGCCGCCACGTCGTCGCGCCCGACGAGGTCGCCGCCGAGTGCGTGGGCCACGTCGACGAGGCCACGCGCCGCGGCCGCATCCGCTCGACGATCACCGTCTTCGCGCCCGACACCCCCACCTCGCCGGGCCCGCGCGTGTGGAACGAGCAGCTGATCCGCTACGCCGGCTACCGCACCGGCGGCCGGGTGCTCGGCGACCCGCGCTACGTCGGGTTCACCGACCACGCCCGCACCCTCGGCTGGGTGCCGCCGTCGCCGATGGGCCGCTTCGACGTGCTGCCCCTCGTGGTCTCCGGCGGCGGCTCCTTCGCCGCCCAGGGGCCGCAGATCTACGAGATCCCGCCGGAGAAGGTCCTCGAGGTCGACCTCGAGCACCCCGACCACCGCTGGTTCGCCGACCTCGGGCTGCGCTGGCACGCCCTGCCGGTCATCAGCAACATGCGCCTCGACATCGGCGGGGTGTCCTACCCGGCCGCGCCGTTCAACGGCTGGTACATGGCCACCGAGATCGGGGCCCGCAACCTCGCCGACGCCGAGCGCTACGACATGCTCGCCGAGGTCGCCGGGAAGATGGGCCTCGACACCTCGAACGACCGCACGATGTGGCGCGACCGGGCCGCGGTGGAGCTCACCCTCGCCGTGCAGCACTCCTTCGACGTCGCCGGCGTGTCCATGGCCGACCACCACGGCGAGTCGGCGCGCTTCCTGCGCCACCTCGAGCGCGAGGAGCAGTCCGGGCGCAAGTGCCCGGTCGACTGGAGCTGGATCGTCCCCCCGATCTCGGGCGGCCTCACCCCGGTGTTCCACCGCTACTACGACGAGCCGACCGACACCGGCCCGATGTTCCGGATGGACCCGGTCCAGGCGGCGCGGGGCCAGGGCTGTCCCATGTGAGTACTCGTGAGCACTTTCCGGGGCCATAGCCCCGGAAAGTGCTCACGGGCGGAGCACCAGCCAGCCCCCGTGGTCGTCGGACACCCGGTACGGCACGCCCGCCCGCTCGCCGAGCCCGACGAGGTCGTCGGCGGTGAAGCGGCGCAGGTGCCCGTACACCGGGTCGGGCACCTCCTCGTAGGGCACCGCCACCACCACGCGCCGGCGGGCCACGCGCACCGCCTCGTCGACGACCGCGGCGGACTCGCTCGCCGGCAGGTGCTCGAGCAGGTGGATCGCGGTGACGGTGTCGACCGCGTCGTCGGCCAGCGGGACGGCGCGGGCGTCGCAGGCGAGGGTGCGCAGCCGGTCGCGGGCCGCGGGGACCGCCCCGCCCCGGGCCACGGCCGCGAGCAGGGTCATGGTGCCCACCGTGTGGTCGGTCGCGACCACGTCGAGCCCGCGCTCGGTCATGAGCAGCGGCAGGAACCCGAAGCAGGAGCCGAGGTCGGCGACGGTGCTGCCGACGACCTCGTCGAGCGCCCGGGCGTGCACCGGGGCGAAGCCGGCGAGCGACGCCTCGGGCGGCCCGGCGACGGGCGCGGAGCCCGGGTGGCGCAGCACCGCGAGCGAGTTGGCGTAGAAGGTCGACCACGCCGTCAGCGGGTCGCCCACGGTGGAGCGCACGATCCCGGTCACCACCCGCTCGAACAGCGGCGCCGAGTCGACCACGGCGCCCAGCTCGGCGGCGACCACCGTCGAGACGTCGTCGTCGAGCTCGTCGGGCCGGAAGCGGTGCAGCACGAGCAGCCGGCCGCCGGGGCGGTGCACCTCGAAGTGGTCGGTGACGAGGTCGGGGGTGCGGGCCTCCACCAGCCGGACGGGGACGGCCGCCCGGTCGCGGTGGCAGACCACGACCGGGCCGTTCTCCCACCGGCCGGGGTGCGCCGGGGCGAGGGGGTCGATGCGCGCGGTGCCGGCGGCCGGCGGGGTCAGCGTCATGGCGTCGTCGTCACCTCAACGCCCGATCATCTCCGCGGCCATGTCGTGGCTGACCTCCGAGAGCCCGGTGAGGTCCCGCACGACGCGGATGCGGTCGACGAACTCCGCGTACCGCGGCAGGTCGCAGGCGCCCAGGCCCCAGGAGTAGCGGGGCTCCGGGGTCAGCCAGATCGTCTCCCGGGCCCGGCGTGAGATCTCGGCGAACGCCTCGATGTTCGGGTCGTTGCCGTTGCCCCGCCCGTCGCCCAGGACGATCACCGTGGAGCGCCGGTTGACCGCCGAGGCGTGGTCCTCGAGGAAGGTCCCGAAGGCCTCGCCGTAGTTCGAGTTCGCGTCGACGTCGAGCATGTCGCCGCCGAAGATCAGCCCGAGCGCGTCCTCGACCGTGTGGTCGGAGAAGAGGTCGGTGACCTCGACCAGCTCGCCGACGAACGCGAACGAGCGCACCTGCCCGAACATGTCCTGCAGCCCGTGGACCAGGTGCAGGGTGAACCGGGCGGTGGCGCGGACCGACAGCGACACGTCGGCGAGGATCACCAGCCGCGGCTTGTCCTCGGTGCGGCTCACGGTCACCGGGGTGAACGGGATGCCGTCGAAGCGCATGTTGCGCCGCATCGTCCGACCGGCGTCGATGCGGCCGCGCGGGGACTGCCGACGGCGGTGGGTCAGCGCGCCGTGGAGGGTCTTCGCGAGCCGGCGCAGCGAGTCCTCGAGCTGCTGGCGCTCGTGCTCCTGGGCGCGGTCGACCTCGGCTCGCCGGGCGTCCTCGTCGGCGTGCCCGCCGTCGATGACCCGCTGCTCGATCTCCATGAGCCGCTCGAGGTGGGCCTTGATGGCCGCCGGGAGGTTCTCGAGCATCCCGGCGAGCCGGCGGCGCAGCGCCATCGCGTCGGTCTCGTCGCCCTCGGTGTCGATGCCGTCCTCGACGCCCTGCAGCCACCCGAGCAGGGCCTCCTGCTGGGCGACGTTGAGGTCGGCGTCGACCTTCGTGCCCGACGCCGTCGCGATGTCACCGGGGAGTCCGCCGCCGTGCAGCCGGTCGGTCTCGATCTGGACCTTCTCGCCGGTGTTCGTCTGGTCGGTGGCGCCGTCCTTGGAGAAGACGATCTCGTCGGTCATCGCCGCGAGGTCGATCTTGTTGGCCTCCTGGTGCAGGTTGTACTGCTGGGCCATGTCGTCGGGATCGAAGTACTGCTTGATGTCGACCGGCTTGCCGTGGTCGTGGCCCTGCTCCGGGGTCTCCGACGGCTCCTCGGAGATCGTGAAGTTCTCCAGGGTCCCGTCGTCGGTGAGGTCCTCGTGGCCGTGCCCGTGACCGTGGCCGGTCTCCGACTTCCCGATCTTCACCAGCGCGAAGAACGCGTCGAAGATCTCGTCGAACGTCGCCTGGTCGCGGATGTCCTTGACCAGCGAGACCTGCAGCGCGGCCTTGAGCGTCGGGCGGTCGGCGAGCACGCCGGGCTCGCGGGCGCAGCGCATCGCGTCGAGGACCTCCGAGGTGGAGACCCGGACCTGGCGGATGCGCAGGAGCCGCACGAAGCGGTGGATCGTGGCCTCCATCGAGGCCTCCTTCCTGCTGGGCCGGACCCGGCCGGAGCGAACGGCACGTTCGCTGCTTCTCGGCGAGCGAGAGTGCCGTTCGCCCCGGCGTGGAGGTCCTAGAGGGCGCGCTTCTTGCCGAGTCCGAACGAGCGGCTGCCCTGCGAGGGGCTCACCGGCCGGGGCTTGACCCCGAGCTCCTCGGCGCGGCGCGCGGCCTCCTGGGCGTCCCGCCCGGGGGCGCCGTAGGTGCCGGCGTGCCGGCCCTCCCGGTCCTTCGCCGCGCGGATCGCCCGGCCGTCCGGGCCGTCGTCGGGATCGTCGAGGACGGCCGGCGCCGGGCCGGCCGAGCGGCCGTTGCTCGGGGCGTCGTTGCCGGAGGGGGTGTGGCTGTGGTCGCCGTCGTGGCCGTGCCCGTGGCCATGGCCGTGCCCGTGGGCGTCGTCGATCGTCGCGTTGGGGTCGACGAGGCCGGGCAGCGCGTTGAGCGCCTTGGTCACGTCCTTGTCGTACTTCACGACGACGCTGACGGTGTCGGCGAGGACCTGCGCGTTCAGTTCGTCGATCCCGAGCACCGCGAGCGTGCGTGCCCAGTCGATCGTCTCCGAGATCGACGGCGCCTTGCGCAGCTCGAGCTCGCGCAGCCCGCGGACGACCTCGACGAGCTCCCGCGCCGTGGCCTCGGGCAGTCCCGTGTCCTTGGAGCGGACGATCTCGAGCTCGCGCTCGGCCGTGGGGTAGTCGAGGAACAGGTGCAGGCAGCGCCGCTTGAGGGCGGCCGCCAGGTCGCGGGTGTTGTTGCTCGTCAGGATCACGTAGGGCTTGTCGTCCGCGACGAACGTGCCCACCTCGGGGACCGAGATCTGGAACTCGCCGAGGGTCTCGAGCAGCACCGCCTCGAGGGCCTCGTCCGCGCGGTCGACCTCGTCGATCAGCAGGACCACCGGCTCCTCGGAGCGGATCGCCTGCAGCAGCGGGCGCGCCGCGAGGAAGCGCTCGGAGAAGAACACCGAGTCCTGGGCGCCGATGCGGTCGACGGCGGTGGGGATGTCGGGGGCGTCCTCGACGACCTGCCCGATCTTCTCCCGCAGGATCTGGGTGTAGAGCAGCTGCTTGCCGTAGTCCCACTCGTAGAGGGCCTTGGTCTCGTCCTGGCCCTCGTAGCACTGCAGGCGCAGGAACCGCCGGCCGGTCGCGGCCGCGAGCATCTTCGCCAGCTCGGTCTTGCCGACCCCGGCGGGTCCCTCGAGCAGGAGCGGCTTCTCCAGCCGCGTGAGCAGGAAGACGGTGGTGGCCAGGCGCCGGTCGGCGATGTAGCCCTGGGCCGAGAGCGCCTCGACGACGTCGTCGACGGAGGAGAAGGGGCCGCTCGAATCGGTCGCGGGCTGCTCGGACGTGCTGGTCACGCGGTGGTCCTTCCGGCGGTCGTGCGGTACGGGGGTGACGCGCCGGTGCCCGGCGGGACCCTGAGAGTCCCACCGGGCACCGGGTACTGCTCAGCTGAGCAGGTCGTCCAGGTCGCCGTTGAGGCAGTGGTCGACCACGGGGCGCACCGTGGTGAAGGTGCACTCCTTCGGGTTGCCCGGGGTGCAGGCGTCGCCGAGGACGTGGTTGGTGATGCGGTCCACGTCGGCGTCGTTGCCCGTGATGGTCTTCTCGTTCTCGTAGAACTTCGTCGGGCCCTGGCCCAGACGGTTCTTCGAGTACGAGTCCTGGGTGACGTCGGTGAACTTCTCCGGGATGCCCACGTCGCGGAGCAGGCGGATGGAGGCGGCGAGCGCGGCCTCCGCGGCCTGGACGTCGGTCATGTGCGTGGTGTCCACGCCCATGGCCGTCGCGATCTTCGCGAAGCGCTTGTAGGCGACCGGCATGTTGAACGCCCACACGCGGGGGAGCGCGATGGCGTTGTTCAGGCCGTGGTGGGTGTCGTAGAAGGCCGACACCGCGTGCGAGATCGAGTGGATGATCCCGAGGCCACCGGAGTTGAACGCCTGGGCGGCGATGTACTGCGCGTACATCATGCCCTCGCGGCCCGGGAGGTCCTGGCCGTTCCACACCGCGGCCCGGAGGTTCTCCGCGGTGAGCTCGATGGCGCGCAGGGCGTTGCCGAGGCTCGGCTCGAAGTTCAGGCGCGAGACGTAGGGCTCACTGGCGTGCGCGAGGACGTCGAAGCCGCACTGGGCGGTGAAGTCGATCGGGCAGTCGAAGTAGAGCACCGGGTCGTCGATGGCCAGCGTGGCCACCGAGTTGTCGTCGAACGCGACGTACTTGTGGGGGTTGTTGGGGTCCGTCGTCGTGTCGGTGATGACGTAGGCCCAGGAGGTCTCGGAGCCGGTGCCGGCCGTCGTCGAGACCGCGATGTGCGGCGGGTTCTTCGGGTTCTCGGACTGGTTGAAGCCCTCGAACTCGTTGACGTTGCGGCCGTCGTGCGCCACCGAGATACGGGCGCCCTTGCAGGCGTCGTGGCTCGAGCCGCCGCCGATGGAGACGAAGCTGTCACAGGTGTTCTCCTGGTACAGCTTCACCGCGTCCATGACGTTGTAGTCCTTGGGGTTCGACTCGACCTGGTCGTAGATGACCGTCTCGATGCCGTGCCACTTCATGGACTCGCTGATCTTGTGCACGATGTCGGTGCCGCGCAGGCCCGAGGTCATGATCAGCGTCTTCTTGAAGCCCATCTTGAGGGCCTCGGGACCGATGAGCTCGTGCGAGCCGGGCCCGAGCAGTGCCCGCGGGAAGGGGTGGAACTCCTTGATCGGGAACGGCTTGAGCAGCTCGTCGACCTGCATGTGGATCCTCTCGTCGTCGGGCGGACCCGCGTGGGAGCGGAGTCTGTCGTCCGGCGCGGACGCTAGGCGTGTGCCAGGTCACGGGTAAGTGCTGGACCGTGATCCCGTTCACGGAGCGGGGCGATCACCTGAACCTTCGGAGGGTTTCGGGTGCTGCCCTTCGTGCGGCGCTCGTCCTCCCGTGCAGGTGCCACAGGTTGGCGACAGCGGGGAGGGTTCGTCCGGACCTCGTCGGGAACTCGCCGGGATGGACACCACCGACCTCTCCGGACGCACCGCGGTGGTCACCGGCGCGAGTCGCGGCCTGGGTCGGGAGATCGCGGCCGGCCTCGTCGCGGCGGGCGCCGACGTGGTGGGGATCGCGCGGCCCGGGTCGGCGGTGCCCGAGGGCGTACGGGCCCTCCCGCTCGACCTCGCCGACGTCGACGGGATCGCCGCCGCGGTGGCCGACGTCGGCGACGTGGACGTCCTGGTCAACGCGGCGGCGGTGATGAGCGCACGGCGCTCGAAGACGCTGGAGATCTCGCTGGCCGACTGGCGCGACGTCCGGGCCGTCGACCTCGACGCGCCGTTCGCGCTGGTGCAGGCGTTCGTGCCGGGCATGGCCGCGCGGCGCTTCGGCCGGGTGGTCAACGTGTCGGCGTGCCTGGGGCGGATGAGCGGACCGGGGACCGCCGGGGGCCTCGCGCCCTACCGGGTGGCGAAGGCCGGCCTGAACGCGCTCACCCGCAACCTGGCCCACGAGCTCGGGATGGGCCGCAAGGGCGTGCTCGTCGACGCCACCTGCCCGGGGCACTGCCGCACCGACATGGGCGGCCCCGACGCGCCGCGCTCGATCGAGGAGGGCGCGGACACGGCCCTGTGGCTCGCCGGGCGCTCGGCGACGCTGAACGACCCGCCGCTGACCGGGCGGCTGTGGGAGGACCGCACCGAGGTGCCGTGGTGAGCACCTGTGAGCAGTAATCCGTGCCGGGGCACGGATTACTGCTCACCGGCCCGAAGGGCACCTCTGGCCAGGTCGAGCGCCCGCTCCGGCGGCACCCCGAGCTCCCGCATCCGCGCGGCGAACGCCCGGGCCGCCTCCCGGGCCTCGTCGGGACGGTCCTCGGACTCCACCACGAACGTCCCCAGCCGACCGCGGGTCTCCACCACGCCCGCCGCCTCGAGCTCGCGGTAGGCCCGCGCGACGGTGTTCGCGGCGAGCCCGAGGTCGACGGCCAGACGGCGCACGGCCGGCAGGCGGGTGTGCGCGGGCAGCTGCCCCGAGCGGACGAGCGCGGTCACCGACGCCCGGACCTGCTCGTAGGGCGCGACGGCCGACGACGCGTCGACGTCGATGAGGGAGGTCGGGTCCACCGACGGGGGAGTCATGGGGCGATCATCCGAAGCCGCGCCCGAGGTCGTCGAACGCCTCCTCCACCAGCGCGCCGAGCGTGCCCGCGTCGGCGCCCGGGGTGCTCAGCCACACCGTGAACACGCCGCGCATGGCGGCGACGACCACGCGGGCGAACACCTGCGGACGCAGCCCCGCGACCGGGCACCGCCAGCGGCGGGCGGCGTCGGCGGCGACGGTGCGCTCCCACGCCTCGTAGCGGACGGCGGCCCGCGCGGCCACCTCCGGCACCGTCTCGATCAGCGCGAGGCGGCGCAGCAGCACCGGGACGTCGGCGGGTGCGTAGGCGTTGACCTCGAGGAATGCCCGTCGCGCGGCGGTCACCGGGTCGACGTCCTCGGGCACCGCGGCGAGCGCGGAGACCAGGCCGGCCAGGGCGTCGTCGAGCTGCCCGAGGACGACGTCGAGCTTCGTCGGGAAGTACCGGAAGAACGTGCGGCGCCCGACGCCGCCGGCCGCGGCGAGGTCGTCGACCGTGACCGCGTCGAAGCCCCGCACGGTGAACAGCTCCAGCGCGACCGCCTCGAGACGGCGGGCCCGCAGGGTGCGAGTGGCAGACGTCACGACGAGGAGTGTCCCCCATCGAGGGACGCACCTCCTCGCGCGTAGCAAACGAGACGGCGGTCACGCCCTGCCCGATCGGTCGGCGTCGGCCCGTCCTCGCGGTCGTGGGAATGGCACCGAGTGCCACGTAGCGTCCTCCTCGCCCGAGGTCGCCCAACCCAGGAGGTTCGCCATGGCGGAGCCGAAGACCGACCAGGAGACCCCGCTCGTCGAGGAGACCCTCGTCGAGGAGGTCTCGATCGACGGCATGTGCGGCGTCTACTGATGACCGCGGCACCGATCGAGGACGCTGCGGCGTCCTCGGTCGGCGCCTTCGATCCCGCCCGCCCCCACCGGCTCTCGGAGTCGGTCTCGGTGCGGCCGGAGTCGTTCGGCGCCCTCGTCTACGACTTCCACACCCGGCGTCTGTCCTTCCTGAAGACCCGGCCGCTCGTCCACGTCGTCCAGGCCCTCGGCGACCACGACGACGTCCACGGCGCGCTCGCCGCCGCCGGCATCGACGACGCGGACCGCGACCAGTACCTGCGGGCCCTCGCCGGGCTGGCGCAGTCGGGCACGATCAAGCCCCGGTAGGGAGCCACCACATGAAGCTCGTCGAGCACTTCACCCACGGCCTGAACTCCCCGATCTGCCTGACCTGGGAGCTCACCTACGCGTGCAACCTGTCCTGCGTCCACTGCCTGTCCAGCTCCGGGCGGCGCGACCCGAACGAGCTGTCGACGGACGAGGCCAAGGCCGTTATCGACGAGCTCCAGCGCATGCAGGTCTTCTACGTCAACATCGGCGGCGGTGAGCCGACCGTGCGCAGCGACTTCTGGGAGCTGCTGGACTACGCGATCGCCCACGACGTCGGCGTCAAGTTCTCCACCAACGGCGTCAAGCTCGACAAGGCCCGGGCGGAGCAGCTGGCGAAGACCGACTACGTCGACGTCCAGATCTCCCTCGACGGCGCGACGGCGGAGGTCAACGACCACGTCCGCGGGCCGGGGTCCTACGACACCGCGATCCGCGCCATGGAGAACCTCCACGAGGCCGGCTTCGGCGCGTTCAAGATCAGCGTCGTCATGACGCGGCAGAACGTCGACCAGCTCGACGCGTTCAAGGAGATCGCCGACCGCTACGGCGCCCAGCTGCGCATCACGCGGCTGCGGCCGAGCGGGCGCGGCGCCGACACGTGGGACGAGCTGCACCCCACCCAGGCGCAGCAGAAGCAGCTCTACGACTGGCTGGTCGCGCACGGCGAGGACGTCCTGACCGGCGACTCGTTCTTCCACCTCTCGGCCTACGGCCAGGAGCTGCCGGGCCTCAACCTCTGCGGCGCCGGGCGCGTGGTGTGCCTGATCGACCCGGTCGGCGACGTCTACGCCTGCCCGTTCGCGATCCACGACCAGTTCCTCGCCGGCAACGTCCGCTCCGAGGGCGGGTTCCAGACCGTCTGGCAGGACTCCGAGCTGTTCGCCGAGCTGCGCGGGCCGCAGTCGGGTGGGGCGTGCACCAAGTGCTCGCACTACGACGCCTGCCAGGGCGGCTGCATGGCGGCGAAGTTCTTCACCGGCCTGCCGCTCGACGGACCCGACCCGGAGTGCGTCCTCGGCAACGGCGAGGTGGCGCTGGCGAAGCTGGAGATGGACACGGTCATCCCCAAGCCCTCGCTCGACCACTCGCACAAGAAGAGCCCGCGGTCGAAGAGCGAGCCGGTGCCGCTGACCCTCTCGGTCCGCCGGCCCGACAAGGCGTGCGACCCCGACCCCCTCGCCGAGGAGGGTCGCCGGCTCCCGGCCGGCATCAGGGTGAACTAGCAGGCTCCCCCGGTGCCGTGGCCCCGATCCGGGGCGCCGGGGTGATTCGACGACGGCCCGGTCCCCCTCTCCCGAGGGGGACCGGGCTCTCGTGCGTACGGGGGAGGACGAGGTGCTGACGGACCCGACCGTGCTCGGCGGCCGCACGCTGCCGTCGCGGGTGCTGTTCGGGCCGCACGTGACGAACCTGGCGACGTCGCGGTCGTTCGGGCCCGGCGACGTCGAGCACCTCCGCGCCCGGGCCGCGGGCGGCGCGGGGATCGTCGTCACCGAGATCGCGTCGGTGACCCCCGGCGACCGTCCCCACGAGTACGCGCCGCTGGCCCCGACCTGCGTCGACGGCTGGGCCGCGATCGCCGCGGCGTGCGCGCCGCACGGCACGCTCGTGCTCGCCGGGCTCGGCCACGCCGGCTCGCAGTCGACCTCCCGCGAGCTCCTGCGGGCCCCGTCGGCCGTCCCCGACCCGGCGACCCGCACCGTCCCGCGTCCGCTGTCCGTCGCGGAGATCGGCGGGCTGGTCGGGGCCTTCGCGACGAGCGCCCGCGCGGCCGTCGACGCCGGGTGCGGCGGCGTCGAGGTGAACGCGGGGCAGCACTCGCTCCTGCGCCAGTTCTGCTCGGGTCTCACCAACCACCGCGGCGACGCGTACGGCGAGGACCGCGCGCTGCTGCTCGTCGAGGTGCTCACCGCCGTCCGCGCCGCGGTGCCCGAGGCGTGGGTGGGGCTGCGGCTCACGGTCGACGAGCTCGCGCCCTGGGCGGGGATCACGCTGCCCGAGGCCCTGACGACGGTGGAGCGCGTCGCCGACCTGGTCGACCACGTCGTCCCGGTCCGCGGGTCGGCGATGTCGGTGGGTGCGACGAGGCCCGACGGCCACACCGCGCCGGGGTTCCTGGCCGCGGAGTGCGCCAACGTGCGGGCGGCGGTCGACGGGCGGGCGGCGGTGGTGCTCGCGGGCAGCGTGGTCGACCCCCGGCAGGCCGAGCGCGCCCTGACCGACGGGACCGCCGACCTCGTCGAGATGACCCGCGCGCAGCTGGCCGACCCGGGCCTCGTCGGGAAGGTCCGGGCCGGGCGCGCGCCGCGGCCGTGCGTGCTGACCAACCAGGAGTGCCGGGCCCGGGACGTCCGCAACCCGCGGGTGGGCTGCACCGTGGAGCCGGACGTGGGGGAGCCGGACGTGGGGGAGCCGGACGTGGGGGAGCCGGACGTGGGGGAGCCGGCCGTGGCGGCGGCGGTTGTGACGTCCAGTGTCAGCATGGCCGCAGTGCGGACACCGGAGGTGACCGTCCTCGGGGCGGGACCGGCCGGGCTGGAGGCCGCGCGGACCCTCGCACTCGGCGGCCGCGCGGTGCGCCTCGTCGAGCGCGCCGCCGAGCCCGGCGGGCTCCTGCGGGCGATCGCGACGCTCCCCGGGCGCGAGCGCTTCGCCCTCCTCGCCGACCACCTCGTCGACGAGGTCCTGCGCCTCGGCGTGTCCGTGCAGCTCGGAGCCCTTCCCGACGATGCCCCGGGTCCCGTCCTCGTCGCCACCGGCGGCCGCGACGCCGACCGCGCCGGCCTGCCGATCGCCGCCGTCGTGCAGGGGCTCGCCCTTCCCGAGGGACCGGTCGTGATCGACGACCCGCTCGGTGACGGGGCCGCGGTCGCGCTCGCCGAGCACCTGGCGCCGCACCGCCCCGTCGCCCTCGTGACCGGCGACCCGGTCGCGGGCAAGCTGCTCGCCCGCACCGGCGACCTCGTCGACGCGAACGTCCGGCTGCAGCGGGCGGGGGTCGAGCGCGTGCTCGAGCACCGCGTCGTGGCGGTGCACGCCGACCACGTGGTGGCGCAGGACGTCGTCACCGGGGTGCGCCGGACAGTCGCGGGCACGCTCGTCGACGCCGGGCCGCGGCTCCCCGGGTCGGCGACGGGGACGCGCCTCGGGGACGCCCTGGCCCCGCGGACGGTCGCGGACGCGATCCGCGAGGGCCGCCGCGCGGCGCGGGAGCTGCTGCGTGCTGGGTGACCCGGTCCGAATCGGCACGAGGACCGTCCGGAACCGGATCGTCTTCCCCGCGCACCTGACCAACGCCGCGGACGCGGGGCTCCCGAGCGCGCAGCACGCCGCCTACTACGCCGCGCGGGCCGCCGGGGGCGCCGGGCTCGTGATCGTCGAGGAGCAGTCGGCCGACCCCGACGACCGCCCCTACGAGAAGGCGGTCCGCGGCACCGACCCGGCCGTCGTCGGGCGCTACCGGGCGATCACCGACGCCGTGCACGCGCACGGCGCACTCGTCCTGGCCCAGATCGGGCACAACGGGGCGCAGTCGTCGTCGCTGTACTCCCGGCGCCCGGTCGAGGCGCCCACCGCGGTCCCCGACCCGATGTTCCGCGAGGTCCCCGTCGCGCTCGACGAGACCGGCATCGCGCGGATCGTCGCGGGGTTCGCGCTCGTCGCCCGGCACTGCGTCGCCGGCGGGTTCGACGGGGTGGAGATCCAGGGCTCGCAGGCCTCGCTGGTGCGCCAGTTCCTCTCCCCGCTGACGAACGACGGCCGCGACGGCGTCGCCTTCCTGCGCCGGGTGCTCGCGGCGGTGCGCGCCGAGGTCGGCGACGGCATCGTCGGGGTCCGGCTGCAGGGCGACGAGGGCCTGCCCGGCGGGCTGACCGCCGCCGACGCGGCGCGGGTGGCCGCGGAGATCGTCGACGACGTCGACGTGCTCAACACCGCGGTGGGCGTCGCGACGGCGACCCTGCCGCTGATCGAGCCGCCGATGGGTGTCCCGGCGGGCTACGCCGAGGGTGTGCCGGACGCGGTGCGGGCGGCCGTGAGCGGACGGGTCCCGGTGATCGGGGTCGGGCGCTACACCACCCCCGACCAGGCTCGACACGCCGTGAGCTCCGGCGCGTGCGACCTCGTCGGGGTGGTGCGCGGGCAGATCGCCGACCCCGGGTTCGCCGCGAAGGCGCTCGCCGGGGAGCGGGTGCGGCGCTGCATCGGCTGCAACCAGGAGTGCATCGCGGCGGTCGGGCTGAACCGCCGGCTCGGCTGCGTGGTGAACCCGGACGCCGGGCGGGAAGTGCTGCTCCCGGTGCCGCTGATCGTCCGACGCCGGACGGTCCTCGTGATCGGCGGCGGACCGGCCGGGTTGGCCGCCGCGGCGGAGGCGGCCGAGCGCGGGCACGAGGTGCACCTGGTGGAGCGCTCCGACCGGCTCGGCGGGCAGCTCGCCCACGCCGCGGCGGCCCCCGAGCGCCGCGAGCTCGCGCACCTCGTCGCCGACCTGGCCCACCGGTGCAAGCAGGCGGGCGTGCAGGTGTGGCTCCGCCACGTGAGCACTTTCCGGGCCTATGGCCCCGGAAAGTGCTCACAGGCTTCGCACACGATCGTCGCCACCGGCGCCCGCCCCGCTCCGCCCGCCGGCACCGTCGACGTCACCGACGTGCTCACCGGCGCGGCCACGCCGACCGGGCGGGTGCTCGTCGTCGACGAGGACGGCGGGCCCGCGGCGCCGAGCGTGGCCGAGCTGCTCGCGCAGCGCGGGGCCCGGGTCACGCTGATGACCTCCGGGATGGTCGCCGCGGAGGGGCTCGGGCCGCTGCTCGAGCGCGAGCGGTGGCGCCGCCGCGCGGCCGCGCTCGGCATAGTCCTGCGGACCGACCGGGTGCTGCTCGACGGGCAGGTCCTGCACCACCCGACGGGCACGCTCGAACCCCTCGACGCCGACGTCGTGGTGCACGCCGGACCCCGGGTGCCGGCCGAGATCGACGTACCGGGCGTCCGGGTCGGCGACGTCCTCGCCCCGCGCGACGCCGCGGCCGCGATCCGGGAGGGCACGGACGCGGCCCGGGCGATCTGACAGGGTCGGCGACCGTGCAGATCAGCAGCGCCCGCTCCGCAGACTGCGACGGGATCGATCTGCTGCTCGTGCCCGTCGGGGCGATCGAGCAGCACGGCCCGCACCTGCCGCTCGGCACCGACACCACCGTCGCGACGACCGTCGCCGGGCGCCTCGGGCTGCCCGTGACCCCGCCGATCGCGTTCGGCGCCTCCGGTGAGCACGAGGGCTTCCCGGGCACGGTCTCGATCGGCACCGAGACTCTGGCCGCGGTGCTGGTGGAGACCGGCCGGTCGGCCTGCCGCTGGGCCCGGCGGCTCTGCTTCGTCAACGGCCACGGCGGCAACGTCCCCGCCCTGGTCAGCGCGGTGACGCTGCTCCGTCACGAGGGACGCGACGTCGCCTGGCACTCCTGCGGGCTGCCGGGCGCCGACCTGCACGCGGGACGGCACGAGACGTCGCTGATGCTCGCGCTCGCGCCCGACGACGTGCGGCCCGACCTCGCCGAGCCCGGCAACACCGCCCCGCTGGCCGAGCTGATGCCGGCCATCCGGGCCGGGTCGGTGCGCGACGTCAGCCCCAACGGCGTGCTCGGCGACCCCGCGGGCGCGAGTGCCGGCGAGGGCGCCGAGACGGTCGCGGTGCTGGCGGCGGCCCTGCGCGACGCGATCGCCGACTGGACCGTCACCGGGCACGGGCGGCTGGGCTGACCGGCTCGAGCGCCCGGCGGAACTCCGCGACGTCGACGAACGCCTCGAACCGCACGACGAGCCCGTCGCGCACGCGGAACACGTGGACCTCGGACGCGTCGAAGGTCCGGCCCGTCGCGTGCGCCCGGCCCCGCGACCGCCCGACCTGCACCACCGCGTCGCCCGCGGCGAACAGGTCGACGACCTCGACCTCCGGGTCGACGTGGCCGAGCAGGGCACCGAGGAACGCCTGCACCCCCGCCGGGCCCTCGTAGGTCCCGGCCCAGGGGAGCTCGCCCGCCTGGTACACCCGCACCTCGGGGTGCAGCACCGCCCCGATCGCCGCCGTGTCGCGCGCCGCGAACCCCGCGTAGAGGCGCCGCACCACCGCCAGGTCGTCCCTGCTGGACATCCGTGTCCTCCGTCCCGAAAACTGCCCGTGTGTCTCAGGCAGCGTCGGCGGTGCCGCTCCTCGGGAGCGAGCCCGCGGCGGGTTCCGGGGAGGAAGTGCCCCGCGCGTTCGGGAAACCCGGGCGCCCGGCCGACGACGTCGTGCTGCGCCGCCGGGAGATCTTCGAGGCGGTCGCCCCGCTGATCCCCGACGACGGCGCCCGGCGCCTGACGATGGCCCGCGCCGCCCGGGCCGCGGGCCTGTCGGTCGGCGGGCTCTACCACCGCTTCGACTCCAAGCGCGCGCTGCTGCTCTACGGCCTCGCCCCGGAGAACCTCGGGCGCGCCTGCGCCGACTTCACCGCGACCTGGGGCCACCTCGCCGAGTCCGACCCGGTCCAGCTCGTGTCCCGCGCCCTCGACGGGTTCTCCGGGGCCGTCGACCGCTGGGTCCGCCCGTCGGTCGACGCCGCCGGCCAGCTCGGTGTCGACGTCCTGCAGGGCGCGCTGAGCGAGGCGATGACCACGGAGCTCGTCGGGATGGTGCGGTCGGTGCGGCGGATGCGCCCGGACCTTCCCGACGACCGCGCGGCCGCGCTCGAGCGCTCGCTGCGGCGCGTGTGCACCGCCCACGTGCTCGATCCCACCGCCCGCGACGGAGAGCTGCGCGAGCAGCTGCGGGTGACGGTCGTCGGGGCGCTCTACTCGTAGAAGTAGGGCCCGCGGGTCTTGACCGTGCCCATGCCGGCCTTCCCCGTCACGACGATCGTCGGGCGGCCGGGTGCCGCGGGGGCGCTGTGGCGGTTCTTCACGCTGCCCCAGCTGCTGGAGACGCCGTCGGTGTCGACCGACCAGTCGTCGGGGACGATCAGCACCAGCGAGCCCATGCTGCCGTGGACCTCGATGTGCACGCGGTCGTGCGGGCAGACGGCCTCGCGGAAGTCGAGCTTCACGTCCGACATCGACGTCACCGCGACGATCCGCGGCGGCACCTCCCAGACCCCCACCCGCTTCTCGGTGGCCATCGACGCGTTCAGCGTCAGCGGCGGGACCTCGGACGCCGGGACGACCTCGGCGGTCGAGGACGTGGAGGTCCAGGGCAGCCGGACCCCGGGCAGGTCGACGACGACGGTCTCGAGCTCGCCGTAGGTGCGCGAGGCGTAGACCGTCGCGAGGCGCTCGTCGACCTCGGAGAGGTCGAGGCGGCCCTCCCCGTGGGCCTCGTGCAGGACCCGGGCGACGGCCTCGCGGTCGGCGTCACCCGCCCGCATGTCCTTCAGGGGTGGCTGCTCGGCGGCCATGTCACCACCCTAGCGGCGCCCCGGGCGATCGTCCGGAACCGTCGATCGCTCCGGCGCGCACCTAGACTCCCGCCTCGCCATGACGACCCCACGGTTGCCCGACGGCTGGACCGTCCGCCCCGACCCCCGCACGTGGCGCGTCGACGGCGGGGCGACGTGGATCGGGGGCTCCCCGCCGCGGGTGCTGCGGCTCTCCGCGGCCGCGCGCCGCCACCTCGTCGGGCCCGAGCTCGTCGTTGCCGACGCGACCACCGCGGCCCTCGCCCGGCTGCTCTCCGACGCCGGGGTGGCGCACCCCGTGCCCTCCCCGGTCGACGCGCCCGGACCGGCCGACGTCACCGTCGTCGTGCCGGTGAAGGACCGCACCGACGAGCTCGACCGCCTGCTCGCGGCCGTGCGCGCGACCGCGCCGGGCGTGGGGATCGTCGTGGTCGACGACGGCTCGGCCGACCCCGCCGCCACGGAAGCGGTCGTCGAACGCCACGGGGGGCGGGTCGTCCGGCACCGGACGAGCCGGGGGCCGTCGGCCGGGCGCAACACCGGTGCCCGGGCCGGCGCGGCGCCCGTGATCGCGTTCCTCGACTCCGACGTCGTGCCGGAGCAGGGGTGGCTGGAGACGCTGCTGGGGCACCTCGGCGACCCGGCGGTCGGGGTGGTCGCCCCGCGGATCGCGGCGTGGTCGCACGGCGGGCCGGAGAACGCTGTGACGCGCTACGAGCGGCGGCGCTCCTCGCTCGACCTGGGAGAACGGCCGGCCCCGGTGACGGCCCGCTCGCGGGTGGCCTACGTGCCCAGCGCGGCGCTCGTCGTGCGGCGCGAGGCGTTCGGCGACGGGTTCCGCGAGGACATGCCGGTGGCCGAGGACGTCGACCTCGTCTGGCGGATCGCCGCGGCCGGCTGGCGGCTGCGCTACGAGCCGGCCGCGCGCGTGGCCCACGAGCACCGGGCGGCGGTCCGGGCGTGGCTGGGCCGCAAGGCGTTCTACGGCACGGGCGCGGCGCCCCTGGCCCGGCAGCACCCGCGACGCGTGCCCCCGGTCGCGCTCGCGCCGTGGACGGCGGGCGCGGTGACGCTGCTCGGGGTCCAGCGGCGGTGGTCGACGGCCGCGGCGGGCGTGGTGACCCTGGTCGCGACGGCCCGGCTGGCGCGGGGGCTGCGGAAGCCGGGGGAGCCGTGGGCGGTGTGGCGTCAGCGATGGCACATCGCTGACATCCAGCGTCAGCGACGTGCCATCGCTGACACCCTGACGGGGCCCGCGCCGCTCGCCGCCGTCCTCGCGCCCTGGGGACTCGGCGGCGCCCTGTGGCAGGCCGCGGGTGCGCTGACCCGGCACTGGTGGCCCGCGGCCGCACTCGGTGCGATCGTGAGCCGGCGGGTGCGCCGCGCCCTGCTCCTCGCCGCCGTCGCCGAGGGGCTGGCCGACTGGCTCCGGTTCCGCGACCCCGGGGCCGGCCCGCTCGACGCGCTCGCGCACCTCGCCGCCCACCGCGCCGACGACGTCGCCTACGGGGCCGGCCTGTGGTGGGGCGCGTGGCGGCACCGCACCCTCGCGCCGCTGCTGCCGGACCTCTCCGGGAAGGGACCCGATGCCTGACGTCCTCGCCGTCGCCGTGGGGCGCCCCGTCGAGATCGACGGGCCACGCGACCGGCGCACGCTCACCGCCAGCGCGAAGCACGTCGTCGAGGGCCCGGTCGCGGTGCACCCGGAGAACCTCGAGGGCGACCGGCAGGCCGACCTCGAGAACCACGGCGGGCCCGACAAGGCCGTCTACGCCTACGCCGACGAGGACGTCTCCTGGTGGGCCGCCGAGCTCGGCCGTGCCGTCGACCGGCAGACGTTCGGGCAGAACCTGACGACCGCGGGGGTCGACCTGCGGGACGCGGTGGTGGGGGAGCGGTGGCGGATCGGCACCGCGGAGTTCGAGGTGTCCCAGCCGCGCATCCCGTGCTTCAAGCTCGGCCTGCACTCCGGCGACCCGACGATGCCCCGCCGCTTCGTCGCCGCGGTGCGCCCGGGGGCGTACCTGCGGGTGGTGCGCACCGGGCACGTCACGGCCGGCGACGCGCTCGAGGTGCTCGAGCGGCCCGGGCACGGGGTCACCCTCGCCGAGGTGTTCACGATCTTCCACCACGAGCGGCACCGGGCGGCGACGTTGCTCGGGGTGCCGCAGCTGGCGCCGATGTACCACCGGTGGGCCCGCGAGCGGGTCGGCCGCGCCGAGCGTGGCGCCTGACTGACGTCCGGTGTCAGCGATGTGCCATCGCTGGCACCCCGGCGGAGCCGCCGTGAGATCGGGATGTGGACACACCTCTCCGATCGGGCAGGTACGTCCGCTGCCCGGACCGCCGGACTTCAGCCGGTGAATGTTTGCCGACGAGTCACTTCGGGCGCCGACACGGCGCACCTGCGGAGCAGGGACGGCCCGGGAGCCCGCATCGTCGGAATGATCCGCCCAACGGACGGCGGTAGCGGTCGGAGGGGCGGCGTGCCACCCCCGGCCGGGCGTTGCGTCTAAGCGATCACGGGGGTGTGATGTGGCGGCTGACACGCTGACGGGCGTGACGGCGGCGTCGTGCGCGGCCGGATCGTTCTCGGCCGCTCCGGCGGACACCACCACCACCACCACGACGTGCTCGCTCCCGGATCTCCCGCGCCAGCGGGCGGGGGCTTGTGTGAGGAGTGAATCCATGGCACGCATCCGGACCACCGTCGACGGCCTCACCTACGAGGACGACGTCGAGCCCCGCATGCTGCTCGTGCAGTACCTGAGGGAACGCCTGGGCAAGACCGGCACGGTGATCGGCTGCGACACCAGCAACTGCGGTGCCTGCACCGTGCACCTCGACGGTCTCTCGGTGAAGTCCTGCTCCGTGCTGGCCGTCCAGGCCAACGGCAGCGAGGTCCTCACCATCGAGGGCCTCGAGCGTGACGGCCAGCTGCACCCGGTGCAGCAGGCGTTCCACGACAACCACGCCCTGCAGTGCGGCTACTGCACGCCGGGCATGATCATGCAGTCGATCGACCTGCTCGGGGACAACCCCGACCCCAGCGAGCACGAGGTCCGCGAGGGCATCGAGGGCAACCTCTGCCGCTGCACCGGCTACCAGAACATCGTGGCCGCGATCCAGGACGCGGCGCAGAAGATGAAGCCGGGCGCCGGCGCGTCGCAGACCGCCACGTCGTCGGTCGCCGGGGGAGGTGCCTGATGACCACCACCGAGAACCCCGCGACCGCGGCCCCGGAGATCGGGCGCGACCGCCGCCGCAAGGAGGACCGCCGCCTGATCACCGGGCGGACCCGCTGGGTGGACAACCAGTCCCTCACCGGTCTCCTGCACGTCTCCGTGGTGCGCAGCCCGTTCGCGCACGCCGAGGTCGGCAGCATCGACACGAGCGCCGCCAAGCAGGTCCCGGGCGTCGTCGCGGTCTACACCGCCGCCGACCTGGGTGCCGACGCCGTGCAGCTGCCCTGCGCGTGGCCGATCACCAAGGACATGAAGTCCCCGCAGCGCCCGGCCCTGGCCGGCTCGCGGGTGAACTTCGCCGGCGAGGGCGTCGCCGTCGTCGTCGCGCGCACCGCGGCGATCGCCAAGGACGCGGCCGAGCTCGTCGAGGTCGACTACACCGAGCTCGAGCCGGTGCTGGACATGGAGGAGGCCCTCAAGGAGGGCGCCACCCTCGTCCACCCGGAGCTCGGCACCAACGAGAACGCCCAGTGGGTGTTCGACTCGGGCGAGGCCGGCTCGGGCGGGTCGGCCACCGAGGCGATCTCGAAGGCCGAGTCCGACTCGGACCAGATCGTCGTGAAGCGCCGCTTCCGCCAGCAGCGCCTCGTGCCGGTCTTCATGGAGCCGCGCTCCACGGTGGTCGACCCGTCCGGCGAGCAGCTGGTCATGTGGTCCTCCACCCAGGTGCCGCACATCCTCAAGACGATGCTGGCGCTGACCCTCGGGCTCCCCGAGCACAAGCTCCGCGTCATCGCCCCCGACGTGGGCGGCGGCTTCGGCGGCAAGATCGCCGTGGCGCCGGAGGAGGTCATGACGCTGCTGGTGGCCCAGAAGCTGGGCAAGCCGGTGAAGTGGACCGAGACCCGCTCGGAGTCCCTGCTCACCGCGCACCACGGCCGGGACCAGATCCAGGACCTGACCGTCAGCGTGACCAAGGACGGGAAGATCACCGGCCTGGACGTCAAGCTCCTGGCCGACATGGGCGCCTACCTCGGGCTCGTCGGCCCGGGTGTCCCGATCCTGGGCGCGTTCATGTTCAACGCGATCTACAAGATCCCGGCCTACCGGTTCGACTGCACCAACGTCTTCACCACCAAGACGCTCACCGACGCCTACCGCGGCGCCGGCCGGCCGGAGGCCACCTTCGGCATCGAGCGGATGATGGACGAGGTCGCGCTCGAGCTCGGCATGGAGCCGATGGAGTTCCGCAAGAAGAACTGGATCCAGCACGAGGAGTTCCCGTTCACCACGGTCAGCACGCTGACCTACGACACGGGCAACTACGAGGCGGCCACCGACAAGGCCATGTCGATGTTCGACTACGACGGCCTGCGTCGCGAGCAGCAGGAGCGCCGCGACCGCGGTGACGTCAAGCAGCTCGGCATCGGCATCTCGACCTTCACCGAGATGTGCGGCCTCGCCCCGTCCCGCGTGCTCGGCTCGCTCGACTACGGCGCCGGCGGCTGGGAGACCGCGTCCATCCGGATGCTGCCCACCGGCAAGGCCGAGGTCGTCGTCGGCGTCAGCGCCCACGGCCAGGGCCACGAGACCGCGTTCTCGCAGATCATCGCGGACAAGCTCGGCATCCCCTTCGACGACGTCGAGATCCTCCACGGCGACACCCAGTCGTCCTACCGGGGCCTCGACACCTACGGCTCGCGCTCGCTGGTCGTCGGTGGCGTCGCCATGGTCAAGGCGGCCGAGAAGGTCGTCGAGAAGGCCCGTCCGATCGCGGCGCACATGCTCGAGGCCTCCGAGGACGACCTCGAGTTCACCGCCGGCCGCTTCGCGGTCAAGGGCACCGACAAGGGCGTGGGCATCGCGGACGTGGCCCTGGCCGTGTTCGCCGCCCACGACATGCCCGAGGGCGTCGAGCCCGACATCGACGCGCACGCCACGTTCGACCCGGAGAACTTCTCCTACCCGCACGGCACGCACCTGTGCGCGGTCGAGGTCGACACCGAGACGGGCTTCGTGCAGCTGCACAAGTACGTCTGCGTGGACGACGTCGGCACGGTGATCAACCCGCTGATCGTCGAGGGCCAGATCCACGGCGGCCTGGCGCAGGGCATCGCCCAGGCGCTGTTCGAGGAGGCCGCGTACGACGAGTCCGGGACGCTGCTCTCGGGCACGCTGGTCGACTACACGCTGCCCTCGGCGGCCGACCTGATCCACTTCGACACCGCGAACACCACGACGCCCTCGACGACCAACCCGTTGGGCTCGAAGGGCGTGGGCGAGGCCGGCACGATCGCCTCCACCCCCGCCGTGGTGAACGCCGTCCTCGACGCCGTGCGCCAGTACGGGGTCAAGGACATCGACATGCCGACCACGCCGTACCGCGTGTGGACGGCGATCAACTCGTCCACGGGGACCGCCGGTCGCTCCGACGAGGCGGACGTCGCCTCGCCCGGCGCCGGCCTCGGTTCCACGGCCGGCGACATCTCGCGCGGCGACACCCAGGGAGGGCACCTGTGATCCCGGCATCGTTCGACTACGTCCGGCCGACGACGGTCGAGGAGGCCGTCACGGCGCTCCGCGAGGGCGGTGACGACGCGAAGATCATGGCCGGTGGCCAGAGCTTCATCCCCGTCCTGCGGCTGCGCATGGGTGACCCGTCGCTCGTCGTCGACCTCGGCGGCATCCCCGAGCTCCGCGGGGTGCGCGAGGACGGCGACCAGATCGTGGTCGGCGCCATGACGACCCACCACGACGTCACCCGCGACGACCTGCTGAACCAGCACGTGAAGCTGATCAGCGAGGCCACGAAGACGGTCGCGGACTTCCAGGTCCGCCACCGCGGGACCCTCGGCGGCGCCCTGGCGCACGCCGACCCGGCGGGCGACCTCGCGGCGCCCACGCTCGCGCTCGACGCCGAGCTCGTCATCCAGGGCGAGAACGGCGAGCGTCGCGTGGGGGCGGCCGACTTCTTCGAGGACTACTTCACGACGGCCATCGGCCCCGGGGAGATCCTCACCGCGATCCGCTTCCCGAAGTTCACGGGCTGGGGCGCGCGGTACGAGAAGTTCAACCGCGTCGCGCAGGCCTGGTCCATCGTCGCGGTGGCCGCCGCGGTCAAGGTCGAGGGCGGCACCATCACCGACGCCCGCATCGGCCTGACCAACATGGCGGGCACGCCGGTCCGCGCCCGGGGTGTGGAGTCGGCGCTCGTCGGGCAGACGATGAGTGAGGAGACGGTCCGCGCCGCCGCGCAGGCCGCCGCCGAGGGCACCAGCCCCACGTCGGACGCCGACGCCGGCTCGGACTACCGCGAGCACCTCGCCAGGGTGCTCACCGGCCGCGCGGTGCTCGCCGCCGCCGGCTGACGTCCCCAGCGGACAGCACGACAGTTCACGCAGCACCGTGAGGCCCGTCCCCTACCTGCGGGGACGGGCCTCGCGCATGTGTCCGCCCAGTGCTTGGAGGAAAGCCAGTGCAACTCGAGAACTCGTTCACCGTCCCGGTCCACATCGACACCGTGTACGACGCCATGAACGACCCGGAGAAGGTCACCCCCTGCTTCCCGGGCGCCGCCCTGACCGGCCAGGACGGTGACGACTTCACCGGCACCGTCAAGGTCAAGCTCGGCCCGATCTCCATGACCTACAAGGGCAAGGGCACCTTCGTCGAGCGCGACAAGGCCAACCACAAGGTCGTCGTGGACGCCCAGGGCCGCGACTCCCGCGGCAACGGCACCGCCTCGGCCAAGGCGACGCTGACGATGGTCGACGCCGGCAACGGCCAGACGAAGGTCACCGTCCTCACCGAGATGCAGGTGACCGGCAAGCCGGCGCAGTTCGGCCGCGGCGTCATGGCCGACGTGGGCGACAAGATCCTCGGCCAGTTCGCGTCCTGCCTCGCCGACGAGTTCGCCGACGCGCCCGCGCCGGAGGCCCAGCCGGCCTCGGCGTCGCAGTCGAACGGCACCGCCGCGCCGGTGTCCTCGGGCGCCGAGCCCGTGTCGCCCGCGGCCACGCCGGTCTCGCAGCCCGCCGCCCCGACCCCGGTCGCGTCCGGGTCCGGCGCCCCGGAGGCCGCCCCCATGGCGTCCACCGTCGCGGAGGCGCGCCAGAGCTCCGACAGCGCCGCCAAGCCCGGTGCCTCGCCCGCGAGCGGGGCCGGCCCCCGTCCGGTGCAGTCGGCGCCGAAGCCCAAGCGCCAGCAGGCCGAGGCCATCGACCTGCTCGAGGCGTCCTCGGGCGCGCTGCAGAAGCGGCTGCTCCCGGTGGCCGGCGGCGTCGGCGTCCTGGCCCTGATCCTGCTGATCATCCGCCTCGCCCGGCGCTGATCCCCTCCGTCCGCAGGGCACCCCCACTCCCGTGGGGGTGCCCTGCGGACGTTCCGGCAAGAATGCCGGGCATGACCGCGTCGCCATCCCCCGTCGCTCCGCTCACCCCGGGAGGGCCGCTCGCAGGACTGCGGGTACTGGAGATGGGCACGATCATCGCGGGGCCGTTCGCGGCCCGGATCCTCGGTGACTACGGCGCCGACGTCGTCAAGATCGAGCCACCCGGGCGGCCCGACCCCCTGCGCGAGTGGGGACAGGGCGCCTACCGCGGCCAGCACTTCATGTGGACCGTCATCGGGCGCAACAAGCGCTGCATCACCCTCGACCCGCGCACCGAGCGCGGCCGGGAGCTGTTCCTGCGGCTCGTCGAGCGGACCGACGTCATCGTCGAGAACTTCCGGCCCGGCACCCTCGAGCGGTGGGACCTGGCCTACGACGTCCTCTCCGGGGTGAACCCCGGGCTGGTCCTCGGGCGGGTCTCCGGCTACGGGCAGACCGGGCCGTACGCCTCGAAGCCGGGCTACGCCTCCGTCGCCGAGGCCGTGAGCGGCCTGCGCGGGATCAACGGCTACCCCGACCAGCCGCCGCCGCGCACCGCGGTCTCCCTGGGCGACTCGCTCGCCGGCATGGTCGCGGTCCAGGGCGTGCTCGCCGCGCTCTACTCCCGGTCGGTCACCGGGAAGGGCCAGGTGGTCGACATCGCGATCACCGAGGCCTGCCTGTCGGTGCTCGAGTCGGCCATCCCCGAGTACGACAAGCTCGGGAAGGTCCGCCGGCCCGGCGGCACCCGGCTCGACGGGATCGCGCCCTCGAACATCTACCGGTCGTCCGACGGGCTCTGGATGGTGGTCGCGGCCAACCAGGACAGCGTCTTCCGGCGGCTCTGCGCCGCGATGGGCCGCCCCGAGCTCGCGACCGACGAGCGCTTCGTCGACCACGTCGCGCGGGGCCGGAACCAGGACGAGATCGACGGCATCGTCGCCGCCTGGGTGGCCGCGCGGGCCGCCGAGGAGGTCCGCGCGGTGCTCGACGAGGCCGGGGTCATCGTCGGGCCGATCAACACGGTGGCCGAGGTGGTCACCGACGAGCAGTTCCTGGCCCGCGACATGATCGTCCCGCACCACGACGAACGCCTCGACGAGGACGTCCTCGGCCCCGGCGTCGTCCCCACCTTCGCCGGCACCCCTGCCCGGGTACGCCGCGCGGGCCCGGCCCTCGGGGCCGACAACCACGAGGTCTACGCCGAGCTCGGGCTCTCCGCCGCCCAGGTCGACGAGCTCGTCACCGAGGGGACGATCTGATGCGCATCGGCCACGCCCAGCGCCTCGGCGACGGCGCCCTGACCGGCACCACGGTGCTCCTGCCCGGGCCCGACGGGGCCGTGGCCGGCGTCGACGTCCGCGGCGGCGGCCCCGGTACCCGCGAGACCGACGCCCTCGACCCCCGCACGCTCGTCGACCGCGTGCACGCCGTCGTGCTCTCCGGCGGCTCGGCCTACGGACTCGCGGCCGCCACCGGCGTGATGGACGCCCTGGGCGACGCGGGGATCGGGTTCCGCGTGGGCGGCCCGGGGGAGGTGGTCCCGATCGTGCCGGCGGCCGTCGTGTTCGACCTCGGGCGCGGCGGCGACTTCCGGGCGCGGCCCGACGCCGCCCTGGGGGCCGAGGCGTACGCGGCGGCCGCCGACGGGCCGGGCCCCGCGGGCGTCGTCGGGGCGGGCACCGGGGCGGTCGTCGGCGGGCTCAAGGGCGGGGTCGGTACGGCCACCGCGGCGACCGACGCGGGCCGGGTGACCGCCCTCGTCGTCGTGAACGCCGCCGGCTCGGCCGTCGACCCGCGCACCGGGGAGCTGTGGGCGGCCCGGCACCTGACCGACGACGACCGGCGTCCGCCGGAGCTTCCCGACGACCGCGCGGCGCTGCTCGGGCGCCTGCGCTCGGCCGCCGCGCCCCCGACGCTGAACACGACGATCGGGGTGGTCTGGACCGACGCGACGCTCACCGTGGCGCAGTGCTCGAAGCTCGCCGCCGTCGGGCACGACGGGCTGGCCCGGGCGGTCCGGCCGGTGCACGGCATGACCGACGGCGACACCCTCTTCGGGCTCGCCGAGTGCGAACGCCCCGCGCCCGACCTCGCCGGGCTCCAGGCGCTGCTCACGGTGGGGGCGGACGTGGTGACCCGTGCGGTCGCCGACGCCGTGCTCGCCGCGGAGTCGGTGGCGGGGTTCCGGAGCTACCGGGACGTGGTGGACGCGGAGCGCAGCGGAGCCGGACCCGAGGGCCCGGTGGGCGGATGAGGTTGCGCGTCGCCACCTGGAACCTCTGGTACCGCTTCGGCGACCCCGACCGGCGCCGGCCCGCGATCCTCGCGGCGCTGCGCGAGCTCGACGCCGACGTGATCGCGCTGCAGGAGGTGTGGTCCTCCGACGACACCGACCTCGGCACCGAGCTCGCGGCCGACCTCGGGATGCACGCCGCGTTCGGTGCCTCGCCCGACCCCTCGGGGTGGTCGCGGCGGCTCGAGGGCCCGCCGTACGGCATCGGCAACGCGGTGCTCGCCCGGTGGCCGGTCCGCGACGCGCACACCGAGGGCCTGCCCGCCGGGCTCGAGCCGTGGTCGCGGGTGCTGCACCAGGTCGTCGTCGACACCCCGGCCGGGTCGTGCCCCGTCTGGTCGGTGCACCTGGACTCGTCGCTGATCGGGTCGGCGAGCCGGATCGAGCAGGTCCGCGTGATCGCCCGGCGCGTGGTCGAGGCCCCGCCGGCCGACCTGCCCCCGGTGGTGATGGGCGACTTCAACGCCCAGGCCGACTCCGACGAGATGCGCCTGATCGAGGGCCACCTCACCGCTCCCGCCGAGCCGGGCCTGCTGCTCGTGAACACCCGGCGCTGGGCCGCCGACCCCGACGAGGCGACCTGGGGCCCGGACAACCCCTACGTCGCTCCCAGCGGCTCCCCGCCCGCGCGCATCGACCACGTGCTCCTCGGGGCGGGCCGGGGGCGGGTGCCCGTGCGGATCGGGCGCGTCGCGCGGTTCGGCCACGGCCCCGTCGACGGGGTCTGGCCCTCCGACCACGCGGGGATCGTCGTCGACCTCAAGGTGCCTACGGCTGGTGAGCAGAAAGGGGGGTCATGACCCCCCGAAGTGCTCACGAGGGCTACGCCCACACGTGGACCCGCCACGCCGCCGGCCCCGCGCTGATCCTCCCGGACGGCTGCCTCGACGTGATCGTGCGGCCCGACGGCGAGGCGGTGGTCGCGGGACCCGACGCGGTGGCCCGCGAGCACGTCGGCGACGGCCGGTACTCCGGGGTCCGGTTCTCCCACGGGCTCGGCCCGCTGGTGCTGGGCGTGCCCGCCGACGAGCTGACCGACCGGGTGGTGCCGCTCGCGGACGTCGTCGGGCCCGTGGGCGACGTCGGGACCTGGCTGCGCGGGCGGCTGCGCGACCTTCCCGACGACCGCTGGGCCCGGTTCGTGTTCGAGGCGTCCGATCGCGGGGTGCCGGTGGCCGCGATCGCCGACCGGCTCGACCTGTCCGCCCGCACGCTGCGCCGCCGCTGCCTCACCCGCTTCGGCTACGGCCCCCAGCACCTGGGCCGCGTCCTGCGGCTGCAGCGCGCCGTGACCCGTCGTCGGGACGGCCGGGCGTGGGGCGACGTGGCCGCGGACTCCGGCTACGTCGACCAGCAGCACCTCGCCCGCGAGGTCCGGGCGCTCACCGGCCGGACGCCCTCCGCGCTCGTCGCACCGAGTGGGCCTCGAGGGCGGTCGCGACAGCAGTGAGCGCCCACTCGGTCGGAGGTCACAGTGCGGCGAAGAGGTCCACGCTGATCCCGTCCGGGTCGAGGACCGTCGCGTAGCGCTGGCCCCAGAAGGCGTCGAACGGGTCGAGGTGGCTGCGGTACCCGGCGCCGGTGAGCCGGGCGTGGGCGGCGTCGACCTCGGCGGGGGAGGAGCACTCGAACGCGAGCCCGATCCGCCCGTCGCCCGCCGGCGGGGTGAAGCCGGGGTCGAACGACGCGATCGTCGCCTCCGAGTCGAGCATCAGCCGCAGGCCGCCGAAGGGGATCTCGACGTGACCCTCGGGCTCGTCGGGAACGTCGAGTCCGAGGGCGCGGTAGAAGGCGAGCGAGGCGGCCATGTCGCTGACGACGAGGCCCAGGGCGGCGGGACGGGGCTCCATGGCCCGCACGGTAGGCCGGGCCCGGCCGACCGGTCGTGGATCCATCGGCCACTCACGCCGGGGTCTGCGCCACCACCTCGGCGACGGCGTCGCGGAACCGCGGGTGGGCGGGCTGCCATCCGAGCTCCCGGTGGGACCGGGAGGCGTCGATGCGGAAGGAGGTGACGAGGCTGCGCACCAGCACCGGCCCGAGGAACAGCGAGATCAGCGCGGGCGGCGCGGTCCCGGTGCGGGGCAGGCCGAGGGCGTCGGTGGTGAGGTCGGTCAGCTCGCGCAGGCGCAGCGGCTCGTCGTCGGCGATCGCGTAGGCGCTGCGCGGCGGCGCGGTGGTCAACGCCGCCAGGTAGGCCTGCGCGAGGTCGTCCACGTGGACCGCGCTCCACCAGTTGCCGCCGCGGCCGATGCAGCGCAGCCGCCCGGCGCGGGCCTGGTCGACGAAGGCCTGCGCGAACAGCCCGCCCGGCCCGTAGACGAAGCCGGGCGAGACCCGGACGACGTCGAGGTCGGCCATGGCGTCGAGCAGGCGGGCCTGCCGGGCGTGCCCGATGCCCATCGGCGACGGCGTCAGCGGCGTCTCCTCGGTGATCCACTCCTCGCCGCGGTCGCCCCAGTCGAAGCAGCCCCCGGTGTAGACCAGGCGCTTCCTGCCCGCCCGGCACGCCGTGGCCAGCTCGGAGGTCATCAGCGCGTCGGCCGCGAAGATCTCCTCGGCGCGCCGGCGGGTGAGGCGCCCGCCGACCGCCTTCTGGGCGGCGTGGACCACCGCGTCGACCTCGTCGACGAGCGGGACGTAGGTGGCCGGCTCGGTCATGTCGCCCCGGCGCAGGTCGGCCCCGGCGGCCCGCCGCGCCCGGGCCGGGTCGCGGACCAGGCCGACGACCTCGTGACCGGCGGCCAGCGCCGCGGCCGCCACGGCACCGCCGACGAAGCCGCTGGCGCCGGTGACCAGGATGCGCATGATGGTGTCCCCCGAACCGATTGTCAGTCGGGCTGACGATAGCGGACAGGAGCTGCGCCGTGGGCGATCTGCCCGAATCCCTCGCGGGTCGCACGGCGTTCCTGCTGCGGCTCGCCACGGCGCGCGCCGAGGAGATGGGCGAGGCGGCGCTGCGGGACGAGGGGATCAGCGGGCGCGAGTACGGGGTCCTCGAGCTGCTCGCCCACCGCTCGCCCCGCAGCCAGATCGACCTGGGGCGGGAGCTGCACGTCGACCGCACCACCGGTGCTTCGCTGCTCGCGGGGCTCGAGGCGCGCGGGCTCGTGCGCCGCACCGTGGACCCCGCGAACCGGCGCGCCAACCTCGTCACGCTCACCGCCGCCGGCGAGGCGCTCCGGGCCCGGGCGTCGGACGTCCTCGCCGCCTGCGACGACCGCTTCCAGGCCCGCCTGTCGGGCGAGGAGCGCGCCGCGATGCGCCGGATGCTGCGCTCCCTGCTCGACGAGGGCGTGGGAGGCTGACCGGTGTGCCGGGGTCGAGCGTCCGCCGCGTCTCCCTGGAGTTCCGCGAACCACTGTGCCCCGACAACCTCTGGGGCCACCTCGTCGCGACCGCGGTGCCGGGCGTCGAGGAGTGGCGCGACGGCGCCTACCGGCGCACGGTGCGGCTCCCCGGCGGCCCCGGGGTGCTGGTGCTGCCCCCGCCCGCGGGCGGGGTGGTGCCCGCCGAGCTGCACCTGGGCCGTCCCGACGACGAGGCCGCGGCGGTCGCGCTCGCGCGTCGCGTCCTCGACCTCGACGCCGACCCCGCGGCCGTCGACGGCACGCTGCGCGCCGACCCCGTGCTGCGCCCGCTCGTCGACGCCGCGCCCGGGCGGCGCGTCCCGGGCAGCCCCTCCGCGGACGAGTTCGCCGTGCGGGCGGTCCTCGGCCAGCAGGTGTCGACGGCGGCCGCGCGCACCCACGCCGCCCGGCTCGTCCGCGGCTTCGGCGCCCCGCTCCCGGCGGACCTGGCCGGTGGCACGCTCACCCACCTCTTCCCGACCCCGCACCAGCTGACCGCGCTCACCGACGACGACCTCGGCATGCCGGCGAGCCGCAAGCGCACCCTGCGCGGGCTCGTCGCGGCGCTCGCTGACGGCAGCGTCGACCTCGCCGCCGCCGACGCCCGCGCCCAGCTCGGCGCCCTGCGCGGGATCGGGCCCTGGACCGTCGACTCGGTCGCCATGCGCGCGCTCGGCGACCCCGACGCGTTCCTGCCCTCCGACCTCGGCATCCGCGTCGCGGCGAGGGAGCTGGGGCTGCCGGAGCGCGACCGCGACCTCGTCGCCGCGGCCGAGGCGTGGCGGCCCTACCGCGCCTACGCGACGCAGTACCTGTGGGCCGCCCTCGACCACGCGGTCAACACCATGCCCGGCTGAGGGTCAGAAGAGCATCGCGTCGGCGGCCTCGAGGTCGAGCAGGGTCCGCTTCACCGCCAGGCCCCCGGCGTAGCCGGTGAGGGACCCGTCGGCGCCCACCACGCGGTGGCACGGGACGACGACCGCCACCGGGTTGCGGGCCATGGCGCCGCCGACGCGGCGCGAGTCGGTCACCGGCAGGCCGACTCTCCGCGCCAGGTCCCCGTAGGTGATCGTCGCTCCCCAGCCCACGTCGTCGAGGCCGTGCAGCACCCGCCGGTGGGCCGCGGGGAGCCCGGTGAGGTCGACGGGCACGGTGAACGCCCGCAGCGTCCCGGCGAGGTAGGCGTCGATCTCCCGGCGGGCGAGGTCGAGCACCGCGCGTGACCCCGCTCCGGACGGCCCCGCTCCGGACGACACCGCGGGCTCCGTGAAGCCGACCAGCGTCAGCCCGTCGTCGGAGGCGTCGAGGTACAGCGGGCCGATCCCCGTCTCGTGCACGACCGTCATGTCCGGGAGAACACCCCGCCCCGCCCGTCCGTTGCGCTCACCCGAGCCGGGTCACCACGTCGGCCGCCAGCGTGCGCAGCCGGTCGCACGTGACGTCCGCCGGGCCCGGGCTCTCCATCGTCAGCCGGACCGTCTGCCGCTGCGCCGGATCGGGCGGGCCGACCGGTCCACGGTCGAGGTAGGCCTGGCAGCCCGGGGAGAATTGTCCCGCGTAGGGCTGCACCACGGCGGGCGTGGTGCCGATCGTGGTGCGTCCGCCGCCGGGGGCGGGGCTCTGCGGATCGACGACCACGAAGTCGATCCACGCCGCGGTCCCGCCGGGCTCGGGGAGGCCGACCAGGCAGCGCCACCCGGCGAACCCGGGGTAGCGCGGGGGATCGATCAGGCCCAGCAGGCCGGACGGGTCGCCGAGTGCCGCGCAGGCGTCGACGCCGGCGAGCCCCCCGGAGGCGTTCCAGCCGGGAGAGTAGGTGATCCCGCCGGTGGCGAGCCGCCGGAGCCCGGCCCGGGCGCCCTGCTCCGCGACGTCGCAGTCGGCCACCCACGACCCGCCGGCGTCGCCGCGCCCGGAGAACACCGCGAGCGTCCCGTCGGCGAGCGCCACGACCCGGCGGCAGACGTCGTCGACCGGGGCGGGCCGCAGGACGGTCGCCGTCCCCGCCGGCTCCGGGGGCTCGACCGGGGCGTAGGTGGTCGCCGCGGTCGAGTCGAAGGCCGCGTCGAGAGCCTGCAGGTGGCCGTCCGGGGCGCGGCCCCGCAACCGGCACGACCCGATCCCGTCACCGCGGACGGGCACGGGCTCGACCTCCCTCGCGAACAGGCCGGGGTCGAGCAGGGAACAGGGGTTCGCGGCGCGGGCGTCGCCCTCCAGGCGCAGGGCGCCGAGCGGGGTGACCGGGATCAGCGGCGGGGCCCCGGCCGCACAGCCGGTGAGCAGCGCGACCAGGACGAGGAGCAGGCCCACCCGTGACACCCGCACATCGTCGGGGACCGCGGGGCCGGGCCGCCAGGGTGCCGGGCCGGTCAGCCGCCCGCGAAGGGCGGCAGCACGTCGACGGTCGCGCCGTCGGCGAGCGCCTCGTCCCGGGCGTGCACCGCGGTGCCGTCCAGCAGGAACGACGCGGCGGCCAGCACCCGGGCGAGGGCCTCGCCGTGGTCGGCGGCGATCGCCGTCACGAGGTCGTCGATCGTGGTGCCCGCCGGCGTCGTCAGGCGCTCCGTGGCGGTGCCCGCCGCGGCCTTGGCCCCGGCGAAGTAGCGGACCGTCACGGTGACGGTCCTCGTGTCGGTACTGGTCATGTCGGTACTGGTCACGGCTAGCCCCCGATCGCGCTCATGGGACGGTCGGGCTGCAGGAACCCGGGGTCGTCGATGCCGTGGCCGGCCTTCTTGCCCCACATCGCCACCCGCCAGGCGGTCGCGATCTCCTCGTCGGAGCCGCCGCCGCGCAGGAGACCGCGCAGGTCGTTCTCCGAGCGGGCGAACAGGCAGGTGCGCACCTGGCCGTCGGCGGTGAGCCGCGTGCGGTCGCAGTTGCCGCAGAACGGCCGGGTGACCGAGGCGATGACCCCGACGCGCGCCGGGCCGCCCCCGGGGCGCTCCCAGCCGTCGACGAGGAAGCGCTCGGCGGGGGCGCCACCGCGCTCGGCCGGGTCGGGCCGCAGCGGGAACCGCGTCTGCAGCGAGGCGAGGATCTGGTCGGCGGTGACCATGCGGTCGCGCTGCCACGAGTGCCCGGCGTCGAGCGGCATCTGCTCGATGATCCGCAGCTCGAAGCCCTCCTCGAGGGCCCAGGCCAGCAGGTCGGGCGCCTCGTCGTCGTTCAGGCCCGGCATCAGCACCGTGTTGATCTTGATGGGGGTCATGCCCTCGTCGCGGGCGGCGGCGAGGCCGGCGAGGACGTCGGCGAGCCGGTCGCGGCGCGTGATCTCGGCGAAGCGCTCCGGGCGCAGCGTGTCGAGCGAGACGTTGACCCGGTCGAGCCCGGCGGCGGCGAGGCCCTTCGCGCGGCGCACCAGGCCGAGACCGTTGGTGGTCACCGAGGTCTCGGGGCGCGGCTCGAGCGCGGTGGTCGCGGCCACGATGTCCTCGAGGCCGCGGCGCAGCAGCGGCTCGCCGCCGGTGAAGCGGATCTCGCGGACGCCGAGGCGCTCGACGGCGACGCGCACCAGCCGGACGACCTCCTCGTCGGTCAGTGCCTCCTCCGTCGGCATCCACTCCAGGCCCTCGGCGGGCATGCAGTAGGTGCAGCGCAGGTTGCACCGGTCGGTCAGCGAGACCCGCAGGTCGGTGGCGACGCGGCCGAAGCGGTCGGTCAGCCGGGAGTCGTCGGGGCGGTCG
This sequence comes from Actinomycetospora atypica, assembly GCF_042653685.1. Lineage (NCBI taxonomy): Bacteria > Bacillati > Actinomycetota > Actinomycetes > Pseudonocardiales > Pseudonocardiaceae > Actinomycetospora > Actinomycetospora atypica. The sequence continues at coordinate 771 of NZ_JBHSIV010000040.1, read as the reverse complement.
GCGGCGGTGTCGGACGTCCCCGGGACGGTGGGGACGCCGAGGTCGAGGATCGTCATCACCGCCACGATAACCACGTCGCGGCGGTGCACGTGAGCGTGATCTCCGCAGGTCCCGACGATGATCCGTAGGTGCGGAGACCGGTCGGCGGCGTCGACGCAGGTGCGGGTCGACAGGGTTCCGGACCGTGCGAACGGGCAGGCCCGGCTCCCCGGCGGGCCTCACCGGGACGCCGCGGGGCTCACCCGGCCGGGTGACACGCCGAACGTCGTCCGCGTCCCCGGCGGCGGCCCGTCCGGTCATTACCGTCCGGGAAATGGCCGCCGCGGGGACTCTCGACGCGCCGCCGACGCGTCCCGTGCGGCGGCCCCGCCGCCGGCGCGCGGCGGTCCTCGGCGCGGTCGTCGTCCTGGCGGTCCTCGCCGCGGGCGGTCTGGCGGTCCTCGGAGGCGACGCCCCGCCGCGCCCCGCCACCGTGCCCGTGACGCGGGGGAGCGTGGTCGCCGACGTCCGCTCCGAGGGCACCGTGGTGAGCGCCGACTCCTCGTCGGTCTCCTTCACCACCGACGGCGTGGTCGCGGCCGTCGACGCCCGGGTCGGCGTGGCGGTGCGCACGGGCGGCCCGCTCGACCGGCTCGACGACGGCACCCCCCGGCCCCGCGTCGCGGCCGCGCCCGCTGCCGTGACCGCCGACGAGCGCGCCCGCGACGCCGCCGGTCGGGTCCCGGTGCCCGACCCCGTCGCGATCGCCCGGCTCGACGCGTCCCTCGCGGC
>NZ_JBHSIV010000039.1:0-41868 GCF_042653685.1 Actinomycetospora atypica | reverse complement strand
AACCTGTCCGCGATGTGCTGAGACACATCTGTCCTAGATGTGCTGAGACATCACACCGTGTCCAGGCACGGACTAGTGCTCACGAAGCGCAGCTACCTGTCGACACCCGCGAGGTCGCCCCGCCGGCCGCGTCGAGCGCGGAGCGCACCTGGTCGGCGGTGAGGACGAAGCCGGTGTCGCCCTGGTCGACCGCGGCGCCGAACACGACGCCGATCACCTCGCCCTGCGGGTTCACCAGCGGCCCGCCCGAGTTCCCCGACTTCACGGTGCCGCGGATCGTGTAGACGTCGCGGGTCACGGTCTGCGAGTCGTAGATGTCGGGGCCGCGCAGCTGGATGCGCTGGCGCACCTTCGCGGGGCTCGAGGAGAACGGACCGTCGAGCGGGTAGCCGAGCGCCACCGAGTTGTCGCCGGTCTTCGCGCCGGAGAAGTTGACCTCGAGCGCGCGGGCCTCGAGGCCCGGCACCGCGAGCACGGCCACGTCGACCTCGGGGTCGTAGTAGACGACCCGGGCGGCCTCGGTGTTCGAGCCGCCGCCGCTCGAGCGCGGCACCTCGACCGACACCTCGCTGGTGCCCGCGACCACGTGGGCGTTGGTCATCACGCGCTCCGGGCCGATGACGAAGCCGGTGCCCTCGAGCGCCCGCGAGCACGACGGCGCCCGGCCCCGGATCTTCAGCACGCTCGCCCGGGCCCGCTGGACCACCGGGTCGCGCACCAGGTCGGCCTCGGGCTCGGGCACCTCGGCGACCGGGGTCGAGGCGAACGGGGAGAGCACGTCGGGGAAGCCGGAGGCGTCGAACATGGCCCGCAGCTCGTTGGGCAGCGCCCGCAAAGGGGTCGGCATCACGGAGTCGACCGTGGAGAGCACCGCGGAGTTCCGCAGCGCCGAGGACAGCGCCACGTTCGACGAGGTGGCGAGCGGCAGCGCGATCAGCCAGGCCACGACGAGGGCGGTGATGGCCTGCAGCACCGACCCGAACGTCGAGTCGACGGTGCGCACCGCACCGAGGCGCATCCGGTCGCGCACGGCCCGCCCGAGGTAGACCCCCAGGGTCTCGCCGAGCGCCACCAGCGCGATGACGATCAGCACGCTGACGACCACGCGGCTGGTGTCGCTCGCGAACGTCCCGACGATCAGCGGGGCGATCTTGAGCCCGAGCAGGGCGCCGCCGATCACGCCGAGGAAGGACAGGGCGGCCACCGCGAGCCCGTGGCGCCACCCGGAGATCGCCGCGGCGATCGCGAGCAGCACGACGACGACGTCGACCCAGCTCATCGGATCGTCTCTCCCTCACGGCGGCCGGCCGTCTCGGTGTCAGGACGGCGGGCCGTCGGGGTGGCGGGGCTGTCGTGGCGGCGGGCCCAGGCCTCGTCCAGGTCGCGGACGTCCCCGGAGTCCCAGGGCACCGTCCACCCCGCCAGATCGAACACCCAGGAGAGCACCACGGCTGTGAAGCCCCAGACGAGCAGGCCCTGCACGGCGAAGGCGGGGCCCACGTAGCCGCCGGGCGAGGTGACGCTGAAGCGGCGGGCCGGGTCGGTCAGCTCGGCCAGCGGCACCCGCACCACCGCGGCGGTCTCGCCCGGGTCGACCACCCCGACGCCGCTCGGGCGGGCCCAGTACGCGACGACCGGGGTCACGGCGAAGCCCGACACCGGGATCGTCACGGCGGGCAGCGTGGTCAGCGGGACGATCCCGGCCGGATCGGCGCCGGTCTCCTCCTGCGTCTCGCGGAGCCCGGCGGTGACGATCCCGTCGAGGCCCGTGCCGTCGGCGGCGTCGAGCCCGCCGCCGGGGAAGGCGACCTGCCCGGCGTGCTCGCGCAGGCTCGCGGCCCGCTCGGTGAGCAGCACGTCGGGGGCGCCGTCCTCGCCCTCGCCGAAGAGCAGCACCACCGCGGCCTCCCGGCCGGAGCCGTCGGGCCGGCGCCGGAAGGGCACGTCGTCCGCGGAGACCCCGGCGCAGGCGGCGACGAGCCCGCCCAGCCAGCCCGGGGCCTCGTCGGGACGCAGCAGCGCGCTCACGCGGCCGCCCTCGCGACGGCCGCCCGGACCTCGTCGGGCGTCGTGAAGACCTGCGGCGGGAGGGGGACCACGGTGCCGTCGGCCTTCACGACGAGGCTCGCGGGCAGCACCGGCGCCGCGCCGAGGCGGCGGGCGACGACCTGCTCGGGGTCGGACACCGAGGGGTAGCGCGCGCCGAGGTCGGCCATCAGGGCGAGGGCGTCGGCGGGGTCGTCCGCGACGTCGACCCCGAGCACCGACGCCGCCCCGGGCTGCGCGGCGTAGGTGCTGATCGCCGGGATCTCCTCGCGGCAGGGCCCGCACCAGGAGGCCCAGAGGTTGACCAGCGTGACCCGGCCCGGCAGGGCGGCGGCGAGGTCGACGCCGCCCGGGGCGCCGAGGCACTCGAGGGTGAGCCCGGCGAGCGGGGCTCCCGCCGAGGTGGGGCCGGGCGTCGGGCAGGCCTCGAGCGCGGCGCGCAGCCGGGCCCGGCCGAGCTCGGCCGGGTCGCTGCGCGCGGTGGGGGCACCGGACACCGGCACGGGCGCGGCGGACGGGCCGGCGGCGTCGCGGGGCCAGAGCGCGATGACGCCGACCACCACCACGATGAGGACGAGCAGGGTCGATCCGACCTCGGTGCGCGTCACCGCTCGAGGCCGACGAGGGCGAGGAGGTGGTCGGCCTCCGGCCCCTTGACGAGCTTGGCGGCCTTCGCGGGGTCGGTCTCGCCGATCCCGGCCGAGGGACAGTCCTTCGCGATCGAGCACGCGCCGCAGGCGGGCTTCTTGGCGTGGCAGACGCGGCGGCCGTGGAAGATCACGCGGTGGGACAACATCGTCCAGTCCTTGCGCTCGATGAGCTCCCCCACCTCCTTCTCCACCTGCACCGGGTCCTCCGAGGCGGTCCACGCCCACCGTCGGGTCAACCGGCCGAAGTGGGTGTCGACGGTGATCCCCGGGACGCCGAAGGCGTTGCCGAGCACGACGTTGGCGGTCTTGCGCCCGACGCCCGGCAGCTTCACCAGCGCCTCGAGCTTCGCGGGGACCTCGCCGCCGTGGTCGGCGACGAGGGCCTGCCCGAGCGAGATGACCGAGTTCGTCTTCGCCCGGTAGAAGCCGGTGGGACGGAGGATCTCCTCCATCTCGACGCGGTCGGCGCCCGCCAGCGAGGCGGCGTCGGGGTAGCGGGCGAACAGCGCCGGGGTGACCCGGTTGACCGTCACGTCGGTGGTCTGCGCGGAGAGCACGGTGGCGACGAGGAGCTCGAGCGGCGTGCTGAAGTCGAGCTCGCAGTGGGCGTCGACGTGCGCCGAGGCCAGGGCCCGGTGCATCCGTCGCGCCCGGCGCACGAGCCCGAGCTGCGTCTCGCCCGGCTTCACCGCGGCGGCCGCCGTGGAGCTGCGCCGCGTCGCGTTCCCCGCCGAGGTCATCCCTGCAGGGTAGAGAACGGGCCCGACGACGTGACGGGGCACGGTCGCCCACGACACGCCGGGCACACCCCCGGTGCCGGGCGTGAGGCGTGCGTGCGGGACCATTCCCCTCACCATGACCGCCTGGATCGCGATCCTCATCCCCCTGCTCATCATGGTCTTCGCCCTGGGCATGGAGCGCCTGGAGACGAGACTGCGTGCGGGCACCGTCCGCGAGGACGAGGTCGAGGACTTCCTCGAGCGCGCTCGTCCCGACGAGGTCAAGGCCCTGTTCCGGCAGGGCATCGGCGGGGCGCTCACGATGTTCCGCCTGCGCAACCTCGGCAAGCGCAACGGCGGGGCCCGCCGGGGCGGTCGACCGTCCGAGCCAGCTGGTCGGAGTACCACGAGCGGCTGACGGTCACCCAGCGGCGTCATGCCTGGCAGGTAGGGTCGTCCATCCGGTGGGACCGACACGTGGCCGACGCCGCGCGGAGAGAACCCGAGGCCATATCCGCCGCGTGTTGCGTGATCTTGTGGTTGCGCACCATTAGACTCGCGGTGGACGTGACCGGTGACACAGCGGTACCGGGAGGATCCACCTCCCCGAGATCGCATGGTCCGACGAGTCGGCGAGGAGCGGACGGTGGACGAGGTACTGGCCCGGGCAGGGATCTTCCAAGGGGTGGATCCGGCCGCGATCGAGGTGTTGACGGAGTCCCTCGATCGCGTCGAGTTCCCACGCGGAACCGTCATCTTCAACGAGGGTGAGCCCGGCGACCGGCTGTTCATCGTGCAGAGCGGCAAGGTCAAGATCGGCCGCCGCTCGCCCGACGGCCGCGAGAACCTGCTCTCGATCTTCGGCCCGTCTGACATGTTCGGCGAGCTCTCGATCTTCGACCCGGGCCCCCGGACGTCGACGGCCACCTGCGTCACCGACGTGCGGGCCTACTCGATGGACCGCACGGCGCTCAAGGAGTGGATCGGGCAGCGCCCGGAGATCGCCGAGCAGCTGCTGCGGGTGGTCGCCCGCCGGCTGCGGCGCACCAACAACCTGCTCGCCGACCTCATCTTCACCGACGTCCCCGGGCGCGTGGCGAAGGCGCTGCTGCAGCTCGCGCAGCGCTTCGGCTCGCAGGAGGCCGGCCTGCTCCGCGTGACGCACGACCTCACGCAGGAGGAGATCGCCCAGCTCGTCGGCGCCTCCCGCGAGACGGTGAACAAGGCGCTGGCCGACTTCGCCGCGCGCGGCTGGCTGCGCCTCGAGGGCAAGAGCGTGCTCATCCTCGAGCCCGACCGCCTGGCCCGCCGCGCCCGCTGAGGCCTTCCCGACGACGGCCGCCACCGGCCGCCGTCGTCGGGGGTCAGCTCCAGCTCTCCCGCAGGTACGCCAGCTGGGCCGCGACGGACATGTCCGCCGCCGGCCACAGTGACTCGTCGACGTCCGCGTAGACGATCTCGACGACCTGCCGGGGCGTCGGCTCCCCGCCGAGCCGCCGGACGGCCTCACGGACCTGCTCGAGCCGCTGCTTGCGGTGCGCGAGGTAGTCGCGTGCGGTCTGCGACGCGTCGGGCAGGTCGGGACCGTGCCCGGGAAGCAGCGTCGTCCCGTCCGGCAGGGCGGCGAGCCGGTCGAGCGAGCCCAGGTAGTCCCCGAGCGCGCCGTGGTGGTCGCCCAGCACCGTGGTGCCGCGGCCGAGCACCGTGTCGCCGGTGAGCACGCTGTGGTCGCCGTCGACGACGAAGCAGAGCGAGTCGGTGGTGTGCCCGGGCGTCGCGAGGACCCGGACGTCGAGGCCCGCCGCCCCGACGGCCTCCCCCGCCCGCAGGCCCTCCGCGCCGAGGCAGAGCTCCGGGTCGAGCGCCCGGACCGGAGCCCCGGTGGCCGCCGAGAACGCCCGGGCGCCCTCGGAGTGGTCGAGGTGGTGGTGGGTGAGCAGGATCAGCTCCACCGGGCCCTGCTCGCGCAGGCGGTCGAGGTGGGCGTCGTCCGGCCCGGGGTCGACGACGATGCAGCCGCGCTGCCCCGGGGCGCGCAGGATCCAGCTGTTGGTGCCGTCGAGGGTCATCCCCGACGGGTTGGCGGCGAGGACCACCCCCGCGGCCGCGGTGACCGGGCGCAGGACCTCGTAGGCCGGGTGGTCGGGGGCGTCGGACGTCGGGGAGCCGGCGGCGGGGTCCTGGGACACGCCGGCGACCCTACGACGACCCTTCAGGCGCCCGCGTCCTCCGGGCCGTGCGGCAGGCCGTGACCGTTGACCCGTCCGTTGGGCGGGGGCTGCGGACCCCGGGGGCCGGCCGGCGGCTGCGGGCGCGACGGCCCCGGCGACGGTCGTCCGGGACGGGACGGCGGGGTGCCGGGACCGGCGAACGGGTCGGCCCCCTCCGCCCGCTCGCGCTGGGCGAGCTCCTCGTGCAGCCGGGCCAGCAGCTCGCGCTCCCGGTCGGAGAGCTGGGCGACCGAGTCGTCCGTCTCGGGGCTCCACGCGGCGGTGGTCTCCGCCGGGTGGGGCTCGGCGGGCGGCGACCACGGAGCCGGCTCGCCCGACCAGCCGGCCGGGCTCGCCGCGGCCCACGGCGGGGCGACGTCCTGCTCGCCGGGGGGCGGTCCGTCGGACGGCCGGGACGCGGGCCCGGCCCAGGAGACGGGTCCGGTGTCGGGCTCCTCGGCCACCCGGCCCGTGGGCGACTCGTGCCGGTGCCCGTTGGTCCCGAGGGTGACGGGGTCGCCGGGGATCTCGACCGGGGACGTGAACAGGGTGTCGGGGCCCGGCACCGGGTGGCTCCCGGTCACGGGCGCTCCCGGCCACGCGGGACCGGAGCCGGCGCCGAACCGGGCGTCGTGCCCGAAGCGGGCCGGGGCGTCGGTCACCTCCCCGTCGCGGGTCCGGCTGTGGCGGGCCCGCAGGACCTGCGCGTCGGTGTCGGCGCTGTCGGAGGCGTCGGTGGGGGCGGTGCCGTTCCTGCTCTCCGGCGGCTGGGCGGGGCCCTGCCCGGGCAGGTCGGCGGTGTCGGCGCGGTCGTCGGCGGTGGGCAGTGGGTGCCCGTTGGACCGCGGGGCGGGGTCGGGCGCCCGGAAGGCCCGGGTCCCGAGGTCGTCGGGCTCCGCGCGGCCGTGGCGCCCGAGGGGCTCGTCGTCGGCCGGGCCGGGCCGGGCGTCGTCGTGCTGCTCGTCCCCGACCGGTCCGTAGGGCTCGTCCTCGTCGACCAGGCCGGGCAGCTCGTCGTCGTCCCCGGACGGGCCCTCGGGCTCGAGCCGGGTGTGCGCGAGCGAGTGCGGCGGCAGCGGGGCGGAGAAGTCCTCCGGCGCGGGGCGGGCCCAGAGCGCGGCGATCCGGCGGGCGGTGACCGAGAGGTCGTCGTCGATGGTCGTCGGGCCCGGGGCGCCGTCGACGGGCTCGTCGGCGGCCGCGGGGACGTCCGGCTCCGCAGGGCGAGTCGGGTCCGGGCGGGCCGGTTCCGGGCGCGTGGCGTCGGGACGGGCGGGTTCCGGCGCGGTGGTGCGTGCGACCCCGGCGTCGGCGACGGTGCGCCACGTCTCGCCGTCGTCCTCGACGACCTCGACGGCTCCCGTGCCGAAACGGGGCGGCTCGGCGCGCTCCGGCGCGGCCGTCTCGGGAGCGGCCCGGCCGGCGGTGGGCTCGTCGGCGGCCAGCGGGCGGGCCGCGGCGAGGGCGTCCCGGTGGTAGGCGGGGAGGCCGGCGCCGGTGGCGAACACCTCGACCGAGGTGCCGCCCAGGCCCCGGGCCGCGTGGGCCAGGTGGTGGACGACGTGGTCGCAGTCGTCGGGGTCGCTCGTCTCGACGAGCACCACGCGGTGCGGGACCGGGCCGGGAGCGGCGCCGGCGGGGGTGACCCGCCAGCTCTCGCGGACCGCGACGACGCCGGTGAGACGGCGGGCGGCGCGGGCCAGCGGCAGCCCCGAGGGCCGGTCGCCCGCGGCCGGGACGAAGCGGTGGACGCGGTGGCGGGCGGCGTCGGGGTCGATGGGGAGCCGGCCGAGCACGTCGGGGTCGACCCGGGCCACCCCGAACCACGGGGCGAGCGCCGTGCGCTCGTCGGGCGTGATCGCGACGGCGTCCGCGAGCAGGCACCCGGCGAGGAGCTCCGCGGCCTCGGCGTCGTCCTCGACCGCGACCATCTCGCGGACCGCGGTGAGGGCGTCGTCGTCGACGCGGCCCGCGAGGCCGAGCAGGACGTCGTGCAGGCGGCCGGGGGTGGGCGGGCCGTCGTCGGGCCGGGCGGACGGGCCCTGGTGGTCGGCCGCCGCGGACGTCCAGGCCGACCCGGGGGTGCGGCGCGGCTCGTCGGAGACCCGGGGCGCGGGGGCGGGCGGGGTCTCGACCACGGGCTCGGAGGTCCCGCGCCCGTCCGTGGCGCCGACCGGCTCGGCCGCTCGCGCGGGGTCGGGGGACCGGGACGGCTCGGCGGGCCGGGGCACGTCAGCGGCCCGAACCGGCCCGGCCTCCCGGGGCGGCTCGGCGTCCCGGGACGCCTGGGCGGCCGATGACACCTGGGCCCGGGGGGACTCGCTGCGCGGCGGCTCCGCGGTCCCGGGCGGCTCGGCGACGGGGACGGGCTCGGCGGCGAGGACGGGCTCGGTGACCCGGGCCGGCTCGACCCGGGGCTGTTCCGCGGTCCGGGGCGACTGCGGGTCCCGCGCGGGCGCCGCGGCCTGCGCCGGGCCGGCGGTGTCGGCCACCGGGGTGTCGGCCGTGTCGGGCTCCGGCGCCGGGTCGGCGCCGCGGCGGCGCTGCTCGGCGACCCGTCGCCAGGCGGCCAGGGCCACCGGGTCGCGCCCGGCGGCACGGCCCGCGCCTGGGGACGGCGGTCGCCCGGCGGGACGCCGGTCGGGACCCGATGGCTCGGGGCGCGGGAATCCGGCCTCAGCCATGACGTACCAGCTCCGCAGGGGACGAGGGGGCGCCGGACCGCTGGTCGGCGGGGCGGGCCGTGGAGCGGGCCGAGGTGCCCTCGGGCGCGGGGACCGGGCCGAGGGTCCCCGCCCGCCAGAGCACCTCGGACGAGGCGAAGGCCGCGCGGTGGTAGCCGGTGGTGGGGGTCCCGTCGCCGATCACCTCGACGCAGGGCGTGCCGTCACCGTGGGCCCGCAGAGCTCGCTGGACGGTGCCGGTGAGGGCGCGCAGGTCGCCCGCGGCGCTGACGAGGACCACGCGGGCGCGGTCGGGCCCGCTGCGCCAGGCCCGCCGGACCTCGCCCACGTCGCCGATCGCGGGGACGAGGGCGCGCAGCACGAGGTCGGCGGAGTCCCACGGGACGGTCGACGGGTCGTCGAACCCGGCGGTGGGGTCCGGCGCCGGGTCGGCGTGCAGCACCGCGTCGACGAGGCGGACGGGCCCTCGCCAGGCGTGGACGGCCTCGCGCAGCAGGGCCCGCTCGGTCTCGGTGACGCCCACGCGGTGGCGCAGCAGCGTGCGCGGCACCGCGGAGCGCAGGGCGACGTCGGCATCCGCGGCGAGCCAGTCCCGCAGCCGCCAGAGCGCGCGGTCGGGCACGCGGCCGGCGAGGGACACGAGCAGGTCGTGGCACGCCCGGGCCGCCTCCGGCCCCGCGCCGACCGATCCCACTGCGTCCTGGCCCGTGCTCGCCACGTCCGTACTCCCCACCGCCGCGGCTGCCCGCGGCTCTCGCACGTCAGCTCACGCGAGGTCGACGACGACCTCAACCTCGACCGGTGCACCCAGCGGCAGCGCCGCCACCCCGATCGCCGAACGGGCGTGTTCGCCCGCCGGGCCGAACACCTCGCCCATCAGTTCCGAGGCGCCGTTCACCACCTGCGGCTGGCCGCCGAACCCCGGCGCGGACGCCACGAACCCGACGATCTTGGCCACCGACACGACGGCGTCGAGGCCCACGAGGGCGTCGATCGCGGCCAGGGCGTTGAGCGCCGCGGTGCGGGCGTAGGCCTTCGCGTCCTCGACCGACACCTCGGCGCCGACCACCCCGGTGGCCGGGAGCTCGCCGCCCACCAGCGGCAGCTGGCCCGACGTCCACACCTGGGTGCCGACCTTCTTGGCCGGCACGTAGACGCCCTTCGGCGGGGCGACCGGCGGGAGCTCGATGCCGAGCTCCGCCAGCCGGGCCGTCGGGCTCGTCACGACAGCGGACGCTTCAGGTACGCGACGTGCTGCTCGCCCGTGGGCCCCGGCAGGACGGTGACCAGCTCCCAGCCGTCGACACCCCACTGGTCGAGAATCTGCTTGGTCGCGTGGGTCAGGAGGGGGACCGTGGCGTACTCCCACGTCTGGGCACTCATGGACGCGAGAGTAGATGTCCACCCCGACACGCCCGGCCGGGCCCCGAGACACGCCACCGCCGGGCCCGGCGCGGACACGCTTCGTGACGGGGCCGGTGATCGCGGTGTGACCCAGCCCTCCGGCCGGGGAACGCGGGTCCGGGACGTCGGACCTACCCTGGATGCGTGAGTACTCAGCGTCGCCCGGGAGGTGTGGGGGTCTACGACGAGGCCGGTGTCGAGCGCTGGCCCGACGCCCTGGCCTCCGCCCGCCTCCACGTCGTGACCGGCAAGGGCGGCACGGGCAAGTCGACCCTGGCCGCCTCCCTGGCGCTCGCGCTGGCCGCCGGCGGGGGACGCACCCTGCTCGTGGAGGTCGAGGGCCGCCAGGGCATCGCGCAGCTCTTCGACACCCCGCCGCTGCCCTACGCCGAGCAGCGCATCGCGGTCGCCCCCGACGGCGGCGAGGTCCGCGGCCTCGCGGTCGACGCCGAGGAGTCGCTGCTCGAGTACCTCGAGATGTTCTACAACCTCGGGCTCGCCGGCCGGACCCTGCGCCGCATGGGCGCGGTCGAGTTCGCGACGACGCTCGCGCCCGGTCTCCGGGACGTCCTGCTCTCGGGCAAGGTCAAGGAGTGCGTCGGGCGCACGGTCGGCGACGACCGCCGCCACCGCGGCTCGCGCACCCCGCTCTACGACGCCGTGATCCTCGACGCGCCGCCCACGGGCCGCGTCGTGAAGTTCCTCGACGTCACGAAGGCGATGGGGTCGCTCGCCCGCACCGGCCCGATCCGCACCCAGAGCGAGGGCGTCGTCGAGCTGCTGCACTCGCCGCAGACGGTGGTGCACGTGGTCACCCAGCTCGAGGACCTGCCGGTGCAGGAGACCCTCGACACCGTCGACGAGCTCACCGAGGCCCGGCTCCCGGTCGGCGCCGTGATGGTGAACCGCGTGCGGCCCGCCCGCCTGCCCGCGGCGCGCCCCGGGGTCGACCAGGCCGGCCTGCGGGCCGGTCTCGAGGCGGCCGGGCTCTTCCTCAAGGACGACGAGGTCGACGGCCTGCTGACCGAGGTCGGCGAGCACACCGAGCGCCTGGGCGTCGAGTCCGGCGTCCGCTCGCGCCTCGACGCGGCCGGGATGCCGCAGATCGAACTGCCCGAGCTGTCCGACGGCGTCGACCTCGGCGGCCTGTACGAGCTCGCCGAGCTGCTGCGCGAGCAGGGAGTGCGTCATGAGCGCTGAACCGGTCGGCCGGAGCGGCGCGCGCCGTCCCCAGCACCTCGACCTCGACGCCCTGATCGACGACCGGTCCACCCACACCCTCGTCTGCTGCGGCTCCGGCGGCGTCGGCAAGACGACGACCGCCGCCGCGCTGGCCCTGCGGGCAGCCGCCCGGGGCCGTCGGGTCGTGGTGCTGACGATCGACCCGGCCCGCCGGCTCGCCCAGTCGATGGGCCTCGAGGAGCTCGACAACGAGCCGCGCGTGGTGCCCGGGACCGAGTCCGACTCGGGCGGCGAGCTGCAGGCGATGATGCTCGACATGCGCCGGACCTTCGACGAGATGGTCGCCGGGCACGCCACCCCCGACCGCGCGCAGGCGATCTTCGACAACCCCTTCTACCAGACGATCTCCACGTCGTTCTCCGGCACGCAGGAGTACATGGCGATGGAGAAGCTGGGCCAGCTCGCCGCCACGGGACGCTGGGACCTGATCATCGTCGACACCCCGCCCTCGCGGTCGGCGCTCGACTTCCTCGACGCCCCGCAGCGGCTGTCGTCGTTCCTCGACGGCCGCATGATCCGGCTGCTCTCCGCGCCGGCCCGGGCGGGCGGCAGCGCCCTGCGCAAGCTCGTGGGGTCGACCTTCAACCTGTTCGCCAAGGCCGTCTCGACGATCCTCGGCGGACAGCTGCTGTCCGACGCCTCGGCCTTCGTGCAGGCGTTCGACACGCTCTTCGGCGGCTTCCAGGAGCGGGCCACGGCGACCTACCAGCTGCTGCGGGCGCCGGGGACGGCGTTCGTCGTGGTGGCCTCGCCCGAGCCCGACGCCCTGCGCGAGGCCTCCTACTTCGTCGAGCGGCTCGGCGCCGAGCGGATGCCGCTGGCGGGCCTGGTGCTCAACCGGACCCACCCCGTGCACGCCACGCTCTCCGGCGCCCGGGCCCGCGAGGGCGCCGAGGCACTGGAGGCCGCGCGCGGCGACGCCACCACCGCGGCCGTGCTGCGGCTGCACGCCGACCGCGTGGAGACCGCCGAGCGCGAGCGCCGCGTCCTCGCGCGGTTCACCCGGGCGCACCCGGGCGTCCCGATCGTCGACGTGCCGGCCATGGCCACCGACGTGCACGATCTCGACGGCCTGCGGGCCATCGGGGAGCTCCTCACGTCCTGAGGGGTCGCGGTGGCAGCGATGGCACATCGCTGACATCCCACATCAGGGAAGTGCCACGCTCGCCTGCCCGGGAACCCGGCCCGGACGGCAGCCGTGGCACTTCGCTGACAACCAATGTCAGCGAGGCGCCACGCTCACCCCGCGCGGCGGTCGCCCTTCGCCGGGCGCTCGTCCGACCCGCCCTCGGCCGCGCGCCGGGCCGCCGGGCGCCGCGGGACGGGCTGCTGGGGGGCGGGCTCCTGCGGGCGCAGGGCCGCCCGCCGGGCCGCCTCGAGCAACGCCGACCACGACACGACGTCGGGCCGGCGCTTGAGCAGCGCCCGCCGCTCCCGCTCGGTCATGCCGCCCCACACCCCGAACCGGATCCGGTTGTCGAGCGCGTGGGCCAGGCACTCGGTGCGCACCGGGCACGACCGGCACACCTCGCGGACGTCGCGCTGCTGCGCGCCCTGCACGAACAGGGTGTCCGGGTCCTCGTCGCGGCAGCGCGCACGGTGCCGCCAGTCCGGTGCCGCCGTCCGCGGCGCCGGGTTCGTCCGTCCTGCCTCGTCGTCCACGTCATCCCGCCCTCGCTGGTGCCCCGTGGCACCGGGGACGCCGGCCACCCCGCCGGCCGCCCCGGTACGCGCGACCCCGCCTGGTCGCACGCTCCGCCCTCTCACGGGGTTCGACGCACTCTAGGTTCGGACGGTTCCACGAACCACCCGGGAAACCGGATCCTCCTCGTGATCGGGTCGAGGGACGCGGGCAGCACGGAACACACCGGGGGGCCAGTAACCTGGACTCCGATGACCGGGGGAACGGAACGGGCCGACACCGACACCGACGACGTCCAGGGGCGGCGTGGCCTCGCCGCGCGCCCGATCGCCCGCCTGCTCGGCCTGTGCCTGGTCGCCGGACTGATCCTCGCCGGGGTGGCGTTCCCCCTGGTCGGTGGGGTCGGGCTGCTGAGCAACGACGCGAGCGACACCGTCAGCGCCACGTCGTCCGACCTCGCGGCCGGCCAGCTGCCCCTGGTCACCACGGTGACCGACCGGCAGGGCGCCCCGATCGCCTACCTCTACGACCAGAACCGCCAGAACACGCCGTTCGAGCAGATCTCGCCGACGATGCGGGCGGCGATCGTCGCGATCGAGGACCGGCGGTTCTACGAGCACGACGGCGTCGACTGGACCGGCACGCTGCGCGCCCTGGTGACCAACCAGTCGGCCGGGTCCACCCAGCAGGGCGCCTCGACGCTGACGCAGCAGTACATCAAGAACTACCAGCTCTACGTCACGGCGCAGAGCGCGTCCGAGCGGTTGAAGGCCACCGAGGCCACCTACGCCCGCAAGCTGCGCGAGGTGCGCGTCGCCCTGCAGCTCGAGCGCCAGCTCGGCGAGGGCACCAGCAAGCGCCAGGCCAAGGACGAGATCCTCCAGCGCTACCTCAACATCGTCTTCCTCGGGAACAACTCCTACGGGGTCGGCGCCGCGGCGCGCACCTACTTCAACACCACGCCCGACCGCCTGACGATTCCGCAGGCCGCGATGCTCGCCGGGATGGTCCAGTCGACCGCGGCGTTCGACCCGGTGGCCCACCCGCAGGCGGCCACCGGCCGGCGCAACGAGGTCATCAACCAGATGGCCCTGCAGGGGATGATCACCCAGCAGCAGGCCCAGGAGGCGCTGGCGAGCCCGCTCGGCGTCTCGAACGCCGCCCCGCCCGCCAACGGCTGCATCGGCGCGGGCGACGCCGCGTTCTTCTGCAAGTACGTCGTCGACTACCTCGGCGAGGCCGGCCTGCCCGCCGAGCAGCTCAACCGCGGCGGCTACACCATCCGCACCACGCTCGACCGGACCGCGCTCACCGCGATGACGGCGGCGCTGCGCGGCGAGGTCCCGGCCCAGGCGCGCAACGTCGCCGACGTCATGGCCGCGGTCGCGCCCGGCCAGGACCGCCACGAGGTCACCGCGATGGGCGCCAACCGCGTCTTCGGCGTCGACGGCGGCGCCCTGGAGACGAGCTACGGCCTGCCCTGGGAGCCGGTCAACCTGGGTGCCGGCTCGGTCTACAAGGTGTTCACCGCGGCGGCCGCGCTCGACAAGGGTCTGGGCATCAACTACCAGATGCAGATCCCGCCCGACGGCTACGCGTCGCCGATCTACCGCGACGGGCAGGGCAACCCGTTCCCGGTGCGCAACGCCGGCACCTACTCCCCCGTGCTGTCGATGACGGACGCCCTCGCGCAGTCGCCGAACACCGGCTTCGTCAAGCTCATGGAGTACACCGGCGTCGCGCCGGTGGTCGACATGGCGGTGAAGCTCGGCATGCGCTCGCTCGCCGAGCCGCAGGGCCGGGGCGGCAAGTCGATCGCCGAGATCGCGAAGGAGCAGAACCAGGGCTCCTTCACCCTCGGCGTCACGCCCACCAGCGTCCTCGAGCTCTCGAACGTCGGCGCCACCCTCGCCTCGCGCGGCAAGTGGTGCCCGCCCACGCCGCTGCTCGGGATCACCGACGCGGGCGGCGCCCCGGTGCCGGTCCCCGAGCAGCCCTGCGAGCAGGTCGTCCCGCCCACGCTCGCCGACACCCTGATGAACGGGATGAGCAAGGACGACCAGCCCGGCGGCACCTCGGCCGCGGCCGCGGGGGAGAACGGCTGGACCCGTCCCATGTCGGGCAAGACCGGGACCACGCAGGAGAACAAGTCGGCGGCGTTCCTCGGGTTCACCCCCGGCATCTCGGGCGCGGTCATCACGTTCGACGACTCGTCGTCCCCGCGGCCGCTGTGCGACGGCGGCGGCGACAGCCCGCCGTTCCCCTGCTCGCGCGGCAACATCTTCGGTGGCAAGACGCCGGCACGGACCTGGTACAAGACGATGACCCCGCTGCTGGCCGCCACCCCGGTGCAGCCGCTGCCCGCCACCGACCCGCGCTACGTGGCCGGTGGCACCGACGAGCAGATTCCCGAGGTCGTGGGGCAGCAGGTCGCCGACGCCACCCGGGCCCTCGAGGACGCCGGCTTCCGGGTCAACCCGACGACGGTGAGCAACCGCGCCCCCGCCGGTACCGTGGTCGGGCAGTCCCCGCGCGGGTCCGCGCTGCCCGACCAGGCGATCACCCTGCAGGTCGCGAGCGGCTCGGTCGCCGCGCCGCCCCCGCCACCCGGTGCCGTGGCGGCCCCGGCGGTGGCCACGGCACCGGGCTGAGCGGAGGCACCCCGGTGACGCAGCGAATTCCCGACGACCGGCCGCACCGGCTCCTGCGGACGGCCGGCCGGGCGGCCCTCGGCGCCACCGCCGCGGGGGTGCTGGGCCTCGGCTACGCGACCGTGCTCGAACGGCACTGGTTCGCGCTGCGGCACGCGACGATGCCCGTGCTCCCGCCCGGGAGCCGGCCGTTGCGCGTGCTGCACGTCTCCGACCTGCACCTGCGGCCCGGCCAGCGGCTCGAGGAGCGGTTCGTCGCCGGGCTCGCGGCGCTCGAGCCCGACCTCGTCGTGAACACCGGGGACAACCTGTCCCACCAGCGCGGCGTGCCGGTGGCGCTGCGGGCGCTCGGGCGGCTGCTCGACCGGCCGGGCGTGTTCGTCTTCGGGAGCAACGACTACCACGGCCCGAAGCCCAAGAACCCCGCGAACTACCTCTTCCGGCCCCAGCACCGCGTCCTCGGTCCGGAGCTGCCCTGGCGGGACCTGCGGGCGGCGTTCCTGGAGCGCGGCTGGCACGACGCGACGCACACCCGCCTGGAGATCGACGTCGACGGACGGCGGATCGCCGTGGCGGGGGTCGACGACCCGCACATCGGCCGGGACGACTACGACCGCATCGCCGGACCCGCCGACCCGGCCGGGGAGACCGGCACCGACGGCCCGCCGGTGCTGCGCCTCGGTCTCACGCACTCCCCCGAGCCCCGGGTCCTCGACGGCTTCGCCGCGGACGGCTACGACCTCGTCCTGGCCGGCCACACCCACGGGGGGCAGCTCTGCCTGCCCGGCTACGGGGCCCTGGTGACGAACTGCGGGATCGACCGCTCGCGGGTGAAGGGCCCGTCGCGGTGGGGCGCCCACATGCGGCTGCACGTCTCGGCGGGCGTCGGGACCTCGCCGTACGCCCCGGCCCGGTTCTGCTGCCGCCCGGAGGCCACGCTGCTCGAGCTCGTGCCCGCTGCCGTCGGCGACGCCACCCGGCCCCCGTCACGCCCGGCCGGCGACGCCAGGTAGAGTTCCGGGTGCAGCGCTGCAGAGTGCCTGATGCTCGGGGTGTGGCGCAGCTTGGTAGCGCGCCTCGTTCGGGACGAGGAGGTCGTGGGTTCGAATCCCGCCACCCCGACAGCAAGGCCCCGGTCCGTCCAGGACCGGGGCCTTCGTCGTGTCCGGTCCGGGAACGCCCTGCAGCGGTCCGGCCCGGTGACGAAAGGCACGAACTGGTCACCGGGAGGTAACGGTGCCATCATCACCCCCGATGACACGGATGGGTGACGCTCGGCCGGGCGTCGCGCACCGATCGGGGACGGCAGGAACGGATCATGGCTAACCACCGCATACCGGACGGCGTCGCGCGCCGCTACACGGTGAACGACTCCGCCGATCGGGCGCCGCAGCGCACCGCAGCGTCACCTCACGCCACCCTCGGCCGTCCGGCCGTGCCGGCGCCGCGGGCCGCCCCGGCCGGGCCGGCCCTGCCGCCCCTCGCGCAGCGACCCCTCGCCGCTGCCCCGGCGCCGCGCACCGTCGCCATGGCGGCCTCGTCGGCCCGGCGCAGCTCGCCCGACGAGATCGCCGCGATGGCCAGCACCACCCTCATCCCGAGCTCGCCGGGCGCGCGGGCCCACTCCGGTCCGATCTTCGTCGACGGCAGCGGGCGACGGGCCCGGCGCTTCAAGGGCGTCGCCGCGGCCGCGGCCGCCCTCGCCGCCGGCTACGTCGGCGTCGTCGTGACCGGCGCCCTCGCGGGCGCCAGCGGACCCGTCGGCGGCGGCGCGGTGCCGGTGGCCGCCGGGGCCTCGCTCGCGCCGACCGGCGCGCCCGCCCCGGCCGTCGTCCCCACCCCGGTCGTCGCCGACGCGTCCGAGGGGGTCACCACCACGACGAGGCCGAAGCCGCGGACCACGACGAAGAAGGCGGTCCCGAAGGCGACGCCGAAGAAGGTCGTGCCGAAGGTCGTGCCGCCCGTGGCGCCGAAGCCCGCGGCCCCCGTGGTCCCGGCGAAGCCGCCCGTCGTCGAGGAGCCGGCGACGCCGGTGACGCCGGACAAGCCCGAGCAGGGCGGGAACCAGCCGAAGCCGGCGCAGCAGCCCACCCTCGACACGTGATCCTCGCCCTCCGCGCCGCCCTGGGCGGAGTGCTCCTGACGATGGTGCTGGTCGCCTGCTCGGTACTGCCCTCGCCCGTGCGCACCGCGGAGAGCGCCCCGGCCGGGGGCGGCGGCACGAGCGCGGCCCCCGCCGCCGCCCGGCCCGGCCCGAAGGCCCCGCAGGGTCCGCTGCCGACCGTGCGGGTCGCCCCGTACGTCGACCTCACCACCCCGCCCCTGCCCGACCTGGGGGCGGTCGCCGACGCGTCGGGCCAGCGCGACGTCGTCCTCGGCTTCGTCCTCGCGGGCGACGGCTGCACGCCGACGTGGGGCGGCACCACCCCGCTCTCCGACCCCGCCGTCACGGCGTCGATCGCGGGGCTGCGGGCGCGCGGCGGAATCCCCACCGTGTCCTCGGGCGGCGCCGTCGGCGACTACCTGGAGACGCGCTGCCCCGACGCCGCCTCCCTGGCGCGGGCGTACACCCAGTCCCTCGACGCCGCGGGCAGCGACCACCTCGACGTCGACATCGAGACCGACAAGGGCCGCGCCGTGTCGATGGCCCGGGTCGCCGACGCCCTCGCGATCGTCCAGCGCGAGCGCGGGGCCCGGATCACGCTCACCGTGCAGGTGGAGAGCGCGTCGGTCGGGATGACCGACGACGCCCGCGAGCTCGTCACCGAGGTCGCCGACCGCGGCGTGGCCACCCGCGTCAACCTCATGGTCATGAACTTCGAGCAGGAGGGGACGTGGTCGGGCTCCATGCTCGACGCGGCCGACATCTCGCTCGCCACCCTGCAGCGGCTCTGGCCGGGCAGCGAGCCCGCCGACGTGGCGAACCGCGTCGGGCTGACCCTCATGATCGGGCGCAACGACACCTCGGCGACCACCTCGGTCGCGGACGCCGAGGCGGTCGTCGAGGCCGCCCGGGCCCGCGGGTACGGCTACGTCGGGGCGTGGTCACTGCTGCGCGACAACGGCGGCTGTCCCGGCACCGAGACCGAGGCCGACGACTGCAGCGGCGTCGCCCAGTCCCCGTGGGCGTACACGCGGGCGTTGCAGCGCTTCGCCTAGCTCCGACCGGCCCCGGCTCCGACCGGCCTAGTTGCCGGTCACCAGCACCATCCGGAACCGCGCGTCGTTCGCCATCATCTTCTCGTAGGCCTCGGCCGCCTTCTCGAGCGGCATCGTCTCGACCATCGGCCGGACGCCGGTGATCCGCGAGAAGTTCAGGGTGTCCTCGGAGTCCTTCGAGGTGCCCGAGGGGTGGCCCGCGACCTGCGCCGCCGGCCCGATGAGCGACATCGCCTGGATCGTGAGCGGGGTCTCGGCGGCGCCGACCACCACCAGCTGACCGCGGGGCGCGAGGCCCGGGACGAGCGCCGAGATCGCCTCGCCGCTCGTGGCGGTCGCGATGATCGTGACGGCCCCGCCCATGTCGGCGAGCGCCTGCCCGGGGTCGGTCGCCTCCGAGTCGATGTGGTGGTGCGCGCCGAGCTGCTTCGCGAGGTCGGCCTTGGCGGTGCCGCGGGAGATCGCGACGACCTCGCAGCCCATCCGCGCCGCGAACTGGATCGCCAGGTGGCCCAGTCCGCCGATGCCCAGGACCGCGACGCGGTCGCCGGGACGGGCCGCGCTCGAGCGCAGCGCGTGGAAGGTCGTCACGCCGGCGCACAGCAGCGGCGCCGCGTCCTCCGACGACAGCTCCTCGGGCACCCGCGCGAGGGCGTCGGCCGGCACGACGACCGCGTCGGCGTAGCCGCCGTCGAAGGTCACCCCGGGGATGCGTCCGTTCGCGCAGGTGATGAAGTCGCCGCGGCGGCAGGACTCGCAGTGGTGGCAGGCCCCGCCGAACCAGCCCACGCCCACGCGGTCGCCCGGGCTCCAGTCGCCCCGCACACCGGGGCCGACGGTGTCGATCGTCCCGACGATCTCGTGGCCCGGCACGATCGGGAACGGCGTGGCGTCCCCCATCGCGCCCTCCTTGGCGAACATGTCCGAGTGGCAGACCCCGCAGGCCTGCACCGTCACCCGGACCTCGCCCTCGCCCGGCTCCGGGAGGTCCCGCTCCACCAGCTCGAAGTCCCCGCCGGCCTGAGGCACCTGTACTGCGCGCACGTCGTCACTCCCACTGCTCGTCGTCGTCTGACCCGGACGGCCTACCCGTTCGTCCACCGGGCATGTGCGTCCGCCCCGTGGCGCGGGGCACGGGGCGCACGCACGGCGCCGAAGGTCAAACCGCCGGGTAGGGTGGTCGCACCCGCGCCGGAGCTCGTCGACGCCCCGCGGGCGCCACGCGCGGGAGGTGCACCGTGGAGTCTCCGACCGACCTCGCGCCGGTCCCGGGCGACCTGCCCGTGACCGTCCGCGCCGCCCTCGCCGACGGTGTCCTGCCCGACTCCGGCGACCGCCCCCTCGTCGTCCTGGTCGACGCGCCGAGCGTGCTCGAGCGGCGGCTCATCGACCGCTGGCTCGCCGACGCGCAGCCCGCCAACGCCCGGCGGGTCGAGTCGCTGCCGACCGGCAGCGAGCAGCTCGCGAGCCGGCTGACCGGCGGGGACAACCCGCTGCTCGTCCCCGTGCGCCTGCTGTGGGAGCCGGCCGTCACCGAGCCGGAGAAGCCGCTGCTGCGGCTGCTCGACCGGGTCACGCGCCGGTCGAAGCTGCGCGACCGGGCGCGGGCCGCGCGGGAGCAGCAGGACCGCGGCGAGGGCCGCCGGTACCGCATCGTCGTCGGGCGCCCCGCCACGGCCCGCGAACTCCTGGTCCGCCACCGCCGGGAGCGGATGTCGACCGACACCGAGGACTTCGTCCGCTTCGTCTCCCAGCAGGCCGCGCTCGCCCTCGACCGGGCCGAGCGCAGCGTGCTCGGCAACCGGTCCAAGGTCCCGCACGAGGTCAGCGACCAGATCGTCGGCGGCGCGCACTTCGCCCGCGAGGTGCGCCGCGTCGCGCAGGAGACGGGGCGCGACGAGGTCGAGGTGGCCGCCGAGGCCGAGAAGCACCTGCAGGGCCTCGTGGCGGCGATGGACCCCACCGCGGTCGACATGTTCTCTGGCGTGCTGCGCCCGATGCACGAGCGCGCCTGGGAGGTCCACGCCGACACCAGCGGGCTCGAGCCGCTGCGCAAGCTCAACGCCGAGCACGCGCTGGTCTTCCTGCCCTCGCACCGCTCGTACACCGACCCGTTCGTCCTCGCCGAGGTGCTGCGGGAGAACGACTTCCCGCGCAACCACGTGCTCGGGGGCAACAACCTGCGGATCTGGGGCCTCGAGGCCCTGGCCCGGCGCAGCGGGATCATCTTCATCCGCCGCAGCTTCGGCAAGGACGAGGTCTACAAGGCGATGGTCCGGGAGTACTTCTCCTGGCTCGCGGCCAAGCGGTTCAACCTCGAGTGGTACATGGAGGGCGGCCGGTCGCGGACGGGCAAGCTGCGCCCGCCCAAGTACGGCCTGCTCTCCGACGTGGCCCACGCCGTGGAGACCCGTCGCACCTCCGACGTCTACCTGGTCCCGGTGTCGATCACGCACGACCAGCTGCAGGAGGTCCACCAGATGGCCGCCGAGCAGGCGGGCGCCCCGAAGACCCCGGAGGGCGTGCGCTGGCTCGCGGGGTACGCACGCGCCCAGCGTCGTCGGGTCGGCGCGGTGCACGTGAGCTTCGGCGAGCCGCTCTCGCTGCGGCAGTCCCTGTCCCTGGCCGGTGACCCGGGGCTCGAGCGCGATCCCGACTCGCTCGACGAGAACGGCGACTCCCCCGCTCGCCGGCTGGCGCTGCAGAAGACCGCCTTCGAGGTGTTCGTCCGCATCAACCGGGTCACGCCGGTGACGCCGATCGCGCTCGCGGCGCTCGCGCTGCTCGGGGTCCGCGACCGGGCGCTGACGCTCTCCCAGGTGCGGCGCGTCGTCGAGCCGGTGCTCGACTACGTGGAGGCGCGCAAGCTCCCGCACACCGGCATCGAGTCGCTGCGCACCAACGGCGGCGTCGCCGAGGCGCTGCTCTCGCTGCGCCAGGAGAAGGTCGTCACCGCCTACACCGAGGGCACCGAGCCGGTGTTCTCGGTGGAGCCGGGCCACCACATCGTCGCCGCGTTCTACCGCAACTCCGCGATCCACCACTTCGTCAACCGGGCCATCGTCGAGCTGGCGGTGCTGGAGGTCGACGACGTCGAGGACGGCCGGGAGGCGCTGGCCGCCGGGTTCACCCACGCCCTGGCGCTGCGCGACCTGCTGAAGTACGAGTTCTTCTTCCCCGACAAGGAGACGTTCCGCAGCGAGCTGGCCGACGAGCTCTCCCTGATCGACCCCGACTGGACCGAGGTCGGCCGACCCGTCGCCCGGACCCAGGAGATCCTGCTCGCGAGCCCGTTCCTCTGCGCGCACCGCGTGCTGCGCTCCTTCGTCGACGCGCAGTGGCTGCTCGCGGAGCGCCTCGCGGCGTGGGAGCCCGAGCGGCCGGTCGTCGAGGCCGAGCTGTTCGACGACTGCTCGGCGGTGGGTCAGCAGCTCCTGCTGCAGGGCCGGCTGCACGGTCCCGAGGCCCTCTCGCGCGAGCTGTTCGCTTCGGCCCTGCGTCTCGCGGGGAACAGGGGGCTCGTGACCCTGCCCGAGAACGGGACGAGCACCGAGCTCGCGGCGCGCCGACGCGCGTTCGCCGACGAGGTCCGGGCCGTCGTGGGCCGGGTCGTCCGCATCGACGAGACCGATGCCCGCAACCGACAGGAGAGCACCGGTGTCCGGCCCTGATCCCGCGACGTTGCTCGAGGACGTCCGCAACTCCCCGGAGGGCCCCGCCGTCGGCGCCTTCTTCGACTTCGACGGCACCGTGATCGCGGGCTACTCGGTGGCGGCGTTCATCCGCCACCACGTCAAGACCCTCGACCTCAACGCCTCGGCCACCGTGAAGACGCTCCTCGCGGGCACGCAGGGGATCGAGACCGAGGAGGACTTCGTCAAGTTCCTCGGGATCACGCTGCGCCTCTGGGCGGGCCGCACCCCCGAGGAGCTCGAGAAGCTCGGGCGGCAGCTCTTCCGCGACGAGATCGGGCCCTCCGTCTACCCGGAGTCGTGGCGGCTGGTGCGCGCCCACCTCGAGCGGGGCCACACCGTGGTGCTCGCGTCGTCGGCGACCCGCTTCCAGACCGACCCCGCCGCGAAGGCGCTCGGCATCCCGCACCAGATCTACACGGCGGTGGAGGTCGGCGAGGACGGCCGGCTGACCGGGCACCCCGACGGCCGCAGCCCCTACGGCGAGGGCAAGGCCGCCGCGGTGAAGGACTTCGCCGCCGAGCACGGGGTCGACCTCGACCAGAGCTTCGCCTACTCCAACGGCAACGAGGACGTCGCCTTCCTCGCGACCGTGGGCCGCCCCACCGCGCTCAACCCGTCGGCGGGCCTGCGCCGTGCCGCCGCCGAGCGGGGCTGGCCGGCCGTCGACCTCCCCGGGCGACCGTGGACCACCCCGCTGCAGGTCGCGCGCACCGTCGGCACCTACGCCGGGATGATGGGCGGCTTCGTCACGGGCCTCGGGCTCGGCCTGGTCGGCGGCTCCCGCCGCGCGGGGCTGAACCTCGGCATCGGGCTCGGCGGCGACCTCTCGCTGCTCGCCTCCGGGGTGCAGCTCGACATCCACGGCGGCCACCACATCTGGGAGGCCCAGCCCGCGGTCTTCCTGTTCAACCACCAGAGCCAGCTCGACGTGCTCGTCCTCGGCGGCCTGCTGCGCGGCAACTTCGCGCCGGTCGCCAAGAAGGAGCTCGCGACGAACCCGCTGTTCGGCCCGCTGATGCGGCTGCTCGAGACGGCGTTCATCGACCGCAGCGACAACGCGCAGGCGCGCAAGGCCCTCGAGCCCGCCGTCGAGCGGCTGCGCTCCGGGGTCTCGGTGGTCATCGCCCCCGAGGGCACCCGCTCGGCCACGCCGAGCCCGGGGACGTTCAAGAAGGGCGCGTTCCACGTCGCCCGCCAGGCCGGGGTGCCGGTGGTACCGCTGGTCTTCCGCAACACCGGCGAGCTGATGAGCCGCAACGCGATGGTCATCCACCCGGGCGTGGTGCAGGTGGCGGTGCTGCCGCCGATCGACGTCTCGTCCTGGGACCCCTCCGAGCTCGACGAGCGCGTCGAGGAGGTCCGTCAGCAGTACCTGACCACGCTGGCGAACTGGCCGGGCGAGGACTGACCCTCACGCGTCCCGCTGCCGGCGCGTGACCACCACCGACACCACCACCACGGCGAGCGCGATCACCGCCGTCATCGCGAGGTCGAAGCGGGAGCCCTCGCGGGTGGCCATG
Source organism: Actinomycetospora atypica (assembly GCF_042653685.1). Classification (NCBI taxonomy): domain Bacteria; kingdom Bacillati; phylum Actinomycetota; class Actinomycetes; order Pseudonocardiales; family Pseudonocardiaceae; genus Actinomycetospora; species Actinomycetospora atypica. The sequence goes on along the minus strand of NZ_JBHSIV010000039.1, from coordinate 18,246 downwards.
TAGACCAGGATCACCGGGATGATCACGACGACCGCCCACGTCAGGTACGGGTAGGCCCACATCCGCACCGGCATGTCGGTCCCGTCGCGCTCGAGCGCCCGACGCATCCGCAGCTGGGACACCGCGATCACGAGGTAGACCAGCAGCGCCACGGCCCCGGAGGTGGCGAGCAGGGTCGCGAAGACCTCCTCCGGGAAGGCGTAGTTCGCGATCACCGTCAGGAACCCGATCGCGGTGGAGGCCAGCACGGCGGTCCGCGGGACGCCCCGGGCCGTCGTCCGGGTCACCGCGTCCGGCGCCTGCCCCCGGCGGCCGAGCGAGTAGATCATCCGCGAGGCGGTGTAGAGCGCCGAGTTCAGGCAGCTCGCGACGGCGACGAGGACGACCACGTCGACGATCGCCTTCGCCCCGGGGATGCCGAGCACGTCGAGCGCGGCCTGGTAGGAGCCGTCGTCGGGCAGGCGGGGATCGGTCCACGGCACGATGGCGACGACCAGCAGGATCGAGGCGAGGTAGAAGATCGAGATCCGCCAGATCACCGAGCGGGTGGCCTTGCGGATCCGTTCGGCCGGGCGGTCGGACTCGGCGGCCGCGATCGTGACGATCTCGGTGCCCATGAAGCTGAACATCGTCACCAGCACGGCCGCGACCACGGCGCCGAACCCGTTCGGCGCGAAGCCGCCCTGCGACACCAGGTTGGACAGCCCGCTCACGTCGCCGATCGGCAGGACCCCGGCGACGACCAGCGCCGCGAAGACGATGAAGGCGACGATCGCGACCACCTTGAGCAGGGCGAACCAGAACTCGAACTCGCCGTAGTTCGACACGTCGAAGAGATTGGTGAGCGTGAGCAGCGCCGTGATCACCAGCGCCCAGGCCCACTGCGGGACGGAGTCGACCCAGGAGTTGAGGATCGTGGCCGCGGCCGTCGCCTCCACCGGGATCACGAGCACCCAGAACCACCAGTACAGCCACCCGACGGTGAAGCCCGCCCACGGCCCGATCGCGTCGTCGGCGTAGGTGGAGAACGAGCCGGAGTCGGGCCGGGCGGCCGCCATCTCCCCCAGCATCCGCATCACCAGTACGACCAGCGTGCCGGCGAACAGATAGGAGAGCAGCACGGCCGGGCCTGCGGTGGAGATCGCCGTCCCCGACCCCACGAACAGGCCGGCGCCGATCACCCCGGCGATGCTGATCATCGTGACGTGGCGGTCGCGCAGACCCGCCTGCAACTGCGTGCCCGACTCCTGCTCGGTACCGGTCACGTGGCCCCCCCGAGGTGCGTCCGCTGCGGGAGAACCTACTTCCCGACGAAGCGCGGCGCGCGCTTCTCCTCCCGGGCCCGGCGGCCCTCGACGAGGTCGTCGCTCGCCCAGCAGGCGGAGAACGCCGCGCCGAGGGCGTCGAGGGTCTCCGGGTCGGTGGCGTCCTCGAGGAGCCGGTTCACGGCGAGCTTGTTGTACGCGAGCGTCAGCGGGGCCAGCTCCGCCATCTCCCCGGCCCACGCGAGCGCGTCGTCCGGGGTCCCGAGCCGGTCGACCAGCCCCGCCGCCGCGGTGACGTCGAGCCGCTCGCACGCCAGCAGCATCCGGCGCGCCGGCCCGCCGCCCGCCAGCAGCGCGAGCCGGCGGACGGTCCACGGGTCGACCGCCAGCCCGAGGCCGGCCGTGGGGAGGCCGAACACGGCGCCCTCGGCCACCACGCGCAGGTCGGCGGCGATCGCCAGCTGCGTGCCCGCGCCGATCGCCGGGCCGTTCACCGCGGCGACCACCGGGACCGGCACCTCGACCACCCGCTGCAGCATCGCGTAGAGCGCGTCGAGGAAGCCGGCGTCGCCGACGGTGTGCAGGTCGGCCCCGGAGCAGAACGCGGTGCCCTCCCCGGTGAGCACGATCGCCCGGGCGCCGTCGGCGAGCGCGGCGTCGAGGGCCGCGTGCAGGTCCCGGCAGTGCGCGGTGTCGAGGGCGTTGCGCCGCTCGGGCCGGGCGATGCGGAGCTCGGTTACGGCGCCGTGGGCCAGGGAGTCGATCACCTCGCCATGGTGTCAGCGATGGCACGTCGCTGACACTGGACGTCAGTCAGGCGCCACGCTCAGGCCGCCGGTATCTCAGACCCGCCGGGCCACCACACCCCACTGAGCGGAGCGGGTCTCCGCCGGGCCCGGGACCGCGGCATCGTCGGGAACCCAGTGCGGCGCCGACACCCAACCCGGCGGGAGGATCTCCCAGTCGGCCAACCACTGCGCCAGCTCCTCGAGCGGGCGCAGCCGCGGCGGGTAGGACAGGCCCTGGTGGGAGTAGGCGACCCAGTCGGTGATGTCGGGTCGGCCGACGTCGGTGATCGCGTTGACGGCGACGACGCTGCCGGGGACCACGGCCGCGTGCAGCTCGCGCAGGGCGCGCCGCGCCTCGGCCTCCTCCACGTAGTGGAGCAGGCCGATGAGGAGCACGCCGAGGGGGCGGGCGAGGTCGATCGTCCTCCGGAACGCCGGGTCGGCGAGGATCGCCGGGACGTCCCGGACGTCGCCCTGCAGGGCCACCAGGCCGGGCCGGTCGGGCAGCAGGCGCCGGGCGTGCTCCACCGTGCGGTCGTCGACGTCGACGTAGACGACGCGGGCCCCGGGCGCGACCTCGTGCACGGGCCGCACGGTCGGCAGGCCGGAACCGATCTCGAGGAACTGGTCGATCCCGGAGGCGGCGAGGTGGCCGACGACGGCCCGGGAGAAGGTCCGCACGTCGCGCGCGATCGGGGCCATGTCGGGGAGGACGACGCGGGCGGCGGCGATGAACTCCCGGTCGACGAGGGTGTTCGCGTCGCCCCCGAGCAGGAAGTCGAAGGCGCGGGCCGGACTGGGGAGGTCGTCGTCGGGCGGATCCGTCCGACTCGTCGCGTCACGCTCCATCGCGCACGCATCCTGCCCGACGGGCGCCGGAACCCGTCGGGCCGGGCATGATCGGGCCGTGGACACCCGTACCGACCCCACCGTGGACGTCCCCGAGGCCCTGTTCGCCGATCCGGAGGCCGAGGCCCGATGGCGCGGGCGGTTCACCGCCGCCCGCATCTCGGTGCCCGACTGGGCCCGCGACGCCCCGGCCCGCAGCGTCTACTCCTCCAACGCGAGCGGGACGTGGGAGGTCTACGCCTGGGACCGCGGCAGCGGCGAGCAGTGGCAGGTGACCGACCGGCCGAACGGCACCCGCGGGGCCACCGTCTCCACCGACGGCGAGTGGATCTGGTGGTTCGACGACACCGACGGCGACGAGTTCGGCACCTGGGTGTGCGAGCCGTTCGCCGGCGGGGACGCCGCCCCGGCCGTGCCGGGCGCCGAGCGCGGCTACCCGGCGGGCCTCGACCTCGGCACGACGACCACCGCGATCGGCTGGTCCACCGACGACGGCTCGGTGCTGGCCGTCCGCGTCGGGGAGACCGACCTGCGGACGGTCTACGCCCACACCGAGGACGCCGGCATCGGCGCCCTCTCGCGCGACGAGTCGCTGCTCGCGATCTCCCACTCCGAGCACGGCGACTCCCGCCATCCCGCGATCCGGGTGCTCACGGTGGCCGACGGCTCGGCGGTCGCGGACCTGTACGACGGCGAGGGCAAGGGGCTCGACCCCGTGGAGTTCGCGCCGGTGGCGGGCGACAGCCGCCTGCTCGTGGCCCACGAGCGCCGCGGCCGCGACGAGCTGTTGATCTGGGACCCGGTGACGGGCACCGAGACCGAGCTCGACATCGACCTCCCCGGCGACGTCAGCGCCGGCTTCTACCCCGACGCGAGGGCGCTGATCGTGGCGCACACCCGCGCCGGCCGGACGTCGCTGCACCGCTTCGACCTCGAGACCCGCGAGCTGACCGACCTCCCCACCGCGCAGGGCTCGGTGGGCGGCGCGGACGTACGGCCCGACGGCTCGATCGAGTACGGCTGGTCCTCGGCGGAGCAGCCGTCGTCGGTGCGGGTGCTGCGGCCCGACGGCACGGACGAGGTGCTGCTCACCCCGCCCGGCGACCGGCCGGCCCCGTCGGTCCGGCTCGACGACGCCTGGGTCCCGGGCCCGGGCGGCGACGTCCACGCGCTCTACGCGCGACCCGAGGGCACCGAGGGCCCGGTCCCGACACTGTTCATGATCCACGGCGGTCCGCAGGCGGCCGACGAGGACCGGTACTCCGCCGTGCGGGCGGTGTGGCTCGACGCGGGCTTCGCCGTGGTGCACGTGAACTACCGCGGGTCGTCGGGCTACGGCACGGCGTGGCGCGACGCGATCGAGGGCCGACCGGGCACCACCGAGCTCGAGGACCTCGCGGTCGTCCAGGCCTGGGCCGTGGAGTCGGGCCTGGCCGATCCGCGGGCGTGCGTGCTCGAGGGCTGGTCGTGGGGCGGGTACCTCACGCTGCTCGGCCTGGGGGTGCAGCCGGAGCGCTGGGCCGTCGGGGCCGCGGGCGTGCCGGTGGCCGACTACCTCGCGGCGTACGAGGACGAGATGGAGCCGTTGCGGGCCTTCGACCGCTCGCTGTTCGGCGGCTCGCCCACCGAGGTGCCGGACCGGTACCGGACGGCCTCGCCGCTGACCTACGTCGACGCGGTCGTCGCGCCGGTGCTGGTGCTCGCGGGCGAGAACGACCCGCGCTGCCCGATCCGCCAGATCGACAACTACCTGGCCGCCCTCGCCGAACGCGGCAAGCCCTACGCGATGGTGCGCTACGACGCCGGGCACGGTTCGCTCGTGGTCGCCGAGACCCTGCGCCACACGGCGGCCGAGATCGCGTTCGTGCGCCGCGCCCTCGACCTGTCCGTCCCGATCGGAGGATGACCCCATGACTCTCGCGGAGAAGCTGCGCAGCGGGGCGCGGACCGTCGGCTACTGGGTGCTCAGCGACAACCCGCAGGCCGTCGAGCGGATCGCGGGTACCGGCTACGACTACGTCTGCTTCGACGCCCAGCACGGCCTGCTCGACTACCGGGCGATCCTCGACGGCCTGACCGCGCTCGACGCCCGGGGCTGCGCCGGGCTCGTCCGGGTGCAGGACAACCGGCAGTTCTGGATCGGGCAGGCGCTCGACGCGGGCGCGGCGGGCGTGATCATCCCGATGGTGAACTCCGCCGAGGACGCCCGCGCCGCGGTCGCGGCGTGCCGCTACCCGCCCGTGGGACGACGCTCGATGGGCCCGGTCCGCGCCGAACTGCGGTTCCCGACGACGCCCGCGGAGACCGACGCGGCCGTGCTCTGCCTCCCGATGATCGAGACCGCCGAGGGTCTGGAGAACGTCGAGGAGATCGCCGCGACCCCGGGCGTCGACGGCCTCTACATCGGCCCGTCCGACCTGCGGCTCGGCCTCGGCGGCGCCACTCCCGACGACCCGGCCTACGACGACGTGTTCGCCGCCGCCCTCGAGCGGGTCCGGGCGGCGGCCGCCTCGGCCGGCGTCGTCGCGGGCATCCACACCCCGAGCGGGGACGGGGCCGCCCGGCGCTTCGCGGAGGGCTTCACCTGGGTCAGCGTCGCGAGCGACCTCACCCACCTCGAGCAGGCCGCCCGCAGCCACCTGGGGACGGCGCTCGGTTAGCCGACGACGGCGCGGAGCTCGGCGAAGGTCTCCCGCAGGACCTCGTCGAGCCCGCGGTCGGCGTCCTCGGCCACCCAGCGCCCGAACGCGACCCGGAAGACCGTCACGCCGGACTCGGCCGCGAGCGTCGCGGCCGGCTCCCCCACCCCGCGCCCGCGCAGCGCCGCCGCCACGCCCGCGGCGACCCGGGCCAGCTTCGCGAGCTCACGTTCCTGCAGCTCGGGGTGGGCGTCGACGACCTCCTGGCGCACCCGGGCGCCGGCGCGGCGGTCGGCGAAGAACGACGTCGCGCCCTCGAACGCGCGGACGACCGCCTCGAGGGGCGGGCCGTCGGTGATCCCGCCGACCACGAGGTCGACGAGGCCGTCCTGGCCCGCGAAGAACACCTCGCGCTTGTCGGTGTAGTGCCGGAAGAAGGTCCGCTCGGTCAGCCCGGCGCGCGCGGCGATGTCGGCGACGGTGGTCTGCTCGTAGCCGCGCTCGGCGAACAGCTCGTAGGCCGCCTGCTGCAGGCGGCCGCCCGCGCCCGGTGCCCAACGACCCATGAGCCAGAGTCTAGTGATGGCAGCACCTGACATCGCAGTGTACGGTCCATGTCAGTCCCTGACATGAGAGTTCGAGAGGTCGTCCCCATGCGCGTCTTCGTCACCGGTGCCTCCGGCTGGATCGGCTCCGCCGTCGTCCCGGAGCTCGTCCGGGCGGGCCACGACGTCCGGGGCCTCGCCCGCTCCGACGCCTCCGCGGCGGCGGTCGAGGCCGCCGGCGCCACCGCCGTCCGGGGCGACATCGGCGACCTCGACGTCCTGCGCGCGGCCGCCGCCGACGCGGACGCCGTCGTCCACCTCGCCTTCCGCCACGACGTCGCCTTCTCGGGCGGCTACGCCGAGGCGATCGGCTCCGACCTCGCGGCCATCGAGGCCCTGGGCGGGGCGCTGCCCGACGGCGGCGCGCTCACCATCGCCGGCGGGATCCTCGGGCTCGCCGACGGTCGGCCCGCCACCGAGCGCGACGTCCCGCTCCCGGGCACCCCCGCCGCCGGCCGGCAGGCGAGCGCCGACCTCGCCCTCGGCCTCGCCCCGCGGCTGCGCTCGAGCGTCGTCCGCCTCTCCCCCACGGTGCACGGCGAGGGCGACGGCGGCTTCGTCCCCACGCTCGTCGGGATCGCCCGCCGGCGGGGCGTCGCGGGCTTCCCCGGGGACGGGTCGGCCCGCTGGACGGCCGTGCACGTGCAGGATGCGGCGCGGCTCTTCCGCCTGGCGATCGAGGTCGCGCCGGCCGGGTCGGTCCTGCACGGGGCCGACGACGAGGGCGTGCCGGTCCGCGAGATCGCCGAGGTGATCGGGCGCCACCTCGACGTGCCGGTGCGCCCGGTGCCCGACGACGAGGCCGGGGAGCACTTCGGCTTCCTCGCGATGTTCCTCGGGCTCGACAGTCCGGCCTCCAGCGCCCTCACCCGGGAGGTCACGGGCTGGGCCCCGACCGGGCCCGGGCTGCTGGAGGACCTCGAGAAGGGGCACTACTTCGAGGCGGGTTCCGGCAGCAAGTACGCGTGATGGTTGAAGGCCCACCGACCGGGGCAGACACCGTGTCATGGCGACCGACGAGCAGTGGATGCTGGCCCGGCGCCGCTTCGTCGACGACGGGCACGGTGAGAGCGTCGACGGCGTCGTCCTGCCGCGGCAGGACGAGCTCGGGCCGCTCGCCGAGCAGTTCCTGGCGTTGAGCCACGATCTGTTCACCGTGCCGCCGGAGGAGGGCGTCGTCGGGGTCCTCGAGCGCGTGGTCCGCCGGGCCGCCGAGATCGGGCCGAAGACCGCGACCGTCTCGGTCACCCTGCGGGAGCCCGACGGCACCTTCCACACCCCGGTCGAGACCGACCCGACGGCCTCGCGGGCCGACGAGATCCAGTACGGGACGAACGAGGGGCCCTGCATCGAGGTCACCGCCGACTCGAGCTCGGCCTTCACCGTCAGCCGCGACCTCGCCCACGACGAGCGCTACCCCCGCTTCGGCCCGCGCGTGGCCGAGCTGGGCTTCCGGGCCGTGTGCGCCACGGGCATGTTCCCCGGCGGCGAGCGGCCGCGGCTGGGGGCGCTCAACCTGTACTTCTCCGATCCCGACGACGTCGACGGCGTCGACCGCGACTCGATGCTGCTCCTCGCCGCCCACGCCGCCGTCGCCCTGCGCGCGGCCCGCCACCTCGAGGCCGAGAAGCTGCGGACCGCCCAGCTCACCGAGGGGCTCGAGTCGCGCGACGTGATCGGCCAGGCCAAGGGCATCCTCATGGAGCGCCGCGGAGCCACCGCCGACGAGGCCTTCGACATCCTGCGGCGCACCTCGCAGGACCTCAACGTCAAGCTCCGCGACCTCGCCCGGACCCTCTCGCAGCGGCGCTCCGAGCTCTGAGAACGACGCAGGGCACCGCCGGCCGGAGCCGGCGATGCCCTGGGGGGTCGGTCGCGCGGAAGGTCAGGCCTGCTTGGCCTGCCACATCCAGTGGGCCTCCTCGAGCGCCGCGGTCTGCCCGATGAGCAGGTCCTCGGTGACGGGGTCGGCGTCGGAGGTGGCGGCGATCCGGGCGCGGTGGCGCTGGATCAGGACCGCGAGGATCTCGACGACCGCGGCGGTGACCTCCTCGACGGAGTGCCACCCCTCGTCGAACGCCGGCAGGCCGCTGGTCTTGGCGACGGTCTCGGCGCGCCCGTCGGGCGAGACGCCCAGGGTCGCCGCGCGCTCCGCGACCTGGTCGGTCTGCGTGCGGGCGAGGTCGACGAGCTCGTCGAGGTGGAGGTGCGCGTCGCGGAAGGTGCGGCCCAGCACGTTCCAGTGCGCCTGCTTGCCGATGATCGACAGGTCGGTGAGGTCGGCGACGGCCTCCTGCAGCACCCGGCCGACGACGTCCTGCGCCTCGGCGGGGAGCGGGCTCGTAATGGGTGCGCCTGCCATGGTCTTCTGCCTCCTGAGCTGGTGATCCGTGCTGATAGATACAACAGCGACGGGCCCGGTCCGCATTCCTGCGGCCGGGCCCGTCGTCGTGCTGTCGTGGCGGCGGATCAGCTCTGGGAGAGCTGCGGGACCTCCTGGCCGAGGGCCTCGCGGGTGGCCCGCTCGACGCGCTCGCCCATGCCCTGGTCGATCGACTTCCAGTAGTCGAACGCCCGCTCGAGGACGTCCTCACCGACCCCGCCCGCGAGGTGGCCCGAGACGTTGGTGACGAAGCGCTCGCGCGCGGCGTCGTCCCAGACCTCCATCATCAGCGTGCGGGCCTGGCCCTCGTCGGAGTCCTCCGGGTGCTGGACGTACGCGGCGCGCTGGATGTCGCCGTCGGCGTACCAGGTGGGGACCTGGTTCACGTGGCCCTGCGGGACCTGCGGGCCGCCCTTGGAGTTGGGCGCGTACACCGGGTCGACCGAGTTGACCACCCGCATCGCCCCCGCGTGGGTCTGGGCGTTCGTCGGGTTCTTCGGCGCGTTGACCGGGATCTGCTTGTAGTTGACCCCGAGCCGGGCGCGGTGCGCGTCGGCGTAGGAGAACCCGCGGGCCAGCAGCATCCGGTCGGGCGAGAGCCCGAGGCCGGGGGGCTGGTTGTTCGGCTCGAACGCGACCTGCTCGATCTCGGTGTGGAAGTCGACCGGGTTGCGGTTCAGCGTGAGCCGCCCGACCTCCTGCAGCGGGTAGTCGCCGTGCGGCCACACCTTCGTCAGGTCGAACGGGTTGAAGCGGTAGGTCTTCGCGTCCTCGAAGGGCATGACCTGCACCTTCAGCGTCCACGACGGGAACTCACCGCGGGCGATCGCGTCGAACAGGTCGCGCCGGTGGTAGTCGTTGTCGATCCCGCACATCTCGTCGGCGCGGTCCTGGGTCATGGTCTGCACGCCCTGGTCCGAGATGAAGTGGTACTTCACCCAGAACTCCTCGCCCTGGGCGTTGATCCACATGTAGGTGTGGCTCGAGTACCCGTTCATGTGCCGCCAGGTCTCGGGCACGCCCCGGTCGCCCATGAGCCACGTGACCTGGTGCTTCGACTCCGGCGAGAGCGTCCAGAAGTCCCACTGCATGTCGTGGTCGCGCAGCCCGTTGTCGGCGCGGCGCTTCTGCGAGCGGATGAAGTTCTGGAACTTCATGGGGTCGCGGACGAAGAAGACCGGCGTGTTGTTGCCGACCATGTCCCAGTTGCCCTCGCGGGTGTACAGCTTCAGCGACCAGCCGCGCGGGTCGCGCCACGTGTCGGGGCTGCCCCGCTCGCCGGCGACGGTGGAGAACCGGATGATCCCCTCGGTCACCTCGCCGGGCTGGAACACCGCGGCCTTCGTGAAGCGCGAGACGTCCTGGGTCACCTCGAACGTGCCGAAGGCGCCGGAGCCCTTCGCGTGCGGCTGGCGCTCCGGGATGCGCTCGCGGTTGAAGTTGGCCATCTGCTCGATCAGGTAGTGGTCCTGCAGCAGCAGGGGTCCACCCTGACCGACGGTGAGCGAGAACTCCTGGCTCTGTACCGGAATCCCGGCGTCGTCGGTCGCGACGTTCGTGGTGAGGTCGTTCTGGGTCACGGTCACTCCTCGTCGGCTGTGGTGTACGCCGTCCCGGAGAGAGTGCCCTACGCGGCCGTCCGTGAAGCCCGTCCGGGAATCAGGAGCGGACGAGCTCCTCGGCGATCTCGTAGGTGTTGAGCGCCGCGCCCTTGCGCAGGTTGTCCCCGCACACGAAGAAGTCGAGCGTGTTCGGGAAGTCGAGCGCCTGCCGCACGCGCCCCACGTAGGTGGGGTCCTCGCCGACGACGTCGGCCGGCGTGGGGAACCGGCCCTCGCGGGGCTCGTCGACCAGCACGATCGACGGCTGCGCCGCGAACACCTGGCGGGCGGTCTCGACGTCGACCGGCGAGGCGAACGTCGCGTGCACGGCGAGCGCGTGGGTGGTGATCACCGGGACGCGCACGCAGGTCGCGGAGACCTTGAGGTCGTCGATCCCGAGGATCTTCCGCGACTCGTTGCGGACCTTGAGCTCCTCGGAGCTCCACCCGCCCTCGCGCCACGAGCCGGCCCACGGCACCACGTTCAGCGCGAGCGGGGCCGGGAACGGGGACTCGTCGGACAGGCCCGCGGCCGACAGCGCCTCGCGCACGTCGCCCGAGCGGTTCCCGACGTCCTTGCCCGCCACCGCGGCGATCTCCGCCTGCAGCCGGTCGATGCCCTCCTGGCCCGCGCCCGAGGCCGCCTGGTAGCTCGCGACCACCAGCTCGGTGAGGGTGAAGGCCCGGTGCAGCGCGCCGACCGCGGCCATCATCGACAGCGTCGTGCAGTTCGGGTTCGCGACGATGCCCTTGGGCCGGGAGTGCGCGGCGGCCGCGTTGACCTCGGGCACCACGAGCGGGACGTCCGGGTCCATGCGGAAGGCCCCGGAGTTGTCGACCGCGATCGCCCCGCGGGCGGCGGCGACGGGCGCCCAGGCGGCGCTGACGTCGTCGGGCACGTCGAACATGGCGATGTCGACGCCGTCGAACGCCTCCTCCGAGAGCGCGACGACCTCGATCTCCTGCCCGCGCACGGTGAGGCGGCGCCCGGCCGAGCGCGGGGAGGCGATGAGCCGAATCTCCGACCACGGCACGGTCTCGCGCGCGTCGATGATGTCGATCATGACGGAGCCGACCGCACCGGTGGCCCCGACGATGGCGAGGGTGGTCATGGGAGTCACCTTCCCGTTCCGGCGTGCACGACGGCCTCGGTGTCGCCGCCGAGGTCGAAGGCCTCGTGCAGGGCGCGCACGGCGTCGTCGAGCTGGGTGTCGCGGATGAGCGCGGAGATGCGGATCTCCGAGGTGTTCATCATCTCGATGTTCACGCCGGCCTCGGCGAGCGACTCGCAGAACGTGGCGGTGACGCCCGGGTGGCTGCGCATCCCCGCGCCGACCAGTGTCACCTTGCCGACGTGCTCGTCGTAGATGACGTCCTCGTGGCCGACCTCGCCCTGCACCGCGGTGAGGGCCTCGACGGCGCGCGGGCCGTCCTTGACCGGCAGCGTGAACGTCACGTCGGTCTTGCCCGTCATCAGGTGCGACACGTTCTGCAGCACCATGTCGATGTTGACGTCGACGTCGGCGAGCGCGCGGAAGATGCGCGCCGCGAAGCCGGGCTTGTCGGGCACACCGACGACGGTCACCTTGGCCTCGGACCGGTCGTGCGCCACGCCGGTGAGGACGGCCTGTTCCACGCTGAGCTCCTCGATGGACCCGACGATCGTCGTGCCGGGCTGGTCGGTGTAGGAGGACCGCACCCGCAGGGGCACGCCCTCGCGGCGGGCGTACTCCACCGCGCGCAGGTGCAGCACCTTCGCGCCGCACGCGGCCATCTCGAGCATCTCCTCGTAGGTGATGGTCTCGAGCAGCTTCGCGTTCGGGACGATGCGCGGGTCGGCGGAGTAGACGCCGTCGACGTCGGTGTAGATCTCGCAGACGTCGGCCTGCATGGCCGCCGCCATCGCCACCGCGGTGGTGTCGGACCCGCCGCGGCCGAGCGTGGTGATCTCCTTGGAGTCCGCGCTCACGCCCTGGAAGCCCGCGACGAGGGCCACCCCGTCCTCGGCAAGCGCCGAGAAGATGCGGGCCGGCGTCACCTCGACGATGCGCGCGTCCCCGTGCTTGCCCGTGGTGATCATCCCGGCCTGGGAGCCGGTGAACGACCGGGCGCGCCCGCCGAGAGCGTTGATCGCCATGGCCAGCAGCGCGTTGGAGATGCGCTCGCCCGAGGTCAGGAGCATGTCGAGCTCCCGCGGCGGCGGGCTGGGGTGCACCGCGAGCGCCAGGTCGGTCAGCTCGTCGGTGGTGTCCCCCATCGCGGAGGCGACCACGACCACGTCGTTGCCGTCCTTGCGGGTGCGCACGATCCGTTCCGCGACGCGCTTGATGCGCTCCGCGGACTGGACGGACGACCCGCCGTACTTCTGGACGACGAGCGCCACGTTCGACCGACCTCCGGGGCGGAGTACCTGCAGGAATCGCCCGCCACCCTAGCCGAGGCGTCCCGGCCGTGGCCGGGACTCACGTCACGGGAGACGGCGCCCGCGGGACCCGACCCCGGTCAGGGCGCGAGGGCGTTGAGGATGCGCGCGACGACGGCCCCGATGACCAGCCAGACCACGGCGGCGAGGCCGTAGTTGAGGATCACCTTGAGCGACTCGCTGGAGGGGAGGAAGAGGTCCCCGATGCCGAGCGTGAGGCTGTCGGCGGCGTTGGCGAAGAACGTCGTGATGCCGTTCTGGGGGTTGGCCCCGGCGACCGTCAGCACGATGTGGATGACGAGGATCGCCGCGAAGATCGTGCACAGGATCTTGATGACCGAGGCCGCGAGCGACATGGACTTGCTCGCCAGCGCGCGAAGGTCCTGAGAGGTGTTCGCCTTGCGCTGGGTGCCGGTCTCGGCGTCCTGGGACATGGCGTAGATCATGGCACGCCCTCCTACCGGGTGGTAGTGCAAGGTCCCTCCGGGTGGGACCTGGATCACCCGGTGGAGCGGGTTGCCCGTCACCCGGGCCGGGGGTCTACCGTGGGCGACGATGTTCAGCGTGCTGCTCCTTCCCAGCCGCGGCGGGGCCTGACCGAGACCGGCTCCCTGCCGCGGGTGATGCGCGCTCGCCGGTCGCCCCGGACCTCGTCCTCCGGGAACCCCGCACCGCAGCACGGAGACCTCCCATGAGCATCACTCCCGACATGCCGTCCGCCGGCATCCGCGAGACCGTCATCCACCCCGACGGCGACATCCCGGCCGACCAGCCGGCGTGGAACACGCAGCGCCCGAGCCGGATGCCCGTCCACCGCTACACGACCTTCGAGAACGAGGTCGAGGACGTCTCGCTGCCCGACCGCACCTGGCCCGGCCGGCGCATCACCAAGGCGCCGCTGTGGGGCGCGGTCGACCTGCGCGACGGCAACCAGGCCCTGATCGACCCGATGTCCCCCGCCCGCAAGCGCCGCATGTTCGACCTGCTGGTGCGCATGGGCTACAAGGAGATCGAGGTCGGCTTCCCCGCCGCCTCGCAGACCGACTTCGACTTCGTCCGCGAGATCATCGAGCAGGACGCGGTACCGCGCGACGTCCGCATCCAGGTGCTGACCCAGGCCCGGCCGGAGCTGATCTCGCGCACCTTCGCCTCGCTGGAGGGCGCGCACTCCGCGGTCGTCCACCTCTACAACTCGACCTCGATCCTGCAGCGCCGCGTCGTCTTCCGCTCCGACCGCGCCGGCATCACGAAGATCGCCGTCGACGGCGCGAAGCTCGTCCGCGCGGAGGCCGAGAAGCGCCCCGGGACCGACTGGCGCTTCCAGTACTCGCCCGAGTCCTACACCGGCACCGAGCTCTCCTACGCCAAGGAGATCGTCGACGCCGTGGGCGACGTCTGGGAGCCGACGCCCGAGAAGCCGATGATCGTCAACCTGCCGGCGACGGTGGAGATGGCGACCCCGAACGTCTACGCCGACTCCATCGAGTGGATGCACCGCCACCTGGCGCGCCGCGACTCGATCATCCTGTCGCTGCACCCGCACAACGACCGCGGCACCGGCGTCGCCGCGGCGGAGCTGGGCGTGCTCGCCGGCGCCGACCGCGTCGAGGGCTGCCTGTTCGGCAACGGCGAGCGCACCGGCAACGTCTGCCTCGTGACCCTGGGCATGAACCTGTTCAGCCAGGGCATCGACCCGCAGATCGACTTCTCCGACATCGACGAGGTGCGGCGCACCGTCGAGTTCTGCAACCAGCTCCCCGTCGGCGAGCGCCACCCCTGGGGCGGCGACCTCGTCTTCACCGCGTTCTCCGGCTCGCACCAGGACGCGATCAACAAGGGCCTCGAGGCGATGCGGGTCCAGGCCGACGAGGCCGGGCACCCGATCGACGAGCACCCGTGGGAGGTCCCCTACCTGCCGATCGACCCGAAGGACGTCGGCCGCACGTACGAGGCGGTCATCCGGGTCAACTCGCAGTCGGGCAAGGGCGGCGTCGCCTACCTGATGAAGACCGAGCACCAGATGGAGCTGCCGCGCCGGCTCCAGATCGAGTTCTCGCGGCGCGTCCAGGAGGTCACCGACACCGAGGGCGGCGAGGTCTCGGCCAAGGAGATGTACGACATCTTCGCCGAGGAGTACCTGCTGCGGCGCACGCCGCTGGAGCTGGTCCGCTCACGGGTATCCACGCACGACGACGGCAAGGCCGAGCTGGAGGCCACCCTGCGGGTCGAGGGCGACATCCACGAGGTGACCGGCGTCGGCAACGGCCCGATCGCGGCGTTCGTCGACGCCCTCGCCTCGGTGGGCTACGACGTGCGGGTCCTCGACTACGCGGAGCACGCCATGTCGGCCGGGGACGACGCCCGGGCCGCGGCCTACGTCGAGGCCGCGGTGGGCGACGGCGCCGGTCGCGACCTCGAGGTCTGGGGCATCGGCATCGACGGCTCGATCCTCACCGCCTCGCTCAAGGCCGTGGTGTCGGCCGTGAACCGCGCGTTGAGGTGACTTCGTCCTGTGAGCACTGATCCGTGTCCAGACACGGATCAGTGCTCACGGGGACGTGGGCCTCCGACCGGCGAGGGCCCGGCCCAGGGTCAGCTCGTCGGCGAACTCGAGGTCGCCGCCCATCGGCAGCCCGCTGGCGAGCTTCGTGACCGACAGGCCGGGGAAGTCGCGCAGGAGCCGGACGAGGTACGTCGCCGTGGCCTCGCCCTCGGTGTTGGGGTCCATCGCGAGGATGACCTCGGCGATCTCCGGCTCCCGCTCGCCGCCCTCGGTCTCCTGGCCGCCGATGCGGCGGAGCAGTTCCCGGATGCGTAGCTGGTCGGGGCCGATGCCTCCCATGGGGTCGAGTGCCCCGCCCAGCACGTGGTAGCGCCCCCGGAACTCCCGGGTGCGCTCCACGGCCATGACGTCCTTGGGTTCCTCGACGACGCAGACGAGCGTCGCGTCGCGGCGGGCGTCGGCGCAGATCCGGCAGCGCTGCTTCTCGCTGACGTTGCCGCAGACCTCGCAGAACACGACGCCGACCTTCACCCGGCCCAGGGCGTCCTGGAGCCGGGTGATGTCGGCCTCCTCGGCCCCGAGGAGGTGGAACGCCAGGCGCTGCGCGCTCTTCGGCCCGATCCCGGGGAGCCGTCCGAGCTCGTCGATCAGGTCCTGGACCGGGCCTTCGAACACCTACATCCCCAGCTGCGGACCCGCGGGCCCGCCCATGTCGAGCCCGCCGGCGAGCGGGCCCATCTTCTCGGCCTGGAGCTGGGCCGCGGCGTCGGCGGCGTCGGCGAGCGCCCCGAGGACGAGGTCCTGGAGCGTCTCCACGTCGGAGGGGTCGACGATCTTCGGGTCGATCGTGAGGCCGCGGATCTCCCCCGCGGCGGTCTGGGTGACCGTGACGAGACCGTTCCCGGCCTGGCCGGTCACCTCGGTCTCGGCCAGTTCGGCCTGGGCGTTCATGAGCTGCTCCTGCATGGCCTGGGCCTGCTGGAGGAGGGCACCCATGTCGGGCATGTCCGGCTGTTCTGGCTGCACGCCCCCAGGGTAGGACGTGTTCGCGCGGGCGAACCGGGCAGAGTGGGGCCGGTGAGCGACACCGCCGATCTCGTGCACCGTCTCCTGTCCGTCCGCACCTGGCGCGCGTTCGACGTCGGCGCCGACGGCCACGTCCTCGCGGGCGACGACACCTCGGGCACGGTGCAGCTCGTCGAGCTCGCCCCCGACGGCTCGCGGCGCACGCTCACCGCCCTCGAGGGCGCCTGCTCGGGCCGCTACCTCAAGGGCGTCGAGCCCCGCACGGTCCTCGTCTCGCACGACACCGACGGCAACGAGCGCGCCCAGCTGTCCACCCTTCGTCCCGACGAGGTCGCCGAGCCGCTCACCGTCGACGGCCTGACGCCCCTCGTGCGCGACCCGGCCGCGATCCACTCGCTCGCCGAGGTCCTCGACGGCGCCCGCGTCGTCTACGCCACGAACCGCCGCAACGGCGTCGACTTCGACCTCGTGCTCCGCGACCTCACCACCGACGCGGAGACGGTCCTCTACGACGGCGGCGGCATGGTCGGCGGCGCCGCGGTGTCCCCGGACGGCTCGCGGGCCCTCATGACGAGGCCCGGCGGGCCCGCGATGAGCTCGCAGGTGCTGCTGCTCGCCGGCGCCACCACCACCGAGGTCACCCCCGCCGACGAGCCCGCCCTCCACACCGGCCTGCAGTGGCTCCCCGACGGCTCCGCCGCCCTCGTCACCACCGACCACGACCGCGACCACACCGGGATCGCGCGCCTCGACCCCGACACCGGGACGATCGAGTACCTCGTCACCGACGACGCCCACGACGTCTCCGGACGGCTCTCCCCCGACGGGCGCCTGCTGCTGGTGGTCACCGACGACGACGGCGCCTCCCGGCTCGCCGTCCACGACGCCGCGACCGGCGAGCACCGGCTCGACGTCGTCACCCCCGACGTCGGGGTGGGCGACTTCCTGACGCTGCCGCGCTGGTCGGCCGACTCCGGCGGGCTCGCGCTGACCTGGACGTCCCCGACGATCCCGGCCGACGTCGTCCTGGTCGACGCCGCCACCGGGCGCAGCGGCACCGCGGCCTCGTCGTCGGGCGACCTCGAGGGCCTGGAGCTGGTGACCCCGACGAGCGTCGGCATCCCGACCCCGGACGGCGAGACGGTCCCGTGCTTCGTCTACTCCCCCGCCACCCCGTCGGGCTCGAGCGTGCTGATCATCCACGGCGGGCCCGAGGGCCAGGCGGTGCGCTCGTTCTCGCCGATCACCCAGGCGCTGGTGGCGCGCGGCCACACCGTGCTGGTGCCGAACGTCCGCGGCTCGGTGGGCTACGGCAAGCGCTGGTACTCCCTCGACGACGTCGAGCGCCGCCTCGACTCGGTCGCCGACCTCGCCGCGATCCATGCCTTCCTGCCCCGCCTGGGCCTCGACCCCGCCCGCTCCGCCCTGTGGGGCGGCTCGTACGGCGGCTACATGGTGCTCGCGGGCGCCGCCTTCCAGCCCGACCTGTGGGCGGCGGGCGTCGACATCGTCGGGATGTCCTCGCTGGTGACGTTCCTGGAGAACACCTCGCCCTACCGCCGCGCCCACCGGGAGCGGGAGTACGGCTCGCTCGAGCGCGACCGCGAGTTCCTCGAGCGCGCCTCGCCGCTCAACCGCATCAGCGACGTCCGCGCCCCGCTGTTCGTCATCCACGGCGCGAACGACCCGCGGGTGCCGTTGTCCGAGGCCGAGCAGGTGGCCGCGGCGGTGCGCGGGAACGGCGTGGAGGTGGAGCTCGTGGTCTACGGCGACGAGGGCCACGGGCTCGCGAAGCGAGCCAACCGGCTCGACGCCTACCCGCGGGCCATCGATTTCGTGACGCGCGTCCTCGGCTGAGTCCCCCGGGCCCGGCCTAGCGGGCGGGACCGGTGGCGCCGTCGACCCGGCGGGCCCCGAGCTGCTCGGTGAGCAGCTCCATGGCGATGTCGTCGGGGGTCCGACGATCCACGGTGCCGCCCCCGCCGTCCTGCGCCTCGGCGTACATGTCCTCCTCGGACACCTCGTCCTCGTCGGGCGGCTCCGGCGGCGGCGGGATGTCCGGGGCCTGCGCGGCCGGTCGGGCGGCTCCCCGTCCCGACGACGCGTCGGGGCGGGCCGGCGACCCGGACGCCTCCGGACCGGCGGGCGCCGCGGCCGCGGCGGCGG